>JAZOOE010000135.1:0-2083 GCA_045654865.1 Acutalibacteraceae bacterium | reverse complement strand
AAAAAGTCCCATTATATTTCCTCCTATTAATTTCCTCTATCAGAAGGAAATCGAGCCGCCGCCGTGGCTTCTGCCTGAGGAGCTTGTGTGAGTTGAGCCGTTTGAACCGGACGACTTTCCGCTGTTGCTCTTGGGCTTCGGTGTCACGTTAACTCTTGTATTTCTGAATATATCGTTTCTTCCTGTGATCATAAGTGTGCCTTCTCTTACGTAATCCGCTGCAGTTTCCTTCTTATGTACAGAGTAGTTTTTGGACGCCATTGAATTTGTAATAATAAGTCCTATTACCATACCCACAGCAAGACATATAAGAAGCCAGAACAAGGGAGGCACGGGCTTTACAGCCTCCTCAGACAAATCAATATACCAATCAAACGCATCCTTGAATTCACCGAACTTTGCAGAGCCTGCGATTGCAAGAAGAATATCTTCAATTTCATCATCTCCGATGTTCATCTGAGCAGTGCCGGAAGTGGTAAGTGTAGCATTTCGCTGTCCTTCTTCGCCGTCAAGATATAAGCAAAGAAGTCCGTCCTTATTTTCACCGTAGCCGTAGCCGTTGTAATCATAGAAATCATCAGCATATTCCTGAGCGGTCTTGCCTTCAAGATCTGTTATTGTTACAATCACAATTTCACACTTATATTCATCTGTGAAGGTCTGACATCTTTCAAGGAAATATGCTTCCTCTTCATCTGTCAATACGTCAGCATTGTCAACAACCAACGGAAGTACTCTGTCAACATTAACAAACTCTGTTGTTTCTTCAATTTCTGCTGCAGCGGTTGTTTCTTCCGCTGTAGCATCTGTCTCATCTTCTGAAGCCGTTGTCTCTTCAGGAGCCGTAGCTCCTGCATCAGAAAGTGCACCGTAAACAAGGTTATAAAAAATATTGGCACCGAGATAATAGGTTTCTGCATTGTTATATGCATCAAAAATGGGATCGGTCACGTCAAAATCAAAAACATATTCCTCATAGTCCTCTGCAATAAAGAAATCACAGAGATTCTGATTAAGGTCGTGTACAAATATTACTGCATTTTCACAATCGGCATAGTTATTGTAAAGCATCTCACCGTAATCACGGACAGAATCATAACCATTGATATTATCGGTGAAGCAAATCATTGCACAATAACCGTAATCTGCTTCAATATCAACCGCTAACTGCTCGAGAGCCTGAATTTCATCGGCAGTAAGAAGCCCTGCTGAATCAATAGTATTGAAATCATCGGCGGATGCGGGAATAAGCATAAAGGAAAGAGCAAACACCGCAACAAGAAGAGCACTGATTATCTTTTTCATATTCCGCACCTCCTTAAATAAGACCGATAAGATTAAGCACTGCCCAAAGGGCAACACCTATACCTGCACCGATAAGTACACCGAGAGTCTTTACCTTCTTTGTGTCGGTAGGAATGTTTCCTACAAACTTACCTGTCTGACCGTTCATTGCAAATATATGGTCCTTATCCTTGTGCTTTATTGTAAGAAGCCATACGGGATAAAGAGCATATTTGTAGTCACCGCCAAGCACCGTCATATTTGACTGAATTGTTGTAACGGAATCATAGCCGTCAACGGTCTTTCTGAGAGTATCTGCAATACTCTGACGGATTCTGTCGTTTGCACGGGGCATACTGTTTGTGGCATCAACGTCGAACTTATCTGCAAGATAGCCTGAAAGATAACCAACGTTAAAGGGCACAGCCTCGTTTACGTTAAAGGGCTCAAGAGATTCCATAAGATCATCAGGCATCTTTGTTGAGCCGTCAACGGGAACGTTATCAAATATCATATTACCGCTTCTGTAGCAGTCATATTCCGTTATTTCGGTATAATTATTATTGGCATCAGACCATCTTTTTGTTGTCTTTTCGGCAACAAAGCTTACCTGACCCTCTGCCTGACAGGAGAACAGCCAATGGGGCACGTAAACGCCCTTGATTTCATCAATTTTATTATCGTCCTTAAAGGCTCTTACAACAAATTTTTTACCTGTTATATGCTGCTTGAAGGCTTTCTTTGCAGCCTCCTTATCAAGCTTAAAGGGAATAACAAGATGAGGACGGAGCGCTCCGTC
>JAZOOE010000134.1:0-20099 GCA_045654865.1 Acutalibacteraceae bacterium | reverse complement strand
ATTCATCCGCTATGTTCACAAATCAGCTCAAGGCAGTTGAGGATCTCATTGAGATCTATGATCTTACTGATATGTACGATGAGATCATCTTCCGTATGACTCACGATGAAACTGAGACCTACAACGGCGACGCTTCTCTCTGGGGTGCTATCAATTATGAAAGCTATCCCTATACCTCAAACGGCGAAGCTTGCCCCGTTGACGATCTTATGCTTCAGTCTGCAACTGCATGGTTCAATGCTAAGATTTCCGCTATGGAAAGTCAGTTTGACATTGACAACGTAAACGCAGTATTTGCGGATAACGGCACGATCACTTTTGCTGATGCAAAGGCATTTGCAACTGAGCTTAACAAGGAAGTTGCATACCGCGGACACGAAACAACCTTCGCTGACTACTATGCATACTTTGAGTCCATCAGATATGAAAGATATCAGCTTGTTGCATTCAAGTCTCTCGCTAAGATTGTGGCTTCTGCAACAGCAAAGGCAACTGAGTTCAGAAACTATTATAATGAAGCTGTAACCGTTCTCGGAGCAGATAGGGCAGCACAGATCTACGGTACATATCCCGATACTGTTAATGCTTTCATTCTTTCTCTGTACGACATTCTGTATAACCGTGCATATCAGCAGCATTATAATCTTCTTGATGCCGCATCCGATATTACCAGCAGCGGTTCATATGACGGCACAGCAGCTGACGAGCTTAACAACGGTAACTTCTCCGCTGTTAAGAGAGGTATCAAGAATATTGATATTGATCTTTACAACTGGGTGCTTGCAAACTGCGGCAACACACATAACACAGCGCTTCTTACTGAATGGCACAGCTTTATTCCTGCCTATGAGACAGCTATTGAGGCTGTTATCGCACAGGCTTGGGGTGCTTTCTCTCAGGTTCAGATGGATACTCCTGCCGGCTCAGGCTACTATACCACACGTTACGCTCTTCCCCAGGATATGGTTCGTGAAGACGGAATCGCAGTGGATGACTACGTGGTAACAGAGGATAAAATCCTTACCGTTATCGGTAAGCTTGACTCCTTCATCACGTCTGAGGCATTCACAAAGCTTCTCGGTGTATACCGTGAAACAGCAGAGCCCGAGCTTGATGAGGACGGCAATCCCACAGGAAATACCCTCCCCGCAATCCACACTCTTTCTGAATATATTGAGAATCTCCTTCTTGATATGCTCTTTAACGATAATATGATCAATACTATCGTTGCAATGCTCTTCCCCATGCTGACGGATCTTATCGGCGGTCTTCTTCTCGGACTTTTCGATCCCGAGACCACCATGCTTGATCCCACCTGGATGGCAACTCCCGAGGCCGGTGCAGACGGTGCTCTTAACCTTCTTGCAATCGTCAACTCCCTCGGCGGTATTAGTGGACTTTCGGTTTATGGCGGTACTCTTCACGCATACTTCAACGGTAAGCAGGGTACTCCCAGACTTGCAAAGGCATTCTCAGATCTTGGTATTAAGATCTATCCCAAATACTTTGCAGAGGCTCTTTCCTCTACAGCAAACGGTAGGGCAGGCAAGTATAACGCAATTATCTCCGCTCTTAATGCTGCAAATGAAGACTGGTACTACTTTGACCAGGAAAGACTCGACGCTAACGGAGAGAACATAGGCGGTAACGCAGACGGCGAGCTTACAGCTGAGGACCTTCAGAATTATGTATGGGGCGTAAGCGACTATGACACCTTCTGCGCTGCAATCGGTGACGTTTTCACAGCTATTCTTCCCGTTCTTCAGGTTCTCTTTACAAATTACACCTATACCACACCCAAGATTGAAAATCTTCTTTACTTCCACGGTAAGAACCTTGATGTTAACTACACTGTTGACATTCAGATCGGTGACGCTTACGGTTACGGTCACGTTCAGCTCTCTCTTCAGGGTGTTGAAGGCTATAAGAACATCTGGGGTACTCTCTTCGAGACTCTCGGCGTTTCAGGTACAGTAAACAACAACAACCCCACAATCCAGAATCCTCTTTCCACCACCTTCGGTGATTCAGGCTCTTCTGCAACAGCGGCACAGTTTGCAAACTGTATGTTTATGCCTCTTCTTTCACTTGTTAACACTCTTGCTGCTAAGCCCATCGACACGGTTATGAGTATCATACCCAATCTTATGCAGTCGGTTGCTTACGGCTTCGTTCAGCCTCTTCTTGATGCTGTTTCAACAAACATCAACCTGAAGGCATCCATCGAAATCAATGATACGGATAACGTTGAGGCTATCGTTGACTGGGGTATCGACCTTTCCGGTCTTGTTAACCTCTTCCTCGGACTCATCAACGACGCTCTTGTAGATGTTATCAACACGGACATTCCTCTTGAGCTCGGCGGTATGCTTAACCTTCAGGAGCTTCTCGGTGTTGATGACCTTTCCGATATCAACGGTATCATTAACCACTTCCTTATGCCCGAAGCAGTGGTAGCATGTCCCTCCTGTGAATCAGAAAACACAACCGAGCTGGATGTTGTAACTTCAACATACAGGTGTGAGGATTGCTATCATGAATTTGTATATGTAGAGGTTACACTCTGTCCCGAGTGTGAATCTGAAAACACAAGCTATGATGACTTAAAGAGAGAACATACCTGCTCTGACTGTGAGCATGTATGGGCAGAAGAGGGAATTGACTTTACAGCAATTTCCATCCCCGACATCAACGCAGGTCAGTGGGCTTCACTCGGTCACGTTGTTCAGACATCATCTATCAGAACCAAGAACCTCAATAACGGTCTCGGCGCAGGACAGCGCTACACCATCGTTGCTGATAAGGCAGATATGCTTTACACAATAATTCAGTGGCTTCTTGACTTTATAGCTGTTGAGGGTAACCTTTCAGGTCTTCTTGCAACTCTTGCAGGCGCTGAGCTTCCTCCCGAGCTTGATGCAATTCTCAGTGCTATCGATTCCCACGATGCAGTTGCTTCTCTCGTTGAGCTCTTCCTGCCTCAGGAATATGAAATGGAAGACTATGACTGGTATCAGTCAAATGCTGACGGCTCAAGATATAATCTTACAGCCTCTGACTTCGTATATCTCAAGTACGCAAACAACTGGACAAGAGAAAAGGCAGAATACCTTTACAATAACGTTGACGATATGGCTAACGTTATCGTTAATATGATTGATCCCGAGATGCTTGAGGGCTATGCAGGTGTTAACGAATACCTCAACAACCTCATCAACTCCATGTTCAACAACGAAGGTATTATGAACGTTATCGACCTTGTTGTAGGTATCGGTAACAGCCTTGCAGGTCAGGATATGATCGTTGACCTTATCAAGGATCAGATCTCCTCCGGCGGCGCAGACGCAGGCGTTGACCTTCTTACCTGGTACAAGTCCTTCGGTTACTTGACGTACGATTATACTCCTCAGTATGACGAGGAAACAGGCGAGCTCATCGTTGATGAAAACGCTCCTCTTACTCCCGACGATCCCAATTACGTAAACGACTTCCCCGCACTTTCAGTTCAGGTTGTTGAAACACCTGCGGTTGACGCGGACGGTAATCCCGTTTACGATGATAACGGCAACCAGATCATAGACAAGGAATTCTTCTGGACAGTTGACGGCAAGGCTCTTGTAGACGGCGCCGACGACGCACGTGAAGTATTCACAGCTATCTTCTGCGAGCTTCTCAAGCCCTTATCTCCCATCCTTGGTCTTCTCTTCACAGGTACTGACCTCGGACTCTTCAACAATGCTATCGTAATCAAGGGTGCAGAAATCTATTCAGGTGCTATCATCCCCGTTTACGAAATGCTCGGTATTTACGACCTTTACACTCAGGATGAGTACAATGCAAAGTTTGCAAACGACTCTGCTGCAGGCTTCGAATACCTTGTAAACAAGCTCTTTGACAAAGTTACAGAGCTTCTTACTGTTGACACTATTATGGTTGACGGTGCTATGGTTTCCTACGGCCCCGTTCAGAAGATCATTGACTTACTGCCTCACCTGTTCTACTTCATTCAGTCAGACGGTATCTCAACTCTTCTCAAGAACCTCCTTCATCCTATCTGGAATCTTGTTGATACAATCCGTCCCATCGCTGACGTGAACCTTGATGCTATCATCCATCAGTTCCTCACAAGCTACTTAGGACTTGTATACGACAAGAATGATACGGTTAACTATCCCACGTCCGCTATTGCAGACCTTCTTATGGGACTTCTTGATCTCGGCTTCGAGACTCCCGAATACTCAGAAACACAGGCTGCACAGGATAAGGCTGCTGTTGACGGTATCTTCAAGCTTTCAATTGAAAAGCTTAACCTTGAAGCAATCTACTTTGTTGTAGAAACAATGTTCGGCATTGACCTTTCACCTCTCTCTTACGCACTTGAAGGAATGGCTGTTCCTTATACAAGAGACGGCAAAACCTACGGTGTAAGAGCTTATGAGACAAAGGCAGGCGGTACTGCTTATACACTTGACTATAACGGTGCTGATACGCTGACGGTTACCTTCTCTGCAATCATTGACCTTCTTACCTACGGCAACAACGCTGCTGCTATCGATGCTATGCTCGGCTTCATTCAGGAGGTTGCTCCCGATGAGGAAGGAAATCTCGATGGCATCTCCGCAACAGGTATACTTGAAGCACTTGTTAAGATCTTTGATGATAAGGCAGAAGCAGATGCTCTCCAGCCCGACTGGGACTATCTCCTTGAGGGTAAGACGGTATTCGGTATAGCTAACGACGGTAACCTTGATTACTCTATCACCGAAACCTGGACAGACGGCGATTATCAGAAGCTTCAGAAGTATTCTGATCTTTCAATGTACCACTCAATCAATGCTCTTAACTACTACACAGACTGGACAGAGGACACAGCTAAGGCTACTGACGAGGTTCTCAAGAACGTTCTTGACTTCGTTGTAACAATGATCGATCCCGAGGCTGAAAGCTTTGGCTCCTTCGTTGATGAGCTCCTTACAACTGAAATCTTCCACGCTGATACAATCAAGGCTCTTGCAGACCTTATGGGCTCACTCTTCGATATGATCCCCGTTGAGCTTCTTTCCATCATTGACACAATGCTTGAAACAAAGCTCGTTAACTGGGTATCCTATTGCGAAATGGTTGAGGAAACCGATGAGGAAGGCAACGGCACAGGCGAATACGTATGGGTAGCAAAGGCAAACCACAAGTGGTGGGCAGATCCCGAGGCTCCCGAGTATATCGACACAAGAGTTGAATTCCTTGATGCTCTTGCTGAGATTCTTAATCCCGCAGCAAAGCTTCTCGGTATCATCTTCCTTGGCACAGAATACAGACTGTTCTACACAATAGACAACGGCCCCGGCACAGTAGGCTATGGTGACGATGCTATTGTTATCAACGGACTTAACGCTTATGCAAACGGCATTATCCCCATCTTCGAGGCTCTCGGTCTTGACCTTACAAACTACAAGCCCGAAAAGTATGAAGCAGGCGTAAATGCTGACGGCGATATGCTTTACAACGAAGAGCTCTTCGTACGTGACTTCGTTGAAATCATCTCCAACTTCATCGACCTTATTTCTGCTGATCCTGTAAACTGGCTCGTTGATACACTTCCCGGCCTTGTTTACTTCATCAATGCAAACGGTCTCTCCACAGCTCTTATGAACATCGCAGGCGCACTCCTCGATGCACTTGATGCTGTAAACGGACTTCTCGATGAGGATTCCAAGATTGATCTTACAAACCTTGGCGGTATCGATCTTACAAACCTTAACCTTGCAGGTATCTTCGGTATTCTTGAGTCATCTCTCGGTATCGTAATCAGAGGCGACCTTGTAGACTATATGGCTAATCTCTATGTCGGTCAGCTTTCAGCTTATACATCAGCTAACGGCCAGACAGCATTTACAATGGATTACTCAGCAGTCGAAGAGCGTCACGATATGATCACAATCCTCCTTGCTCTTGTCGTTGAAATCATTTCCGACACAGGCGTATACGAGGACGGAAACGGTGTACTTGTTGAGTATAACAATGCTGCAGCTATCGACGCACTCATCAACGGTGACGACGAAGAGGCTACAGATTACGTATCAGGTATTCTCGGTGCTCTTAAGGATCCCACAAACATTATCTATAAGGATATCAACTGGAACTACTTCGACGAAACCATCGATCTTACAAAGACTGATGAGGACGGCAGAATCACAGTTCCCGGATATGCATTCCAGTATCTCAACTACACAACAGACTGGACCTATGAAAGTGCTGCTAAGACAGCTGACGGCTTCGAAGACCTCATTATGGGTATTCTCAAGATGACAGGTCTCGTTGAAGACGAGGGTGCAACCCTTTCCGCAACACTCAAGGAGCTTCTCAACCTTGAAAGCATTTTCAGCGGCGAAACACTTCAGAGTCTTCTTGACCTCGTAAGTCCTCTCCTCTTCGGCGAAGATGCAATTCTCAATCAGTCTCTTATTGAGCTTATCGGTGCCTTCCTTGGTGCTGACCTCACAAGCTGGAACTATGAATATGCATTTGAAACCAAGCTTGAGGGCGAAACCTACGTGCTTGATACTGAAACCGGTCTCTACTACAGAGATGCAGACGTTATGAAGCTTGTTGTTGATGCAGAGGGCAACGCAGTTCTCGATGCAGAAGGCAACGAACAGTATGAAGCAAGCGGCGAAACGATCAAGACCTACGGTATTGAAACCCGCGAAGAATTCATCAAGGGTGCCGCAGTTCTCTTCCAGCCCGCATACAGACTTCTCAGCTGGCTCTTCTTCGGTGAAGGATATGAATTCTTCAACGGTAACACAGAAGCAACAGCAGACGACGTTCTTATCAATATTCCCGGCTCAGACGGCTATAAGGAAGGCCTTGCAATTCTTCTTGAGGCTCTCGGCTGCACAGGTCTCGGTAAGGAAGCAAAGTATAAGACAACTGATGATAACGGTAACGTTACAGTTGATATGGAGCTCTTCATTACTGACCTTGCAACAGCTCTCTTCACAAGAATTGACGAAATCCTTAATAATCCCGTAAATGAAATAGTAAATCTCCTTCCCGAGCTTCTCTACTTCATTAACGCAGGCGGACTTCAGGTATCCGTTGCAAACCTTGTAGCAGGTCCTCTTAACCTCGTTAACAAGTTTGCAGAGCTTTCAGGTGATTCTTCTCTCAGCGTTGACGCACTTCTTCAGGACGTTCTCAGAGACGCAACAGAAAACGATGAGCTCGTATTCTCACTTGACGGCATCAATCTTCAGTATATCTTCGAGCTTGTTGAAATGTTCACAGGCCTTGAGATTACAGACGTAGTCGGTAATAAGCTGGCATACTTCCACATGGGCGAAATCATTTCCTACAACTCCGCAAGCGGTAAGCAGGCTTACAGAATGAGATTCTCCACAGACGAAGACTTTGCTGACTTCATTACAATCCTTCTCTCCTTCGTACTTGACGTAGCTCTTTGGGACGGCAACGCAGCTGCACTTGAAGAACTCCTTGGTATGGATCCCGGTCTTGTTCAGGGTATCGTTAAGGCAGTAAGAGAGAGCTACACAGTAAACGTTGTAGACGTTGACTGGTTCTACTTCGACGAGACTGTTGACGTATCCGATCTTGAACCCGGCGACACAGTAACTCTTCCCGGCAGAACAATCAACTATCTCAGCTATGCAAGCGATTGGAACAAGCAGACAGCTGACTTCATCTTCCAGAACAGAAATGACATCATCTCTGCTGTACTTTCAATGACCGGTAACGGCGCTACAAGCGTAGCAGAAATTCTTGCAAACAGCTTCTCACTCAATGAAGACCTTTACAATGCTGAGAATCTTAACTCTATCCTTGACCTCGTTGGCGGTCTTGTAGAGGGACTTGACAGTGCTATCACAGATCTTATCGGTATCGTTCTTAACGTTGATCTCGGCGTTTACAGAACAACTGAAAGATTCGCTGAGGGCTCTATCACAAACAGAACTCAGTTCGTTCAGGGACTTTATCAGATCCTTTATCCCATCTTCCCCGTACTTGACTGGCTCCTCTTCGCAGATGACCTTCAGTACTTCGATAAGAAAACAGAAAACGGAATTCAGGTTCTTCTTAACCTTCCCGGCGCAGAAGGCTTCAAGTACGCTCTTGTACCTCTCTTCGAGGCTCTCGGCGTATCAATTCCCGCTGTTGACGCAGACGACAAGACTAAGGATGTATTCTTCACCCTTATCAACAACGTTCTTGCTCGTGTAGAAGCTATTCTTGCTAACCCCGTGGATGAAGCACTTGCTCTTCTTCCCAACCTTATCTACTTCATTAACGCAAACGGACTTTCTGTAATCGTTAACAACCTTGCAGGCGGTATCCTCAGTCTCCTTGACACAGTTAATGAGGTTCTTCCCGACGACCAGAAGATCAGCATTGAAAAGTTCCTTGCTGAAGCACTCGGTGTTGAAGAAGAAAAGGTATCTCTTGACAATCTTGACCTTCTCTATCTCCTTGGCATGGCTGAAGAAGCTACAGGCCTTGTAATCAGAGAGGTTCTCACAGATGCTAAGATCGACAAGTTCTATCTTGGTCAGATGGAATACTATACCTCTGCTAACGGTAAGCCCGCATTCAGAATGGTTTACTCAGCAACAGAGGGCGGAGCAGAAATGCTCACCATCATCGTTAACCTTCTTCTTGAAGTTGTACTTTACAAGAACGAAGCAACAGGCGCTGACAACGTTACAGCTCTTGAAAATCTTCTCGGTCTTGAACCCGGTACAGTTAACGACATTATCGCAATCATTCCCACACTTGGCGCAGAGCCCAACTACGTAGACTTCGATTGGAACTACATGGGCGGCACAATTGATCCCGTAACTTATGATATTTCTCTTCCCAAGACAGCATTTATGAACTACTTCACATACAATGCTGACACCAACCGTGAAGTTGCAAACTACTTCTATGACAACCTCGGCGACCTCGTTCTCGGTATTATGAGAATGTGCGGCGTTGACGAGACTCTTGAAGAAATGCTTGCCGGCACCTTCAATCTTTACGATGCAGAGATCCTTAATTCACTCGTTGGTCTTACCGCTGAGCTTTACAACCTTCTTGACGCTAAGCTTATTGAGGTTGCAGGTATGGTTCTCGGTATCGACGTTGCAGCTTGGGACGGCATGGAATTCACATCCGCTGAAATCTATGACAGAGAAACCTTCTCCGCAGGTCTTACAGAAGCTATTGCTCCCTTGTTCAGAGTTCTTGACTGGCTCCTCTTCGGTGACAGCTACGAGTTCTTCGTAAAGAATTCCGACGGAACAACAACTCTCCTTAAGATCGCAGGTAACGAAGGCTACAAGTACGGTCTTGCTCCCATCCTTGAAGCAATCGGCGTAGAGCTTCCCACTCTCCTTGAGAGTCCCTCTTGCGCTACAATGTTCAAGCCCGTTATCGACGCAGTTCTTGCAAGATATGATGAAATTATGGGTAACCTTATCCCCGAGGCAGTTGAGCTTCTTCCCAACCTCCTCTACTTCATCAATGCAAACGGTCTCTCCGTTGCAGTTCGTAACCTTGCAGGCTCCGTTCTCAACGTAATCAACGTTCTTAACGAAAACGGCATCGCTGATATCGACCTTCAGGAGCTTCTCTTCGGTCTTGATATCAACAACCTTGACCTTGAAGCAGTGTTCACACTTCTTGAAGAGCTTGAGGTTCTCGGTGACTTCCAGTTCAACAACGCATTCAAGGGCTACACAACAGAAAACGCTGACGGCACAGTAACATTCGTTCGTGACGTAAACGGCGAAAATATCCTTACTAAGTTCTATCTCGGCGACGTAGATCCCTACGTATCCTCCACAGGTGAGCTTGCATACAGAATGCAGGTAACCGAAGAGGCAAGAGGCGATCTCATCCTCTTCATCCTTTCCTTCGCAGTTGACGCTGTTCTTTACGAAGACAACGCAGGTGCAATTGAGCGCAAGTTTGATCTTGATGAAGGCATCATCGCTAACATCGCAGCAATCTTCGCACAGAAGATGGAATTCACACCCGCAGATATGAACTGGGTATACTTCCTCAACCTTTCAGAGGATGAGCTCGATGCAGCAGTTCAGAACGTTCTCGAAGGCAAGTTCAACGAGCTTCCCGCACTTCCCGAGCGTACACTCCACTACATCGAATACGATAACAACTGGACAGAAGAAGCAGCTGATTACCTTATCAGCAACCTTCCCGACATCGTTGATCTTGTTATCGCAATGGCAACTGATTATGCAGGCCTTTCAGAGTTCATCGGCAGCAGCTTCAATCTCTACACTAACGAAAACGTTAATATGATCGTTGAAGCAGTAGCTGGTCTCCTCGGCTTCCTTGACGAGTATGTTCTCAATCATGCAGGCGTTCTCCTCCACGTTGAGGTTGAAGAATTCATGAACTACAGAGCAACAGACGTAACAGACAAGGCAAGCTTCGTTAAGGCTCTTGCAACAGCATTCGGCTATATGGGCGAAATCGTAGACCTCGTTCTCTTCGGCGAAGACCTTGAGCTCTTCACACACCTTGAGGACGGCTCCTCCGCTCTTCTTACCGCTACAGGCGGCGAGGGCTGGGTAAACGGTCTTGCTCCTCTCCTTTCCGCTCTCGGCGTTGACACCAACATCGGCACAATTCCCGCTGTTAACGGTGACCTCTCCATCACAGAGCAGGTAATTGAGACAATCCTTATGAGAATCGCAGACAGAATTGATGAGATTCTCGCAAATCCCGTAGACGAAGTATTTGATCTTCTTCTCAACCTCTTCTACTTCATCAACGCAGACGGTCTCACCGTATGTGTAGAAAATCTCCTCCAGCCCGCAACCTACATTATGGAAGGTCTCGGTGTTGCACTTGACGAGGACTACAATTGGGATGACATCTTTGGCATCGCAATCTCCGACCTCAGCTTCGAGGGCATCAGCGCAATCCTTAAGGATGCAACCGGTATCGACCTTTGGGGCGCAGTAGGCGATTACCTCGGCACATTCTACTTCGGCGAGCTTGAGTACTATGAGTATGCTGAAGGCAAGGGCGCATTCAGAATGGTTTACACCGATACTGAAGAAAAGCACGACTTCATCACAATCGTACTTTCAATCGTTCTTGACACATTCACATATCCCGGTAACAAGGCAGCTCTTGTTGAGCTCTTCGGCGAAGACGGCGAAGGAATCTATAACACAATTATGGCATTCCTTACCGACGGCGAAGTTGACGTTCCCATGCAGCCCTATCAGTGGATCTTCACTGAAAAGGCAGGCACAGGCGAGGTTCTTTCACCCATCACAGGTGACGGTCTCTACGACTATATGTACGGCGAGCTCTACACCAGAGAAATGGGCGAATACATCACAAAGTGGCTTCCCAGCTTCATTGATACAATGGTTGTTCTTCTCGGTGTTGAATCACCCGACGGCGATGTTTACGACGGTATCCAGGATATCTTCAACGAGCTTATCGGTTCAACGGTTTACACCACAGATCTCCTTGTAACAATCGCAGATGCACTCAAGGGACTTATCGGTGATCTTAAGGACAGCATCGGTGCTGAGCTCTTCACTCACATCGCTAACGTTCTTAACTATGCACTCGGCGTTGACGTAGCATTCTGGGATACCTACACAGTAACACCCATCACTGAGGGCGATAAGGATGCATTCGTAAATGAGCTTCTTAACATCCTCACTCCCGTATATCCCTTACTTGCATTCCTTCTTACTGACGAAGACCTTGCATTCTTCAACAAGGATGACGGCATCGACGGTACAGTAACTGCTGATGATAACAGCTATGTAATCATCGAAGGCGCTGAGGGTTATGCATACGGTATCATCCCGATCCTTGAGGCATTCGGTTATGATAACGACAAGATTATGACTCCTGAAGAATACAAGGCAGCCGCTAAGGGCGATCCTCAGGCTCTTCTCAGAGGCATACTCGATCCTATCCTTGCTCGTGTTGATGCAATTCTTGCAGATCCCGTTGATGAATTACTCGCTACTCTTCCCGGTATCGTATACTTCATAAACTCCAATGGTCTCGACACAGCAATCAACAACACAATCAATGCAGTTCTTAAGGTTCTTGCAACTATCGAGCCTATCGCAGGTGAGATCGATCTTATGGAGCTCATCGGTATCGACTTCAACATCGATATTGAAGGCCTCATCACAGAGCTTCTTGCAGGCGTAGCTGAAGACACAGGCTTCGAGCTTACAGAGGTTGCCATGGATGCTATAACAGAGCTCACTCTCGGTGAGGTTGTTAAGTACACATCCAAGAACGGTGACGAAGCATACACAATGGTTTATGCAACAGGTGCTGACAGCGTTGACTTCGTAACAGTTATCCTCAGACTTGTTCTTACCTTCATCTCTATCCCCGAAAACGTAACAGCTCTTGAAGCTATCCTTGCTGACAGCCTCACAGGCGACGGTTACACATTCCTTTGCTCACTTCTTGAGAACTTCTCACAGATGGCAGCAAGCGAAAAGGGTATGGATGAGATCATGTATACCGTATACCAGATCTTCTATGCAGCTAACGTTGCAGCTCATAAGACAAACGATTGGGTTGAAGAGTTCAACGGTGACTACACATTCCTTGGTCAGCTCTTCGCAACAAGTGATCTCGCATTCATGCGTCAGATCAAGACATCACTTGGCGGACTCCTCGGCAAGTATGGCGAAGACATCATTGATCCCGACGAAGGCGTAGCTCCCAACGGATTCATCGCATTCTTCCAGAAGATCGCTGAGTTCTTCCAGAAGATCGCAGACTTCTTCAAAAACCTCTTCTCATAAGAATCAGAGTTTTATAAGAAAGTCAGATAACAAATAAAAATTCCCTCCGTACCCGAAAGGGTATGGGGGGGATTTTTTGCGACCTTGGGAGGTAATAGACAAGCTATTAAGCATTGATCCGATTATATGCATTTGAAAGCTCAGGAATATGACGGTAAGGCAGTCAGTGAGCGTTTTAGAAGGTGTGAGACCTTGGGAAGAGGAGCTTTGAAAGGACAATCTATTGCCATTCGCAGTATCAGAGGAGAAGATGAATTGGGTACCCCCGGTTTATGAGTCAGGGGAAAGAAGGCGGTGAGCGTTTTTGAATGTAAAAAGCTGTTTGGAGGAGCAGTTTAACCTCAAATTCATATCTTTGAGAGGTTAATGAAAAAATTTAAGATAATTTGATTTTTTGTGTTTATGTTACCGTGCTAATATGCTATAGTGAAAGAAAGGAGTTGATTTTATGAGTCTTTTAGGTTTTGACAGACAGGATATAACCCCTGAAATCGGTTGTTTTCTTTACGGCTACGTGGATGATCTGCGCTCAGAGAGCATTCACGATCGTCTGAACGTTAATGCATTCTATCTGAAAAACGATGAAACAGCCGCACTCATGATAAGTGCCGAGGTCTGTTCTATAAATACGGAATTTTCGGCAAGAATGCGCCGTGAGATCTCACTTGCCACGGGTGTGCCCTCGGATAATATAATTCTTCACGGTATACATAATCACACGGGACCAAATACCGACGGCAATACAGGCTGGGGCAGACTTGATATTGAATATTGCGAAGGCGTTTTGCTTCCGGCTGCTGTCAAGGCATCGGAAAATGCGGTAAAATCAGCCGAAGAGGCCCTTGTTGGTATCAGTATGGGAATAAGCCTTGTGGGTGTCAACAGACGCGAGCAGACTCCTGAAAATCACGTTACCTTCGGGCAATGCGAATGGGGCTGCTTTGATCCGAGAATGGCAGTATTTTCCTTTAAGACAACAAAGGGCGCGCCGATAGCCAATCTTGTGTACTACACCTGTCACGGAACCTGCGCAGGACTCAATACTGCTATTTCAAGAGACTGGGCAGGCGGTATGATAGATGCCCTTGAGAACCACACCTCGGCTCCTACCGCCTTTTTCTGTGGTCCCGAGGGAGACGTGGGCCCGAGACTCTCAAACGGTCAGACTGTAGGTAAAATTGAGGACGTTGAGGTTATGGGCGCAATAGCGGGCGAGGATGCCAAAGCCATTTATGATACCATTACGGAATACCGTCCGTTGGATTTCAGCGTTATACCTGCTTCAATAGACATTCCTCTCAAAAGAAGAATTGATAAGGAGGATGCTCTTGAAAAGCTCCTTGAATTCAGAAACGAGAAAGTTAATCTTGAGGGGCAGATAAGAGATTATTGCGAAAGAGTCTTAAAATCCTACGAGGACGATTATATTGATATTAAGGCAAGAACCATTGAGCAGACTCTGCTTTCAATCAATGATAATATATTTGTTGCTATGCCTTTTGAGCTTTTCTCGGAGATTGCGCTGAGAATCAACAAGGCAAAAAAGGGCTTTGAGGTATTTTGTCTTTCAAATGCAAACGGAAGTGAGGGATATTTCCCCACCCAAAGCGAAATACCAAAGGGCGGATATGAGATAAATATGTATCTCACGCATTTTATTCAGCCATACTGCGACAAGGCTGACTGGCACCTTTTCAAGGAAACACTTAAAAATCTGGAGGGATTCAAATGTATAGAATAGGACAAGAGGAAATCGATGCAGTTGCAAGAGTAATAAATTCGAGAAGCCTTTTCAAGATAAACGATGCTCTGAGGGAAACCGCAAAATGCGAGCAGAATATGAGAGATATATGGGGTGTAAAAAGAGCGCTGCTTGTAACATCAGGCAAGGGTGCGCTTATATCCGCTCTTGTGGGTATGGGTATCGGCCCCGGTGATGAGGTCATCGTTCCCGGCTATACTTATATTGCAACGGCAATTGCCGTGCTTGCAACGGGCGCTATCCCCGTAATAGCTGAGATAGACGAAACTCTCACCCTTGATCCCAAGGATTTTGAGGCAAAGATTACCTCCCGCACAAAGGCGGTTATTCCGGTTCATATTATGGGCTTCCCCTGTAATATGGATGAAATAATGCGTATCGCAAGGGAGCACAACATTCTCGTGCTTGAGGATTCCTGTCAGTCCGACGGCGGCTCTTATAAGGGTAAAAGACTTGGCTCCATAGGTGATGCAGGAGCTCTCAGCTTCAACTATTTCAAGATAATAACGGCAGGTGAGGGCGGTGCCGTGCTCACCGATAACGACGTGCTTTACGAGAGAGCGCTTATATATCAGGACTCAAGTGCCATTTCATTCTTCGGTGATCAGCTGAACGGTATTTCCGAGCCACAGTTTTGCGGCTCACAGTTCAGAACGAATGAGATTTCAGCGGCAATTCTTAACGAGCAGTTCAAGCGACTTGATTCGATTCTTGCCGATCTTCGTTCAAATAAAAAGAAGCTTGCCCAAAGGCTTGCTCCTTATTTCAGCTTTGCACCCTCAAATGACGCTGAGGGTGATTGCGGAATTGCTCTTTCAATTCAGTTTGCTACCGAGGAGGAGTGCATCAGCTTCTGCAAGAGCTCTCCCATCGGGCTCACAAGACCTCGTGAAACGGACCGACATATTTACTGCTACTGGACGGCAATTCTCGAAAAGCGCGGCGCCTTCCATCCGCTTATGGATCCCTTCAAGATGGAGGCAAACAAGGATCATATTCCCGACTATACTGTGGATATGTGTCCTAAAACCCTTGAGCATCTCGGAAGAAACTGCTATGTTTCAATTGATCCCGAGTGGACGGATGAGGATATTGAAAGAGTAGCCTCTGCCCTGATTGACAATCTCAACTGAACGGGTGCGTGTCGCTCAGCATTAAATAAAGTTTTATTATACGATTAACTGAAAAAACAGAGAGTTCCCGAGCTTACGTTCGGGAACTCTCTGCTATATAGAATAAAGGAAAGTAGGTATCTTATGAAAAAATATTTCTCTTATTTACCCTCAGGCGTAAAAACACCGCAAGGGGAAAGGCAGCTCAGGAGCACTTCTTCAGAAGCTCGGGATTGCTTTCGCACATGGGCTTTACGGGAGTGTAAACAACTCTCTGATTGAGCTTTGCTCTTCTTGCTCTTTCGCGCTTTGCAAATTCTTTTCTGATCTTTTTTCTGACGGCAAGGATGAGCTTATCCTCAAAGTCAATGAATCTTTCCTCATGGAGAATGCCCCATGCGATGAATGCTGTTAAAAGAACCTCTATAACGATAACTATTGAAAATGTTGTTGCCATAATTATTTCTCCTTTTCTTTGAAAACGAACAAACGTTTTGTTTTCCTTGTGATTGTATTGTATACCATAAATTTTCATTTGTCAACACAAATGTTCGAAAAATGTCGATTATGAGTCCCAATAATGGGACAGTGATTTTGCTCTTGTGTTTGCTAATATGACTATAACACAATATATTGTGGTTGTCAACGCTTCTGACAAAAAAAGTCTGTTTGTAAAAAATAGAACAAAAATATATTCTTTTTCGATTTTGTTCGCTTCGGGCCTTGTTTTTTTATGTCTGACGAAAAAAATAAGAAGCAGAGGGATAATGTCGGCGGCGGATATTAAATACCCGCAGGGGATTGATAAACGCATAATGATAGTGTAAAATAAAATTGAAGGTGAAGCACGGCATCCGTAAAAAAAGACGTATATAAGCTGTAGAAGAGACTGTTTTTCGGGAGGAGGTATTGCCTTGGGTGAAAAAAAGATAATGAAAAAAAGTGTATCGCTGACAATCGGCGCCGCAGTATGTATTGCCGTTATTGCGGTGCTTGCGGTCATGGCTTTTGTTTTTCCCTCTGATGATCCCGAAAGGCATCCCGAGGGAATAGAGATCATTTCCTCGGACAGCACGCATCCCGACGTTTGGATAGAAATAACGGATATTTCATTTTCGGGACTCAGCCCCTATATAAAAATCAGATGGCTGAATAATTCCGATGACACCTGTGTTTACGGTGAGCAGTATGATATATTGCTGCAAAATGACGGGGGAGAATTTGTAAGCACTTTTACTGACAGTATATGGAATTCCGTTGCATATATTCTTGACTCCTCATCGGAAAGGGTACAAAAATACCGTCTGACAGAGAAAATTATACCCTCCGAGGGTGTTTACCGTTTTCAGACGGAATTCACCCTTGAAAAAAATGGTGTCCGCAGCGAGATGCACACCGTATGGGTTGAGTTCAGCACGTTCAGCGGGGTAGAGCCCTTATATGACCGTCAGTTCACAATGAGTCGGGTGCTTTATGACAACGGCAGTCTCCCCGACGGCGGACAGCCTTACCGTATTATGATTACCTCCGGTATGATGCTGTATGTGGAAAGCGGCGGAGAACAGATACAGATGGGTGTGCTTGAGGAGATAAGCCTTT
This sequence comes from Acutalibacteraceae bacterium, assembly GCA_045654865.1. GTDB lineage: Bacteria > Bacillota > Clostridia > Oscillospirales > Acutalibacteraceae > RUG806. Next base: position 2,802 of record JAZOOE010000134.1, on the reverse strand, counting down.
CAAAGGATAATTTTGATAACCGCATCCGTGACGGAGCGGTAACTGATCAGATTTCCGCAGTGGACGTACGGACGGAGAACAAAAGAGCCTGGCAGCTGCATTCGTCCGTGGCTCTCGGAGTCGGAGAGCATCCGCTTTTCCTGCTTCTTGAGCAGACAGACGGAGTCTTGCTTTTCGCACAGGGTGAATACGGTGTTGATTCAATGACTCAGGTAAACTCCGACAGCTCATATCTGAGATATATAGTTCAGCTTGAGGAGATAAAATAAACGTTGGCACAAAGTTTGTGATATACGCGGTCGTGTGCGATATACGCTGTCGGACGCGAAAAAATAATTTATCGTTGCCGGGACACGGGGGCGAAGTAATCTCGCATCTGAGCGTGAGTGAAGATATATTGCATTTGCGCCTGCAAACATCTCAGGGCAATGCCCATAAAACAAGCAAAAGGACAGAGAACGTAAAATTCTCTGTCCCTTTTATTTTGATATTTAAGCGGCTTATCCGTAGTAATAATAGTTGCTGTAATTTTTAGTGTAATTGAAGCTTCTGACGTATTCGGGGGCATCCTCATCGCTGAGATATCTTGTGCTGTAGGTACCGTCCTTATATTTCACAAGGCATAAAAAGCCCGAATCAAAGGTGAATTCGTGAATACGCATAAGGGAATCAAGCTCCGAAAGTTTTGCAGGATCAGTAACTTTATTTTCGGCAAATTCATCCTCGATCTTAAAATCGGGATCGCCGTCAAACTGATATGCAAAATCAGATTTCAGTACGGGATATGAGAAGAATTCTAAGATGAGACTATCCGTGTCGCTAATTCCGAAAAGCTTTGATGCGTTATATTCACGGAAGGATACGCTTTCAATTTCTGCTTCTTCTCTGAAGCAGTCGGAAAGACCGAGGCTTTCAAGAAGTGCAAGAGTGTTCGTCATATTTTCGGTTATGATAACGTCATAGTCCGAGCCATAATCAAGTCCGCCCAATGCCGTATAAGGACTGTAATCCTCGTAGAGATAAGGCGAATATACGGGGGTATCCTCATACGTTTCCTCCTCATAGTCGGGGTAAATTTCCTCATCCTCAATTACGGGGGGATTGCTTTCATACGAGGGCTCGCTTACCGGCTCATCATAATATGTATAGTATGAGCTGCCTCCGATCTCTGTCAGCTGATGTGCCTTTTCGTTGATTCCGAAGCTGAGCACTCCCAGCTGTCGGCTTCCGGCAAGCAGATATTCAGTGCTCGTCTGATTAAGAAGATCCTTATATACCGCATCCTTGAGAAGTCTGAACTGCTCTTCGGTGAGCTTCAGAGCCTTGTTTTGCTGTAAGGAAAGGGCTCTTGCCGTAACAACGGAATATTCATAGGTAAAGGCAAGCTCCTTCTTTCTTGCCTCCGTTACCCAGCCTTTACGGTTGTATTCAGCCTTAAGCTCATCTACGGTGGTGGGCTCGGCAATAAGATCTGTAAGGCGGTCGGCATAGGTTTCTGTATCAAAAAGCGAGAATAAAAGTATTAATTCCTCCTTACAGGTGATTATATGACGTCTTTCGGAATATCCTCCAGATTTGAGATTATAGCGGATGATAACCTGATTGCTGAAGCCCTCATCCTTTTCTATGGTATTAAATTTACGGTTGATTTCGATCACCGTATTTATATCCTGCTTATCCGTCATAACGGGCATAAATGCAGGATGATATTGCTCATAAATTTTAACAAAGGAATCGAACATCCAGCCGTAGTTCATATTCTTTATTGTTATCTGAGAATATGAAAGGGGCAGGGCAACCTCTACGGACTCGATTTTTGAAGCATCGGGGATATACTCGCCGTATCCGAATGCACCCGTAGCACAGATGGTGAAGATAATGGCAATAACCGCCATGTGTGCAACAAATTTATAAAGAGATTTGAGTATTTTTAAGAAGTTTCGCTTTAAGAAGATTTCCGCAATAAGATAGAACACGAATGCAGCCGCGGCACCGAGTCCTAAGGTGATGCCGACACCGTTCCATCTTATATCGGAGAGAAACAGGCTTGATCCGAACATACACAATTCAAAAATCGTAAGGTTGCTCAGAAGCTTATTCGTGTTAAGGAAGCCGCAGTTTTCCGCCTTTATTCTTCTGAAAAGCACAGCGCCCGTAAGTCCCGACAGCACGGCTATGATAAACCAAGGGATATGTATCAGAAGATTGGGGAATATCCAGCCCGAGCGAAGATAGGTAAGATATATTTCGCCTTTTTCGAATTCAGCCCTTGAGAATGCGGTCAGCTGCTCGGTAAAGAACAGCAGGGGATTATAAAGGGCTGTAGCCTCGATAAGAGACGTATCCGAATAATTATAGTTTGCCGTATCATCGAAAAATTCAAAATGCATATTAAGTGTGGATGAAGGCAGGAAGGCGGCAATTATATTTTCTGTAATGAAAATCAATATTGTGGGGGCGAAAAGCACCGCAACGGAATAAACCACAGCCTCGCTGACTGTGCCGACGCTTGAGAAAACAGCCGCCGTTATTGAGTAGCATATAAGAAGAAATACGGAAATGCCGCAGTAAATATGCAAAAGCACCAACGACAGCTGCCATGAGCCGCCCAGGAATATGAGATTTATGATATAGGATAATATTACAGCCGACGCAGTGGCACAGCATAAAAGCGCAGCGCCCGAGAAATATTTTGATATAAACAGTGAGCTTCTTTTTATGCCGAGGCTGTAGTATACGTTTACCGTTCTCTTGTCGCAGATGAAGCTGAATATTCTTACAGCGGTGAGCATTGCAAGAATG
>JAZOOE010000133.1:0-2810 GCA_045654865.1 Acutalibacteraceae bacterium | reverse complement strand
ACTCGGTTTATAAGTCCTTGATAAAGAGTATGAACGGCAATCGTATTTTCTCCGTCCGTCAGATGATCAGCAACGTCAAGAACGTTATAGTTGTAGCACACGTGATATGCAGGGGCAGGGCCTATATTAACAAAATTTCCGTTTTCTTTTCGGTATTCGATAATTGCCTCAGCTTTTGATGAGCCGATGCCGTCTAATTGCATCAATTCAAAAGGATCATCCGTATTTATATTAATCCGAAGATTTTTATAAGTTGTGTCTGCTTCAATATTATTGGTAGTGATAATTGAAAATTGAGAAGAGACCTCCTCATTGTGCTCGCTTATGACGCTGAATACTATAATGAATGTCAATAGTAGAACAATAAGGATTGAAAGTATAATAATTATTGAATCCTTTGAAATCCTGAGTTCATTTTGTTCAGAGATTTCGGTGTTAGCGGTCTTATCGGTAGTATTCATAATGTTCACCTTTATTGTAATTATTTAGATAAATCAAAAAATATTAACTGAATAAATAATTTGACCTCAGTAAATAATAATAGCGAATAAAATAAAAGGAGTTGAAAGCATTGCTTGATAAAATAGCATTAATTCTTGTTGTTGTTGGCGCTATTAATTGGGGTGCAATAGGATTATTTCAATTTGATATTGTCGGTTGGAGATTTGGGGGACAGTCAGCTATTGTCAGCAGAATAATATTCACTATAGTTGCTCTAGCCGGTATATGGTGTATTTCATTATTATTCCGTGAAAATGAAGTTTTGGCTGATAACAAAGAAATGTAATATAATAAATTTATGGCTTGGTAACGATAGAGGTTATCAAGCCATAAGATTTTATATGTTTACTTAAGTGCAGCCTTGAGCTCGTCGATTTTGTCAGTTCTTTCCCAGCTAAGGTCGAGGTCGGTTCTTCCGATATGACCGTAAGCCGCAACGTTATGATAGATGGGCTTTCTTAAGTCAAGATGCTCGATTATAGCGGCAGGTCTTAAATCAAATACCTTTGCAACTGCTTCACTTATCTTCTCGTCATCTGTTATACCTGTGCCGTATGTGTCTATGAGAATTGAAACGGGCTTTGCAACGCCGATGGCATAAGCAAGCTCAACCTGACATCTTTTTGCTATTCCTGCGGCTACTATGTTCTTAGCTACGTATCTTGCTGCATAAGCGGCTGATCTGTCTACCTTTGTGGGATCCTTGCCGGAAAAAGCTCCGCCGCCGTGACATGCATAACCGCCGTATGTATCAACAATGATCTTTCTTCCCGTTAATCCGCTGTCGCCTTCGGGACCGCCGGTTACGAATCTGCCTGTGGGATTGATGAGGAATCTTGTGTTCTCATCAATGAGAGAGGGATCGATAGTTGTAAGGATAACATGCTCTATCATATCCTTTCTGATTGTCTCAAGCTCAGCATAAGCCTTGTGCTGAGTAGAAATAACAACAGTGTCAACTCTGATAGGCTTGTTATCTTCATATTCTATTGTTACCTGAGTTTTTCCGTCAGGTCTTAAATAGTCAAGAATTCCGTCTTTTCTTACCTGAGAAAGCTTTTTGGCAAGCTTATGTGCTAAAGTGATGGGCATAGGCATCAATTCGGGTGTTTCGTCACAAGCATAACCGAACATCATTCCCTGATCGCCTGCACCGTGAAGATTATACTCGTCTTCCTCGCCGTTCTTTAATTCAAAGGATTTGCTGACACCCATATCAATGTCGGGTGACTGCTTGTCTATTGTCGTAAGTACAGCACAAGTGTTTCCGTCAAAGCCTGCTTCGGGTGAATTGAAGCCAGTGTCGCAGATTGCCTTCCTGACAATAGCGGGAATATCAATGTTAGCTTTTGTGGTGATTTCACCCATAACCATAGCCATACCCGTTGTACATACGCTTTCACAAGCAACTCGGGAATAGGGATCTTGAGCAAGAATCGCATCGAGTACAGCGTCTGAAATCTGATCGCAAACTTTATCGGGATGTCCTTCTGTTACGGACTCTGAAGTGAAAAAGTGTTTTGCCATAATAAATTTTACCTCCAAAAAAACTCACGGCGCACCGTGAGTTAATAGACCTTATCTCTCGGTTTAACCGCGGATTTGGCACCTTGCATCTATGCAGGTTGCCGGGCTTCATAGGGCCGTTCCCTCAGCCTCTCTTCATAAGGATTATGAATATGCATATATTATATTACATTATTTATGCATTGTCAACAATAAAGAACTATTTTCTCAAAAGATTAGACTTTGTAAGAATTGTCTTCAGTGGCTTATAAATAATGAATATTATAACTGAATTAATACAGCCTTTAATAAAGTTAAAGGGGATTATGGCAGGAAGCATAAGCTGCATTACAGCATCGATGGTCGTGTTAAGATATAATGGTGTGAAGATTAAATTTAAGGGTATCATAACTGCAGTTAATGCAACTGTCGAAATTATCCCCGCAAGGAGAATACGCTTGGTTGATTCGTTTTTAATTGTGATCAACCTGAATACCGCGATGTAACAGCCTGTTGATAAGACATGCATTACAAAGCCCTGCCAACTGCTTGCTGCGCTTACAGTGAGGGATTGAATTAATGAAACAAATCCGAGTATAAAAGCTGCTGACGGGTAACCGAGAAGCAGTGTTGCCAGAATGACGGGGATATCTCCCATATCGTATTCGAGAAATTTAGCACCGGGTAGTATTGAAAATCTTACAACAAGCATAAAAACAACAGCTAATGCACTCATCATAGCTGTTACCACCAATTTGGTGATTGAAAAACCGGATTTGAATTTCATAAAAAAACACCTCAAA
>JAZOOE010000132.1:0-15525 GCA_045654865.1 Acutalibacteraceae bacterium | reverse complement strand
AAAGAGTGATGCTGGGCACACTCACGGTGAGTATCTTACAGCAAAGGATCTGCCCGAGATTCCCGAAGTACCCGAAATTCCCGAAAATGTGTCAGCATTCACAAACGATGCGGGGTACGTAAATTCATCTGAGCTGAGTGACGCGCTTTCGGGAAAGAGTGACACGGGGCACACTCACGGTGAGTATCTTACTGCAAAGGATCTGCCCGAGATTCCCGAAGTGCCCGAAATTCCCGAAAACGTGTCAGCATTCACAAACGATGCGGGGTACGTAAATTCTTCTGAGCTGAGTGAAGCACTTTCGGGAAAGAGTGACACGGGACACACTCACGGTGAGTATCTTACTGCAAAGGATCTGCCCGAGATTCCCGAAGTACCCGAAATTCCCGAAAACGTGTCAGCATTCACAAACGATGCGGGGTACGTAAATTCTTCTGAGCTGAGTGAAGCACTTTCGGGAAAGAGTGACAAGGGACACACTCATACGGAATATGCTGAAAGGGGGGACATCCCCCAAAATATATCTGCTCTTAACAATGACGCCGGCTTTATAGATGAAGAAGGACTGAGCGTGGCTTTGCACGCAAAAAGTGATACGGGCCACACCCACTCGGAGTACGTGAGGGCAGAGGATATTCCCACTATATCCGGTGTTCCCGAGAACGTATCCGCTTTTATCAATGATGCAGGCTACGTAAGCTCACAGCAGTTGAACTCAGCTCTGGCGCAGAAAAGTGATACGGGGCATACACATGATGAATATCTGACGGCTTCTCAGGCGGGTTCCTTGGGAATTTTGCTTATTGAGGGCTATCTTGATTCCAAGGAAAACACCGTAAGCGGTCTTACTTCCGGTATTTCCGATGTTTTTGACGCCTATAATTCAGGCAAGGCAGTATTTCTTAAGCTTGACGCTTCTCTGTATTCCGGTGTTACGGGAAATGAAATAATGGCGCCGCTTGTCGCAGTTGTTCCGGGGGTTGCAATATTTGAAGCGTTGATCGAAAACAATAACGCCGCTACAATGCTGACTGTTATGGCATTGGGAGATGACAGCTCTCAAAGCTGGGTATACAGCATACGCTTGCTTTCCATTGAGGGAAACGATACCTTTTACTTCGATATGAATTCGGATACGAAAGCTATTACTCCGACTGACGGCAAGACGGCAGAGCAGCTTTATGACTTTGTTTCCGCGGGAGGCAGGGCAAACATCATTATCAGAAAAGGAAACACGGAATACCGTGCAACAGTGACTGATAAGTTATTTAACAGTACGTATTATATAACTGCATATTCCAATATGATGTTTACCTTATATATGTGGGAGCTGAAAAGGGAGAAGATAACCTTTTCTTATGAATTCAGCCTTGGACTTTTGGGCACGGAGATAGAGACTCTCAAAAATAAGCACGTTGTCGACAGCGGTAAAGACGGCTCGTGGCAGTGGTGCTTGTGGAATGACGGTGAGGTAGAATTCCATTGCCTTTTTAACTACAATATGACCATCAGTAATCAGTGGCAGAATTCATCCTTATATGCCTCGGCCCCCTTTCCTGCGACTCCTATTGAATTTCCCGCGCAATTTGACGGTATCCCCGTTGTCACAAGCAGTCTGGACGGAGAATATTCGGCTATCCTTATAAACGGAGGCATTTCACATACCGAAAGCTCTCTCGGTAATTTCAGACTCGTAAGTCCGGCTGCTCTCAATGAGTCAAAAAAATTTTCGGTGCACGTCAGAATAAAGGGCAGATTAAAGGAGGGAGAGTATTGATGAAAAAGATATTTATTGATCCCGGACACGGGGGCTTCAGTATAGGCGCATCCTACAAGGGCCGCAAGGAGCAGGACGACTGTCTGAGGCTTGCGCTTGCGGTCAGGAGTATTCTTGAATCTCAACAGGGTGTTGAGGTCAGGCTTTCGAGAGAGGATAATTCCAATCCATCCATCGAAAGAAGATGTGCGGCGGCAAATTTATGGGAGGCTGATTATTTCTGCTCCATTCATAGAAATGCAGTTGCTCCCAACGTAGCTGACGGCGTGGAGGCGTGGGTATATTCCAAGGTTCTTACGGACGGAGAGACCTACAATATGGCAAAGAATATTACAGACTTTATAGCCGAAGCAGTGCCGTTTACCGACAGGGGAGTAAAAAAGGGTGCTCCGTCATATACTGATTTCGGAGTGAACAGGCTTACAGCTATGAGTTCATGTCTTCTTGAGACCGGCTTTATAGATTCAGACAAGGACAATGCCTTGTTTGACGGATATTTTGCCGATATTGCTCTTGCAATAGCAAGGGCTCTTATGAAAAACGTGGGACTTGAATATACGCCTCCCGTAATCAAGGGCGACGTGGATATGGACGGTAAGGTGACCTCAGAGGATGCAAGAATGATCCTTCGTGCCGCTGTAGGGCTTGAAAGCCTTGATGCTGAAAGAGCCGATCTTGACGGTGACGGAGAAATCACTGCATCTGATGCAAGAGAGGCTTTGAAAAAAGCCGTAGAGACGGAGGGTTGATATGGAAAAGTGTACGATCAGAGAAAGGCTTAAATCATGGGCAGTATGGGTGTCTGTTCTCGGTGCCGTAGGTGTTATTCTTAATTCTTTGGGTGTTTTTGAAAAAATAGGAATTGACAATGCATCCTTTGATGTGATAGTGAATGCCGTAGGCTCAATTCTTATTGCTTTCGGAATACTTAATAACCCCACGGATAAAAGCTGTTTTTAAGGGGGATACGTAATGAGTGATAATTGCCCCTGTGAGGCAGTGAGAGAGCTTAAGGCTATTGTTGAAAGACACGACAGACAGCTGAGCCGCGATCATACGGAATTTGCAGAGATACAAAAGGATCTGCAATATATTAAGGAAAGGCTTGATAATAAGGGCAGAATTAATACTGCGGCGATCACCGCCGTGATTCAGGCGGTTTGTACTCTGCTTGTAACAATTATTGCGGCAAGACTGGGATTTTCTTAAAAACTTGTATTTTTGCAGCCCTTGTGGTAATATATTTATATTACGTATATAAGCAAGGGGAGAATGTATTTATGTCTTTTGAGAAAGTTAACGTTGATGAGCTTATGATGTCACCTACAAAGGAGATCGGAAAAAACTGGGGAATTCTTACGGGAACCTCCCGTGAGGGCTTTAATTCAATGACCGTGTCATGGGGCAGTATCGGTGTGCTCTGGAGCCGTCCGTGCGTATTTGCTTTTGTTCGTCCCGGAAGATACACCTATAGGTTTTTAGAGGGCGGAGAATATTTTTCTCTTGCTATTCTTCCTGAGGGCTTCCACGAAAAGGCCTCCGTATTCGGCTCAAAGAGCGGAAGAGACGTTGATAAGTATGCTGTTTCTGGCTTTAGTGTCTGCGAAGAAAACGGTGTGAAATATCCCGCTGAAGCCGAAACGGTATTCATCTGCAAAAAAATAGCTGCCTCGGATGTGACTCCCGAGTGGTTTATTGATGAAAATATCGACGGAGATAATTATCCTAAAAAGGATTATCACAGAATGTACGTGGGCGAAATAATCAGCGTTTTGAAAAAAGCATAAAAATTTCAAAAAAAGTATTGACAAGGAGAATTATATCTGCTATAATTCTCCTTGCGCTTGAGAGAAAAAGCTCTCAGACAGTCGGTGTCTATAACATTGAGGTCCCACCCGTTCCCATCCCGAACACGGTAGTTAAGCTCAATCGTGCCGAAAATACTTGGCGGGTAGCTGCCCGGGAAGATAGGTCGTCGCCGACACAATAAAAGGCAACTTGCATAAAGCAGGTTGCATTTTTTTGCTTGATTTTTGTTGTCTGTCTGATAAAATAAAGAAAAGGAGGAATTGTTTATGCAGCATCATACTTTTAACCCCCGTGTTCTTAAAAATCTTATCAGACAGCTCGCCCCCTACGTAACGGAGGTAAGCTTTGAGCTTCCCGAATGGAAGTCATATACGGGTGTTCATACCCGCCCTGCTGTTATTGAGCTTGACGATGAGCCTGCAACAATAATGCGAAAGGGCGACCGTTGGAGCGCAGTGCTTGACACCACAAGATATTTTGAAACCGAATTCATTGTTCCTGAGGAAATGGACGGCAGAAAGGTTTATCTTACAATAGATTTCGGCGGTGAAGCCATAGTCAGAATCAACAGTGAAATTGTCGGCGCGGTCAGCTCACGTGAAGCATCAGGCTGGGTACACAGAACCGAGATTCTTTTTGACAAGCCCTTAAGGACGGGCGAGAAGCTGTTTATTCAGGTTGAAAATGCAGTTGATTCGGGCGGCTACTTCAATCATGCCTTCCCCTCAAAGGCTCCCATAACGTATACTCTTAACGAGGCAGCCTTTCACGTTATAAATGAAGCAGCGGAATCTATAAATTACGATATAAACTGTGCATGGGACGTATATGAGGCAACCGAGGATGAATACGTAGGAAAGAGAATATATAATTGCATTGACAATGCTATTCATAAGCTTGATTTTGATTTCGGAAAGGCTCGTTTTTATGAATCTGTATCCGAAGCAGAGAAATGTCTTTGGGAGGGACTTGCTGAAATAAATCATTCCACTCCCGGTGAGGTCATCATCTGCGGTCATTCCCATCTGGACGTGGCATGGCTGTGGACTGTTAAGGAAATTCATCGTAAGTGTGCAAGAACCTTCTCCAATAACGTAAGGCTGATGAAGATATATCCCGACTTTAAGTTTACTCAGAGTCAGGCGGCGGTTTACAGCTATCTTAAGGAGCATTATCCCGATATATACGAGGACGTAAAGACCTTTGTTAAAAACGGACAATGGGAGATCACGGGTAATACCTGGGTTGAGGCGGATACGAATATCGCATCAGGTGAAAGCCTTATACGTCAGCTCTTATACGGAAGGGAATTCTTTATGAAGGAATTCGGGGTTTCCTCTGATATATACTGGCTTCCCGATTGCTTTGGCTTTACTGCGGCTCTTCCTCAGGTTATAAAAAAATCAGGTATGAAATATTTTCTTACCTCAAAGCTTCAGTATAATGATACCAATGAATTCCCTCTGAGCGTGTTCAAATGGCGCTCTCCCTCAGGCGATGAGGTCGTTTCATATATGCAGAAGGTGCATTATGAGGGCGATGCAGATGCGGATTATATCAAGAGAACCCGCAAAACCAACCGTCAGAATGATCTCGTTGATGCATCTATGGGTATGTTCGGCTATGGCGACGGAGGCGGCGGCTGTACCTTTGATATGGTAGAAAAGGTAAGAAGATTTGAGAAAATGCCCGGACTTCCGAAGGTCAGAATGGGACAGGCTAACGATTTCTTTGCCGTTATTGAAAAGGACAGCGATTCTTTGCCCGTATGGGACGGCGAGATGTACTATGAAAATCATCGCGGTACGTTTACAAGTCAGGCATTTGTAAAAAAGAATAACCGCAAGGGCGAATATATGCTGAGAAACGCCGAAATGCTCAGCCTGCTGTCGGGAGACTATGATAAGGAGAAGCTGGAGTCTCTCTGGCGTCTGCTTCTTACAAATCAGTTCCACGATATTCTTCCCGGTACCTCCATTGAAGAGGTTTTTGTGAACACGAGGGAGGAATATGCTCTTATGAACGAGCAGGGCTCAGCGATTATTAAGGAAAAGCTTAAGCTCTTGTCAGAAAAAGCGGCTGTAGGTGAAAACAGCATCGTTGTATGGAATCTTCTGCCCTATACGCTCAGCGGTGCCGTTAGATGTAAGGCTCCCGAGGAGCTTTGCGGTGTTGAGGATGAAAACGGCAAGGCTATGGCGGCAAGCCGTCAGGGTGAGATTCTTGAATTTCTGGCTGTTGACGTTCCCTCTATGGGTTATAAGGTATTTAAGCTTAAAAAAGCCGCAGATAAGGGTGTGCTCTTGTCTGCTGGCACGGATTTCCTTGAAAACAAATATCTTCGCGCAGAATTTGACGAAAACGGAAATCTTGTAGCTCTGATAAACAAGGATATAGGTAAGAACGTTTTATCTCAAAGCGCTAACCGTCTGAGTATTTCTCACGATAAGCCTATTCACGAAAGTGCATGGAATCTTGAAAACGATTACAAGATGAAAATGTGGTATCTTGACAAAGCCGACAGCGTGACTGTCAAGGAATGTACTCCCGTAAAGGCTGTTCTGAGAGTTGTGAGAAGCTTCAATGAATCCGTAATTACTCAGGATATTACCCTTGAAGCGGATTCGCCTACGCTTATTTTTGATACAACAGTAGACTGGCACGAAAGAGAAAAGGTATTAAAGGCTGAATTCCCGCTTGATATCCGTGCGCGCTTTGCAACCTATGAAATCGCACACGGTGCACTTGAACGTCCTACCTATGCCAATAATTCATACGAAAGGGCTATGTTTGAGGTGTGTGCTCATAAGTGGGCAGACCTTTCTCAGGGTGATATGGGTGTAAGCATCATAAACGATTGCAAATACGGTTATGATATAGATAAAAACGTAATGAGAATTACGCTTATGCGTGCGCCCGTTCTTCCCGATGCGACGGCGGACAAGGGTATTTCCACCTTCCGTTACGGAATTTACGTTCACGAAAACCGTTGGGATGATGCCGATACCGTTAAGGAGGCATTCAGAGAGAACGTTCCTCTTGAGGCGGTTTACGTGCCGTACGGAAACGCAGATGAATATGAGCGTTCATTTATAAAGGTATCGGATGACAGAATTATGATCGATGCTGTTAAGGCGGCACAGGACGGAGACGGTATAATTATTCGTATTTATGAAACCCACGCTCATACGGGTAAGCTCAGCATAACGCTGCCCTTTGATATAGGAGAGCTTTATGCCTGCAATATGATGGAGGTCAATGAAAAGGAAATTCCCTTTAAAAATGACACGTTTACGACGGAGATCCATCCCTTTGAGGTGCTTACGTTCAGAGTAAAATGCTGACAGCTCAGCCAAGATAATAAAAAAGAGCAAGGATAGGTGCACACCGCACTCATCCTTGCTTTTTCTTTGCTTACTGCCGCGGACTGATGCCGGAATAAGCAAGGAAAAATATGATTTATTTTGCTTGTATTGCAATAACTCTTATGCTAATATTTATAAAAAGGGAGTTGGTAAAATGAAACAAAAGACTCTGACGGCACAGCAGCTTAAAAAGCAGGCTGTGCGCCGGGAAAAGGAAATTGCAAAATGGGAGCGTGAAAAGGCTCGTCCTAAAAGAAGCTATTATATTGTTTATCTTGTCTTTATAATTGCGCTCATTTATGCTATTGACGAAATTGCCTCGCAGATAGGCACGCTTATGAAATCCGAAATAGCTGATGATCTGTTCAAAACGGGCAACAGTATCGCACTTCTTGATCTGCTTTCAGGACTTGCTGTTCCGTTTCAGGCAATAGGACTTCTTTATCGGCCTTTTGCTGACAGATTCGGACGTAAGCTGTTCCTTATAATAAATACCTTCGGAATGAGTCTTGCGCTTCTCGTTATCTACGTGTCAAACAACATTCCTCTTTATATGATAGGTGCGTGTATCGTACAGTTTTTCATCCCCCACGATATGCACGTTGTTTATATTATGGAATCGTCGCCGGCAAAGCACAGGGCAAGAATATACTCTGCTATCAAATTCTTTGCCAATATCGCGGTTATGATCATTCCGCTTCTCAGAGATATGCTGATGAAGGAGACGTCACAGTGGCGTAACGTTTACTTTATTCCCGCAATTGTCGGTGTTGTGGTTTGCTTTATTGCTCTTTTGTGTGCAAGGGAAACGGATGCTTTTATAGAATCAAGGCTTGCCTATCTCAGAAAGACACCCGAGCAGCTGCTTGAGGAGCAGAAGCAACAGGATGAAAGTGCAAAGCAGGGCGGTCTTATTCCTGCACTTAAATTTGCTATGAAGCACAAGCAGCTTCGTTGGCTTTATATAGTTTCTTCTGTTGCCAATATCGGCTTTATTGCAAGTATAAACTATTCAACGATCATCAATTTCGGCTATGCACAGCATTTGTTTGAGGGCGGCGGTTATTCCGTGCTTGAAGAGGCGGTAGAGGCTGTAAAGCTGACAATTTATACAGATGCCATATATCTGTTCCCTCTCGGACTTGCTGTTTCTCAGGTGATTATGGGCTTTGTGTCCGACTGGAAGGGCAGAAAGGCTGCGGCTGTAACCACTGCATCAAACTGTCTGCTGTCCTTTATTATCTTCTCTGTCGGTGCAAGATTCGGCTGGTCGCCTGCACTTGTAGGCTTCTTCTGCGGTGCCGCAATAGGAAGCTATTATTCCACCAATGACGTTATTATTATGATGGTAGGCGAATCCGCTCCCACAAATCTCCGTTCATCGTGTATGAGCGCACAGTTTATTGTTACGGCTGTCGGTTTTGCTCTTTCCTTTATTCTCAGTATGCCTTTTACTCTTACCATCGGTAATACGGCAATGGCAATATGCTGTCTGGCACTTCTCGTTCCCGGTTTTGCGTCTGCTTTAGTTCTTCTTATCAGAAAGACTCACGATACTACAGGTGTTGATATGGATACCGTTACGGGTACAGAATGGGATTAATAATATTGATATAAATAAATTAAAGGTTATCTGCCTCGGCATTCGGGCAGATAACCTTTTTTTCTAAAATGAAAAGGGGCTTTTTTTACAAGCCCCTTTTTTGTTGTATTGTTTTTTTGTAGCTTTATGCGTTTTCTCTTATTCAGAGCGAAGAGCCTCAACGGGATCCTTCTTTGCTGCCAGTGACGAGGGGATAAGTCCTGCCACGAAGGTAAGAGTAACACTTATTACGATAAGAACAATTGCTGCAACGACCGGAAGCTGAGCGGCGGCACCTGTGTGAGTCAGGTATTTAAGGAGCAGATTTATGGGAATTTCCAACAGCAGCGTGGTTAGAATTCCGAATATACCTGCCCCGAGACCTATGGTGACGGTTTCAGCGTTAAATACTCGGGATATATCGCCCTTTGATGCACCGATACTTCTTAAAATACCGATTTCCTTGGTTCTTTCAAGAACGGAGATGTATGTGATGATACCGATCATAATTGAAGAAACGACAAGTGAAATTGCAACGAAGGCAACAAGAACAACGGTAACGATGTTGAGAACGCTTGTAACGGTGCTCATAAGCATACCGATGATGTCTGTAAGGGTTACGGTGTAGCCAAGATGTCCCTGTGCTATCATCTGCTCGTTATAGTAGTTAACCATTTCATTCAGCTTATCCTTAGCCTCGAATGATTTGGGATAGAGATAAATTGAAGAGGGAGAGTCCGCTGTTGAATAGCCGATAGCCGCATAGGTCTTTTCAGGTGAGCACTGTGCATTGATAGTATCAATGTAAGCCTGCTTGAATGCAAGAACCTGCTCGTCGGTGAGGAAGCCCTCCATAAGCTTTTTCTTGAGATCCGTAAGATCACTGAAATCAATAAGGTCTGCAATATTAAGATTAAGGATATCGATCTGTGAAAGATCTATGCCCTCCATAAGGCTCATAAAGGGAGTAAGATCAAGGTATTTGAAATCGATAACGCTAAGGTCAATATCAACAAGAGAGAAATCGTTAACGGTAAGATTTGAGAATTCAAGACCGGTAAGAACGTCAACGTCGGGGTGAGAAAGCTGCTCCTGAACGATCTGGCTCTGCTCAGTCTGCTGAAGAGCCCAGTCCATAAGCTCTGTTGTGTAGCCGATGCTGCCGGTACCTGTTGACATAATATTGTTGGGATCAGGTCTTAAAATACCTACGATGTTTATATCGAGTCCCTGATCAATGAGCTGCTTGAGATAGAAGGTATTTGAGGACTGATCGGTCCAGAGGCCCGTTTCCTCATCCTTTGTGAAATACTGATAGTTGAGAACGAGCTTGAAGGTCATATTGAGAATATCGTCATAGGTGTACTGTCCTACGATCTGAGTGCTGTCAAGCTCTCCGCCCGCAGCCATCATCTCAACCATATCTTCCATAAATCTGTCCTGATTCTTAAGACCGAGGGCATACATAACAAGCTCGTTGATTTCGTTGTTCTTGTCAACAATGAGAACAACCTCGTTGAAGTTTTCGGGAAGTCTTCCGTGGATGATCTCATACTGATTTGAGAGGAGCTCGTTGTCACCGATAAGCTCTATCCATGAGTTTGTTGCTGAGGAAGAGAACATATTGGTCATAGAGTTTGTCATGGTTGCCATGGTGCCCGTCTGATTTGATGAGCCCATAAGGGTGTTGAGCATTCCGTTGGGGTTAACCTTGACAATACCGTCAGAGGTATCAGCCTTGTAAATATTCAGAGGAGTTTCGTACTTGAACTGAATATCGTTGCAAAGCTCGTCAAATTGTGCTCTGTTGTCATCGATATATTTCTTGAAGCTCTTGAGGTTGTTTGCCGTTGACTGTGAAATGAAGGTGTTTATCATTTCCGTAAAGGTTGAGTTTACGTAGATGTTATCAAGAGGATGGTCGGTTTCAAGTATTGTGGAACCGATATCCATAAGAGCACCCATAACGTTATTCATATCGATTGCTTCCTTTTCAACGGAAACGGGCATAGCAAGAAGCAGATCGTTCTGCATTTTGTCTATATAGTTTTCAATACCCGTTGAAAGAGCAAGAACAAGAGAAATACCTATAATACCGATACTTCCCGCAAAGGCAGTAAGGAGGGTTCGTCCCTTCTTTGTAACAAGGTTACGAAGTGAAAGAGAGAATGCGGTGCTGAAGCTCATAGAGGGCTTCTTACCCTTCTTTTCCTCTTCCTCTCTCTTTGTTTTTTCTGCTGTCTTATCCTCCTCTGAGGGCTCGTAAGGATCGGTATCATTTGTAATGTTACCGTCAAGACAGCTGATAATTCTTGTAGAATACTCGTTTGCAAGGTCGGGGTTGTGAGTAACCATTATAATGAGCTTATCCTTGGCTATCTCCTTGAGTATCTCCATGATCTGAACGCTGGTTTCGGTGTCAAGAGCACCCGTGGGCTCGTCGGCAAGAAGAATGTCGGGGTTGTTTATAAGTGCACGGGCAATTGCAACTCTCTGCATCTGACCGCCCGACATCTGGCTGGGCTTCTTATAGATCTGCTCGCCGAGTCCCACCTGCTCGAGAGCCTTGATTGCTCTTTCCTTTCTTTCCTTTTTGGAAACACCGGAAAGAGTAAGAGCAAGCTCAACGTTTGCAAGAACTGTCTGATGGGGAATCAGGTTATAGCTCTGGAAAACAAAGCCTATGGAGTGGTTACGGTAGGTATCCCAATCACCGTCTGTAAAATCCTTTGTGCTTTTTCCGTTGATCACAAGGCCACCGGAGGTATATCTGTCAAGACCGCCGATGATGTTAAGCATTGTGGTCTTACCGCATCCTGAGGGACCGAGGATAGCAACAAATTCGCTTTCTCTGAAATTGATGTTTACGCCCTTAAGAGCACGTACCGTGGAATCGCCTGCAACGTAATCCTTAACAATATTTTTCAGTACAAGCATTATTTATTCCCTCCCTTGGTAGATTTCATATTTTTCTTTTGTGCCTGAAGTCTGGCTTTTTCATATTGCTTTTGTATTTTGGTCTGGTTCTTGATAGCCTTCATCTGAGCCTTCTGCTGACGTCTTATCAGCTTTTCAGCCTGCTTCTCATCGGGAAGCTTTGCTGCTGCAAGGCGTGTGGCTTTCTTTGTGTCTGCGCTTTCAGCTTTTTCGAATCTCTGAAGCTGCTTGGCTGAGGGCTCCTTGTGGTTTTCTCTTTCCTTTGCGATTATCTGCTCTGAAAGAGGATCGAGATATGCGCTGCCGCCTGTGTAGATGTAATCGTTGGTAATTTCCGTGCGTACGGCAGATGTAGTATTGACTGCTGTTTTTTCAGGTATGCTCTCAGGCTCGGTGTGCTGAAGGGGAGCCGGCTGAAGGGGAGACGTCTGAAGGGGATCCGTCTGAAGGGGAGCTGTCTGAAGGGGAGCCGTCTGAATAGGAGCTGTCTGAAGGGGAGCTGTCTGAAGGGGAGCTGTCTGAACAGGTGCAGATGCGGTCTTTTTTGCCTTTTTATCAGCGCGCTTGGGTTTCTTTTTAAGAGGTGCATCCTCTAAGGGAGCAACGGCGCTTCCGCCTCCCTTTATGAGCTTACGGCTTTCCTCTTCACGTCTCTTCATTTCCTTTTTCTTTGCCTTTTTGAGCTTGATATTATCAAGCTTTCCGGTAACGGAGAGAATATAGTAAGCAAGTGCCGCAAGAGCAATCAACACAACGGGGATAGCAATTTTTGCCCATCCGGGAAGGGAGAACTTTTCCTTATAGATGATTGACGGGATCTCTTCATCCTCAACGGGAAGCTCAACAATTGGGGATTCGCTGAAAAGCAGATCGCACAGCCATTCAACTATCTCGTCATTGGACATTCCCTTGAATTTTTCTGCGATATTTCCGGCAAACATACCGAACATATCAGGCATACCGTCGGGGGAGGGCTCTGAGCTTTCTGAGCCCATAAGGCCGGTAAGAAGTCCGCTGTTTTCCTCCATAGAGATTGCACTTACAACAAATCTCATTATTGTAAGGAATACGCCGGGAGCATCTGCCGTAATGTAGGTATACTGTGCGGGAGCACCGCCTGTGACTCTTTTACTTGTAAGCGTTGAAGCTGTACCGAGAGTGCCGATGACCGCAAGGTCAAGCTCGGGAAGTGCGATGCCGAGATCCATATCAGCGGTGAGATCCTTGATAAGAGCTGACATATCCACGTTCATTGTCTCACCCATTGCCTCACTGAGAAGGTCGCCCATACCCGCTGTTTCAAGCATATATTTTACGGGGTAGATGAGGTTTTCGATAACCCCGTTCATAAGTCCTGAATTAAAGAAGTAAATAAGGTTGGGAAGAATTCTGCATGCAGTTTTTACGGGAGCGGCGCAAAGCTCGTCGAGCAGTGCTGTAACGGGAGTGAGAATATCCGTAATGATTGCTGCGGTTCCGACACCTTTTTTGTATTCGTCATAGGTCTTTATTTTATCCGAGGGACATCCGAGAGCCTCGAGAAGAGGAATTACAGCAGTGTTATAGCCGTCGGAGCCGGGAATCGTTATGCTGTCAAGAAGCGTTACGTTCTGTCCTGCGAGCATACAGGTGAGAAGAGGAAGGAAGGGAGCAAGAACTCTTGAAATTGCTCTTGTGAAGCCCTCGCTGTCTCCGTCATAGAAGCCCCAGGTGAGATAATCGGGGTTTACCTTTTCCCATGAGGAGTATTTGTAAAGCTGTCTTGATGTGTAGGGATAGTAGTTATAAATGGCGTTTGCAACACCCGTGGGAGTTACGTCCATTCCGAGAAGAGCGAAAAGGGGAGCCATTTCCTCGCCGCCGATAACGGAGAAGATGCCTGTTACAAGCTGAGAAACAAGAGAGTTGGAATAAATTGTTTTTCTGAGTGTACTTTCAATGTCACCCTCGGGATCGCTTTCCTTGACGAAGTCGGTAAGCAGGGGATCAACCTTTTCAAGGAATGCCGCATAATCGTTAGCGGTGAAGGTGGGTGTGTTGTCGGGGATTGTTGCAGTGAATGCGGGGTATACCCAATTATAATTGTTTGAGGGTATGCTCTTCATTGTGAAGAGAATAACGATGGTCTTGATTATCTCGTCGTTGGTTTTGGAAAGCAGGGGATCAAGTGTTTCCGATACGTCCTCGCCACCGAGAAGTGCTCCCAGAGAATTCTTGTTGAGCTTCAGCGTTTCAATGAGGAAGTCCATAATTACCGTAAACGAGGAAGCCTCGTCAACGTTATATGAGCCCGAGTAGGTCACGCATTCGGCAAGCTTTGCTATATCTACCTCGGGAACGGTAAGCTTGACGTCGGAGCCGAGAAGCGCTGAGAGATCTATTTCTTCAAGCATTTCGTTGATATTAAGTCCTTCTTCAAGGTCTGTAACACCCGTAATAAGGTCAGATATGCCGGGGATCGTGAGGATACCTGCAATTTTAAGTGAGAGAGGCTCTAAAAGTGCTGTTATTGAGCTTGAGAGCATTCCCGAATTAAGATAATAAGCAATTTTGGGAAGAGTTGAGCAAAGTCCCTTTACGGGAGAGTCAAGCAGCTTGTCAAGAGCGTCAAATACCATGGAAAGAAGATTCTTTACGATATTGTTTTTGTTCTTGGCTGCATCTGCCGCAAACTCGGAGGAGCTCATTATTGAGGGACAGTCAAGAGCCGTCAGAAGAGGTATGATAGCCGAGCTGTAGCCGTCGTCACCCTGAATTGCGAGAATTGCATTTATATTGACCTTACCTGCACACAAAAGCGCATTGAGCAGCTCGTTGAAGGGTGAAAGAATTGCAGCAAGTGCCTTTGCAAATTCATTTTTGGAGGAAACCTCCCATTTGAAAGAAGAGGAAGCCTTTATAACTGCCTTGATGTCTGCACAGGATGCAATCTTTTTTGATACCTGAGGATAATTTGATAATGCAGCCGACAGCGCCGCGGGAGAAATGTCAACGCCGATAAGAGACATTGTGTTGACGTTTTCGCTGAGAGCCGTGTATATGGCTGAGAATGCGGCGTTTATCGTATCGTCCTCATAGAGCATGCCGTAAACGGTCTTCTTCAGATCCTTCGTTTCGGGATTTGAAGCGAGCAGATTTTTTACCAGCGAGTCAAGCTTCGGAATAGCCTCCTCGATCTGTGAGGGGGAAACTCCCTCGGGAAGATTGACTGCTCCTGCCATACAGGGCGCAAAAGTGCTGAAAAGCATAACTAACGTCAGTATTACCGTTAAAATTTTATATGAGCGTTTCAGACAAGATCACCTCTTTCTAAGTGTGCATTGTTTTTGATCAATGCCAATGCTGATTCGATTACCGTTTCTCTTATTTGTTCGATGGGGAACGGCTTTCCCAGAAGAATTGCATCAGAGCATATTGAGCCAACCATATCTATGACTATATATGCGGTGACGTGGGCATCTTTTTCATCATAGCCCAGCTTTTCCATTTCCTTTATGAATTTGGCGTAAACCTTTTCAATGTATGGATCATAAAAGTCAGGAAGATTCCTGAGACATGAGGAAATATTTTTGGACATTATCGGAAGCATCTCACGGTTTTCCGTGAGAAAGTCTATATAGTGATTCAGAAAGCTTCGCACGAATTGATAGAAATCTCTGTCCTCGCGGGAATAATCGCTGACAGCCTTTTCCAGTACCGTCCTCATATATTCGGTGCTTTTATACAGGATGATTTCTTCAAGAAGATCGCTTTTGTCCTTGAAATACAGATAAAACGTGCCGCGTGCAATTCCTGCGGCCTTTACTATGTCGTCAATCGCCGTGGCGCTGACCGATGAAGTTCTGAACAGCGAGAATGCCGTGTCGAGGATCTTCATCTTTTTTTCGAGCTTTTTAGGAGCTGCTGCCATTCTTTTCCTTTCTCCCGTGTTAGTATAATTTATTAATTATAGTTTAAAAAGAACTTAAAAAATGACACCTTGTCATTTTTCAGCCATAATACTATACCAAAAAAGTGACAAAGTGTCAATTGTTTTATTAGATTATATTATAATA
>JAZOOE010000131.1:0-10436 GCA_045654865.1 Acutalibacteraceae bacterium | reverse complement strand
ATTGCGTAAGGGGGCACAAAGCAGCCTATTTAACGCGAAGTAATATTTAAGGATAAGTGCCACCACACACTTATCCTTATTTTTTTTACGCTTAAGCCCCGTCGGAAGCTTTAACTCGCTTTGTCTTTGCCATCCTCGGCGTACCCTCGTACGCCTTCCGGTGTCAAATCCAATAAACAGACTACTTTCTGCCCCCTTACGCGGTGCTGTCAGAAATCTGTTGGTTAGTTTTTTCCGACCAAGGAGGTTTTTACCCTTATATTTCCGATAAAAGTCCATATTTCACGCACCTGCAACATTTTCTCTCTGAGAAAATGCACATCTGCATAAAATATGAACTCTTCTCGTCAAACGGGAAGTTTAAAGTTTTTTTACTCATTACTGATTATTGATTTTTTATCAAAAACTTAAAGTTTCTTGTACTACAGCGGTACAAGAGGCTTTTTTGTTTGTTTTTCATATCTCCGAATTCCAATTTGCGGAGCATCGTTTCCTGCAAAAGCAATTTTTAATTTCGCTAAAAAAATAAACTCTGCAAATCAAAAGTATTTTGCCGTCATCTGTAAAATTAACACACTTCTACCCTCACAAGGAAACAAAATTTCTTCCCGTTTGACGATAAATGTTCAGATTTTGCCCGAGTGCGCCTTTTTGCTTGTAAAAAGGATGCAATCGGGTGAAATGTGGGCATTTAGCGGAAATTGAATGCAATAAACCTTTTCGGTCGGGGAAAAACTAACTAACTGATTCTTGACAGCAGTTCGTAAATATAAACACTCAGAAATTGCCGTATTTATTGTTTGCGGCGGCGCTGAGCCGTACGGGGGTACTGCAAGCCGCCGCAAACAAAGCGACACACAGTTCCGACGGGGCTTAAGCGTAAAAAAAATAAGGATAAGTGTGTGGTGGCACTTAACCTTAAATATTGCTTCGCGTTAAAGACGGTGATTTGTGAGTGTTTTATTATGTTTTATTATATAGAGAAGGCTTGATGGACATTGTCTTTCTGCAGGTAGCGGTCGAATACGTCGTCGATGTCAACATCCTTTTCAAACTGCACGTTCAGGTGAATTGTAAGGGTGAGGTTATCGGAAGAGGCCGTAACCACCGAATCAAAGATATGAACGCCGTTGGTGTTAAGGAAGGCCTTGAGCTCCTTGACGGCAGAGGGGGTGTTGTCGAGCTGAACGAAGCAGGGAACAAGATTATCGTTGGCAAGCACCTTATCGAAGCCGATGAGGAACTTGTGGAAGACGATCTGCACAAGGAGCAGAAGAATTACCGAAACGAAGGAAACGAGATAAAGACCTGCGCCCATAGCCATTCCCACAGCCGCCGTTACCCAGATACCTGCCGCGGTGGTGAGTCCCTTGATGGAGATACCCTTTACGAAGATCATACCTGCACCGAGGAACGAGATACCCGTGATGATGTTTGAAGCAACCCTTGAAACGTCGACCTGAACTGACTCAAGGAAAACAATATCAAGGAAGCCGTATTTTGAAATGATCATCATAAGAGCCGCACCCATGGCAACGATGATGTGGGTTCTGAAGCCCGCATCCTTTTGTCTGAGGGTTCTTTCAACGCCGATTATGCCGCCGCAGATGCCGGCGAAAATTATTCTGAGTATAAGAACCGCATCAGAATATCCGTTAAAAAATTCTAAAATTTCTGACATCAGGAACAATCCTTTACAAAAAAATTAATATTAAAACATTATATGTTCTGCGGTGAATAAAATCAAGTGAAATTGTATTTTTTCGGCAATATGCTGAAAAACAATCCTCTGACTTCGGCAAAAAAAACAAATTCCCGGGGGGGTGAAGCAATACGGAGCCGAAGCTTCTTGACAATCCGAGGAACGGATATTATATTTAAGTATATAAAACGAAAGGACGGGATTTTATGAAAACCTCAACTCAGATAGATGTTGCATCCTCTGTTCTCGGAGAAGAAAAAGCCATTGAGCTTATTGCGAAGGCAGGCTTTGATGCCTGGGATTTTTCAATGTTCACAATGTGTGATTATGACTGGGAGGCCGGTGTGCTTCGTCCCAATTCACATCCTCTTGCAGGAAATGATTATCTTAAATTCGCAAGACGTCTGAGACAAGTCGGTCTTGATAACGGTATCATCTGCAATCAGTCTCACGCACCCTTTCCCGTCCGCTGTAAGCCTATAAGAGATCATATGAAAAGAGCCATTGAATGTACCGCTGAGGCGGGCGGTGAAATATGCGTTATACATCCCGACAACTATAAGGGAGCTGAAGAAAATGCCGAAATGTATTTTGAGCTTCTGCCCTTCGCAAAGGAGTGCGGAGTCAAGATAGCAACCGAAAATATGTGGTGCTGGGACAAGGAGAAGGATCAGGCGTGTTCCGCAGCCTGCTCTCACCACGATGATTTCAAGGCTCATATTGAAGCGGTGAACGATCCGTTCTTGGTAGCCTGTCTTGACATCGGTCACGCGGAAATGAAGGGACTTTCAACCACCTCGGAGCAGATGATACATACTCTCGGCTCCCATTTGCAGGCTCTTCATATCCACGATAACGATATGTGGCACGATTCACATCAGATCCCCTTTTCAATGAGCATTGATTTTGAAAAGGCGGTAAGAGCTCTCAGGGATATAAATTACGGAGGATATTTTACCCTTGAGGCAGACAGCTATCTCAGAGCCTTTGACGAAACCAATATGGACAAGGGCATTAAGGATCTTTATAACGCCGTGAGACGTCTTGCGGATATGTTTGAGGCTATGTGATTATGAAAATTATATGCAGTGACTATGACGGCACGCTGAACCACGGCGGCATTACCCCGGAAAAGCTTAATGCAATAAAAAGGTGGCAGGATGCGGGAAATCTCTTCTCTGTGGTAAGCGGCAGACAAAAGGATTTTTTCTTTGAGTTAAAGGAAAACCATATCCCCGTTGACTATTTCCTCGGATGTAACGGTGCGGTTATAACGGATGCTGCCTATAACACGGTAAGTGACGTGCGCTGTAATGAGGATATCGGAAATGAACTCATTGAGTTTGTGTTTTCCCTCGGGTGTCCCTTTGCCTTTTTCTGCGGGGATGAGTTCGTCAGAATAAAAAATAAGGAATTTCCCGATGAAAAGGGCATCGACTATGATCCCGAAAGACGGTTTATTTCCTTTAATCAGATAAGCACGGGCTGTTTTTCCTTTCAGGAGGCAAGGTACGTTACAGAAAAAATCAGAGAACGCTTCGGAGAATTCCTCAATCCCTTGCAGAACGGTACGTGTATCGATATTGTCCCTGCGGGAATGGATAAGGCCGCGGGAATCTACAGGCTTCTTTCTCTTGCCGGAGGCAAAAAGGAGGACGTTATTGCGGTGGGTGACAACGTCAACGATCTTGCGATGATAGAGGAGTTTTATTCCTATGCCATGGCAAACGGTGTCGAGGACGTAAAGCGCGCGGCAGCAAAGGAAACGAGAAGCATTGAAGAGCTTATTGCTTCTGAGCTGTGACAGCGGAGCTTGTATTCTGAGTAAAAGGTCTTTGCCGGAAATAACAAGCGTATTATCTGCAAATCTGCCCCTCGGGGCAGATTTGCAGTTTTTTCTTGACCTGTACCCAAAAGAGGTCTATATTATAATAAAGAAATAAAAAGGGGTGGCTGGTTTGATAAGAAAAGAATATACGGAAAATGAGATTTTCGGCTACGTTGAGTATGCTCCGGAGAATATGACGGAGGGGCTTCCCATTGTTTTTCAGCTTCACGGAGCAGGGGAGAGAGGAGGCGGTAGGGATGAACTTCATCTGATGGACGTCCACGGCTTCTCGGAGTTTTTGTCCGATAATGACAGAGAGTGCATTTTTATTATGCCCCAATGTCCTGCCGATACCTTCTGGACGGCAAGGGTTGAGTCCGTTCTTCGCTTTATCGAGGAAAAAATCGAGCTTTATAAGGCTGACCGATCGAGAGTCTACCTTACGGGAATCAGCATGGGCGGCTACGGTACGTGGCTTACCGCTATGGCAAAGCCCTCTCTTTTTGCGGCTATAGCTCCCTGCTGCGGGGGCGGTATGCCCTGGAACGCATCAATGGTGACAATGCCCGTGTGGATGATCCACGGTGCGGCGGACGGTGTGGTAAACGTGTTCTATTCCGATGAAATGGCGGCAAGGCTTCGGGATGCGGGAAAGGATTTCCGCTATACCCGTCTTGAGGGAGTCGGCCATAATGCCTGGGATTATACGTACAAGGCAGAGCTTATAGATTGGTTATTGAGTAAAAGGAAATAAAAAATGGTATACTACGGCGTTTTATTGGCAGCTGTTACAATGTTCAGCTTCCAGTTTTTGTTCAACGGAATATTTGAAAAGGAGTACGGAAACGGCTTGCGGGCAATGTTCGTTTTTTCGGCAGGCTCGTCACTTATAGGCTTTCTGATACTTCTTGCAATTAACGGATTCAGATTTGAATTCACTCCATTTTCTCTTCTGATGGCATTTTTTGCCGCTCTTGACTCTATCGGCTATACCTATTTCAGTCTGAAGGCTCTCGGGCGCATAAATCTTTCTCTTTATTCTATGTTTGCTATGCTCGGCGGTATGATTCTGCCCTCACTTACGGGAATTCTCTTCTATAACGAGGAGCTGACCGTGGGCAAGGGTGTGTGCTATGCGCTTCTGATGCTGTCGCTTCTTATGACTGTCAAAAAGGGAGAAAAGAAGTCGGGCTACGTTTATTATATGGGCGTGTTTATGCTCAACGGCTTATCGGGTGTGCTTTCCACCGTTTTCAGAAACGCTCCCTATGAAAAGACCTCAGACGCGGGCTATTCCGTTCTTATAGCCGCAACGGCTCTTGTCATCTGCCTTGCATTTCTGCCATTTATAAAGGGTGAGGGCAGACGTCTTACCAAAAAGGCGGTGCTCAGTATGGGCGGTTACGGTGTGCTTTGCAGATTGGGCAACTATCTTCTTCTTATTGCCCTTGCCCACATTCCCGCATCTGCTCAGTATCCCTTCGTTACGGGCGGTGTTATGATAATTTCTACTGTCATCAGCTGCTTTACGAAAAATAAGCCCTCGCGCAGAGAGATTATTTCCGTGGGCGTGGCATTTGCCGCTCTCATTATTCTGATGTTTGTTTGATATGAGGTGTCAGCTATGGAAAAAATTAAAATAGGTATCTTCGGACTTCGCCGCGGCTCGTCTTTCTTTGATGAGATAAAGATAAACGGCGGTGAAATAGTTGCCGTCTGCGAAAAGGATGAGCAGCAGACAGCCTGTGTCAGCGAGCACATAAAGGGTGCGGCTGTCTACTCAGATTTTGATGAATTTATAAAGCATCCTATGGATGCGGTTCTGCTTTGCAACTTCTTCCACGAGCACGCCGATGCCGCAATCAAGGCACTGGAGAAAAATATTCACGTGCTCAGCGAATGTACCTCAAATTCTACAATGGCTGAGGGAGTAAGGCTGTGTGAGGCCGCCGAAAAAAGCAATGCCGTTTATATGCTGGCGGAGAACTATCCCTTTATGCTCTTCAACCGTGAAATGAAAAAGGTGTATGAGGGCGGCACTCTGGGTAAGGTGTTATATGCCGAGGGTGAATACAATCATCCGATGGACTGGTATGACACTCCTGCGGTTATATCCATCCGTCCTTATGAAAAGCATTGGAGAAATTTTCTCCCGAGATCTTATTATATAACCCATTCTCTTGCCCCCATTATGGCGGCGACAGGAGCTTTCCCAAGGAGGGTTACCGCGACTCCCGTATATTCGCCTCTCCCCGAGGATTGCCCAAGCGCATCCCACGTGGCAGACGTGGCATCAATTATCACTATTCTCAATGACGACGGCTCCGTATTCAAGGTGACAGGCTGTTCAGCCTTCGGCGCTCACTTCAATTCATATCGTCTTTGCTGTGAAAGGGGACAGATAGAAAACGTAAGAGGAACCGACAAGGTGATGCTTCGCTATAACGACTGGCAGGTGCCCGAGGGTAAGAAGCCCGTAAGCTTCTATAAGCCCCGTATCAGTGCCGCTGAAAAGAAGCTTATCGGTGATGCGGGACACGGCGGCGGAGATTTCTTTGTGATAAGAGAATTCTTCAACTGCATAAGAGAAAACAAGCCTCATCAGTTTGACGTATATTTTGCAACCGCCATGGCAAGCGTTGCAATCCTTTCTCACAGAAGCATAATCGAGGGAAGCGCTCCCTTTGACGTGCCCGATTTCAGATTAAAGGAGGACAGGGATAAGTTCAGAGACGATACTCTGACGCCCTTCTGGTCATCCGACGGCACTGCTCCCTCATACCCCTGCTGCTCCAATCCCGATTACAGGCCCACACAGCAGCAGCTTGACAATTATAAGGTTTAAGGCGTTTTTGAGCCCCAAAAAAAAGGAGAAAGAATTATGAAAAAGCCGATTTTAATCATTATTGCACTTGTGACAATATTAACGCTCGGTGCCTGCTCAGGCGGCACGCAAAGCCCCGAAAGCACCACGGCAGATGCCCTTACCACCCTTGACGCTGCGGCGGGCGCGGGTGTGATCGAAGAGGATACCACGATAGGCGAGGGAAGCCTTGAGCTTACCGTAAAGGTTGTAACCGAGGATAAGACTCTCACGCTTACCGTTCTCACGGATGCGACGGTGCTTGGTGATGCTCTCATTGAAAACGGTCTTGTTGAGGGTGAGGAGGGCCCCTACGGTCTTTACATCAAAAAGGTAAACGGTATCAGCGCGGTTTACGAGACGGACGGTGCATATTGGTCACTGAGCGTCAATGGTGAGACGGCTCTTACGGGTGCTGACGGCATTGAAACAGAGGATGGCGCAGTGTATGAGCTTGTCTACACCAAGGCATAATTTTCCGCGTTTGTCGGCACAATTTGTCTTGAATTATAAAAAAACCTATTATATAATAAATTTTAAGGGAAAAACTCTCCCTTTCGATGAATGATGTAATAAAGGAAGAAATCCTATGAAAAAAATAACCGCACTTTTGTCGCTGGCTCTTGCTTTTATAATGCTGCTGACTCCCGTCGGCTCTCTTCTTGCCGTTGATGCATCTGCGGCAGGTAAGTGGGTGTGCGCCTGGGCTACCAGCGTTGTGGATTCCTCTGTAAGCGTTGCGGCTCTTTCCCTGCAGGACATTATCCCCTCAAAAAGCACGGTGCGAATTGAGTTCAGGGTAACCACCGGCGGTGATAAGCTCCGCTTCAAATTCTCAAATGAATACGGTGCGGCTCCCGTTATAATAAACGAGGCAACTATTGCAAAAACTCTCGGCACCGGCGGCGGCACCATAAAGCTTGACAACATAGGTGCAATCACCTTTGGCGGTGCAAAGTCCGTATCAATTCCCGTCGGCGGCACGGTATGGTCTGATGCGGTGGACTTCAAGACAGAGGCTCTTGATATCCTCAGCGTTACCCTTTATTTTGAAAATGCAACCTATATCACCTCGGCAGGTCTTGCAAATGCCCGTTCATTTCTCAGTATGGGCTCTCTTTTCGGAAACAGCGTGTCACAGTGCTATGCCGAGACAATGCAGACTGCCCGTGAGCTGAACATAGGCTCAGGCACGATTACCTATCACACAACTCCATTCCTTTGTCAGGTTGATTCATACGATACAACGGGCAAAAAGGATGTTGCCGTGTTTATCGGTGACTCCACACTTGTAAATGATACATATCTGTATTTCGCACAAAAGCTTGCAAGAGGCGGTATTACTGACGTGAGCGTTGTAAATCAGGCTATTGTTGCAAACAAGCTTCTCAGTGACGGAACGGGCGTTATCGGTAACCTTTACGGTAGTGCTTTAATTGACCGCTTTGAAAGAGATGCTCTGAATATCAGCGGTGTAAAATACATTTTCGTAAAAATCGGTCTTAACGATATTCTTCATCAGTTCTCGAACAGCATGGGTGCCGAGGTGCCTCATTATTCTGCAAAGGACATTATAAACGGCTATAAGACTCTTGTTGAAATGGCTCACGCAAGGGGTATAAAGATATACTTCTTTACAAAGACCTCCTGGAAGGGCTATGAAAGAGAATTCCTCGGTCAGACGGGCGATATAGTGTGGTCACGTCAGATGCAGGATATGTGCGACGAGCTTGACAAATGGATAAAGACAAACACCATAGCAGACGGCTATATTGACTGCTCACCCCTTTCAAATCCCGCCGATCCCAATGCTCTTTGTCCCTCCTTTACCACGGACGGCGCACATCTTACAACGCTTGCCTCAATAGCTCTTGCAGATCTTATCCCTGTTTCCTTTGTAGGAGTTAACAAGGAGCTTAAGACATCGGCAAAGATAAACAAGGTGGATCCCTATAAGGAGAAAAATCAGATAATCTACGATATGGAGCATCCCACGGAAAAGCCAACCGAAAAACCAACGGAAAAGCCCACCGAAAGACCAACGGAGGCTGCCACAACGCGTCCCGAGGAGAGCACCACGGCAAAGGCGCCTGCCGCCACCGAGGAGGCAACCACCTCTCAGACGTATATTCCCCCCGAGGTTGTAACGGTTCCCGTAATTGCTGATCCCAACGTAACGGGCAGATACGAGGGAATGGGCAACGTAAAGCCCAATTATAACGTAACCGACGATATTCCCGCTGAGATCGGTAACGGTACGCCCCTTGCTCTTCTGCTTGTTGTCTTCCTTGTTGTAACCGTTTCGGGCGCAGTTATCTTTATTACGCTCGGAAGAAAAAAAGAGGAAGAATTTCAATAATCTCTTGACGGACATAACAACATAAAGTAAACTAAAGTCATAGGCTCATAAGGTCTATGACTTTAATTTTATCCTACGGGAGGTAAACAGTATGAAAATAACCTTTATGGGTGCAGGCAGCACCGTATTTGCAAAGAACGTTTTAGGTGACGTTTTACTCACACCCGCTCTTCGCGAATGTGAAATTGCTCTTTACGACATTGACGGTCAGCGTCTTGAGGAGTCATATATAATGATTTGCGCTCTTAACAAGAACACAAATGAGTCAAGAGCAGTTATTACAAAGCATCTGGGTGTTGAAAACAGAAAAGAAGCTCTCAGAGGAGCAAATTTCGTTGTAAATGCAATTCAGGTAGGTCTTTACGACCCCTGCACAATCATTGACTTTGAAGTACCCAAGAAGTACGGTCTTCGCCAGACAATTGCCGACTCAAACGGTATCGGCGGTATTTTCAGAGCTCTTCGTACCATTCCCGTGCTCAAGGACTTTGCTGATGATATGGCAGAGGTTTGCCCTAATGCATATTTCCTTAACTATAC
Source organism: Acutalibacteraceae bacterium (assembly GCA_045654865.1). GTDB lineage: Bacteria > Bacillota > Clostridia > Oscillospirales > Acutalibacteraceae > RUG806. The sequence goes on along the minus strand of JAZOOE010000131.1, from coordinate 1,144 downwards.
GAATCCCATGGCTCAGCTTGCAGGCTTTATGCAGAGATTTACTCCTATCAAGACTGTAGGTCTTTGCCACAGCGTTCAGGGCTGCTCAAGAGGACTTCTTGACGGTCTCGGAATGGAATATAAAGAACCCATAAGAGAAAAGATCGCAGGTATCAACCACATGGGCTGGCTTCTTGAAATCGAGGATGCAGACGGAAACGATCTTTATCCCGAAATCAGAAGAAGAGCTATTGACGTTCTTAACGGTGACCATACCGACAAGTATGACCTTGTAAGATATGAATATATCCGCCGCTTCGGACATTATTGCACAGAGTCAAGTGAGCATAATGCAGAATACAACAACCTTTTCATCAAGGCAAAGTATCCCGAACTCATTGACCGCTATAACATTCCCCTTGACGAGTATCCCCGCCGCTGTATAAATCAGATCGCACGCTGGCAGGATGACAGAAAGATCTATCTTACAGACGATGTAAAGCACGAAAGAACACACGAATACGCTTCTTATATTATGGAGGCTATTACAACGGATATGCCCTATAAGATCGGCGGTAACGTTATCAACAACGGTCTTATCGAAAACCTCCCCAGAGAGGCTTGCGTAGAGGTTGCCTGCCTTGTTAATAAGTACGGCATCCAGCCCTGCTATCAGGGAAGACTTCCCGAGCAGCTTGCCGCTATGAACAGACTTATGATCAACGTTCATCTTCTTACAATTGAAGCCGCAGTTACTCTCAAGAAGGATGCTATCTATCAGGCGGCTCTTCTTGATCCTCATACCTCCTCAGAGCTTTCAATTGATGAGATCATCAGCCTTTGTGATGACCTTATTGAGGCACACGGAGACTACTTGCCTAAATACCACTAAATCATAATTTAACGGCGAAAGCCGTTAAATTATGATTTCAATGAATAATGAATGATGAATAATGAAAAATGAATAATTTCGGGACCTGCGGTCGGCATTTTAAATAGAGCGTCAGCGGAACAAGGCGTAAGCCTTCCATAATTATTCATTATTCATTAGCATAGCGTCTTCATTATTCATTATTCATTTGAATAATTTAGCGATATCTAAATTATGATTTACCGGGGGTTGTTTTATGTCATTATTGAAATTAAAAAGCGGTACTGATATTCG
>JAZOOE010000130.1:0-12593 GCA_045654865.1 Acutalibacteraceae bacterium | reverse complement strand
CTGCCAATTCCATCACACCGGCGAATATTTCTAAAACATTATATACTAACATTTTAGAAAAATCAACTGTTTTTTGTTTTATTTTGTTTCGCGGCAAAATAATCGGAAGATTATGTGCCTGAGGGCTTTTCGTTTATAAAGACTCTGAACAAGGGGAGACAAGCAGAGAAAAACCTCTTATAAGCCTCGCAATAATCCTCGCTGAGCTGAGTTCTTTTACAGCCTCCCGCTCTGCAAAGACCGAAAACGGGGCATACCTTGCATTTGTCGGGCAGAGTGAGGCTTTCCTTTATGAATGCTGTAGCTGTGGGGCTTGACTCAAGCTCAGAAAAGCTCTTATCCGAAATGTTGCCGAGCAGATATTCATCCGTGCAATAGAAGTCGCAGGGGTAAATATTTCCGTTTGCCTCAGCAACGAACTGACGGCTGCAGTGTCCTGCAACACCGCATTGCTCGGCAGGTTGCTTCAGATACAGCCTCACCCAATTGTCAAATTGCCTTATGCTGATATAATTTCCTCTTACGTAATCCTTTACGTACAGATTGAAAACCTTAATGAGAAAATCCCCGTATTGCTCACTTGTCATATAAAGCTCGCTTTGCTCCTCAGAACCGAAAGGTCGCAGACAAGGGATAAACTGGAGATATCTGAAGCCTTGGGAACGGAAAAATTTATATATCCTTTCTCCGTTTTCCGCACAATAGCCCGTAAGCACTGTGAGAATGTTGAAATCAACCTCGTATTTTTTCAGCTTCTCTGCCGCAGTAAGAATTTTATAGTAAGCATTTTGTCCCGAGGGGCGGCGTCTGAATTTATTTCCGTCAAAATCACCGTCAAGGCTCAGTCCCACCAGAAAGGAGTTTTTTTTGAAAAATATTGCCCATTCATCATCAAGGGTGCTTCCGTTTGTCTGAATACTGTAAAAGATTCTGCTGTTTTTGGTATTGTATTTATTTACGTAGGCTGCAAAATTTCTGAAAAAATCTATGCCCGCAAGTGTAGGTTCACCGCCCTGAAAGGCAAATGCCGCCAATTCACCGTCCGCATAGGCGAGCGCCTTTTTGACAAGAGTCTCAGCAACAGCATCCTTCATTATTCCGAATCCCGAATGCTCGCGGTGCTCAGAAACGTCCTTGTAAAAGCAGTATTCACAGGAGAGATTGCAAAGGGAAGATGCGGGCTTTATCATAAGCGAAAGCGGTGGCATTTTTTTGTGCTCCTTTTAACTGATTATTCCGCGGCGGTTTTCCTTGAAGCTGTCTGCTATTTCGTGAAGTCTTGCGTTGAACTGATCTGCTATTTCGGGATATACGCTTGAGCGGTTATAGTTTTCCGAAGCATCATCCGTAAGAATATGAAGCCAGTTTTTGCGGTTCTTATCCCAGAATGCGGAATTGTCATTCTGTATTTTTTCAAAGTATTTGAATGTAACGTAGTCATTTTCCGAGAGTATCTCATAATCGTAATCGGGATACAATTCCTTGACCTGTGAAACGGGAACGCTGTACTGAACCGCCTTTATTACCTCACGCTTCATATGAAGTATGGGGTGCTCCTCGGTATGAATTACGCTGTCGTTTTCAATGAGGGGCATCATTGAAATGCCGTCGATTTCTCTGTCGGAGGGTAATACGTTGCTTTCTCCGTTATTACCCGTGATTCCGCAAAGCTCGATAAGTGTGGGGAAGAGGTCAACCAATACGGCAGATGAAGTTCTTTCGGTTCCCGTTTCTCCCAGCTTGCCCTCTGCATTGTCCCATCTTATCATAAAGGGGACCTTCTGACCTCCCTCATAGGCAAGATATTTACCGCCTCTAAGTCCTCCGACAGAGCCCTCAAGTGCGGGGCCGTTATCACTTGTGAAGATAATTATCGTATTTTCAAGTACGCCAAGCTGCTCCATTGTGTTGAAAAGCTTACCGAGATAATAGTCAAATTCCGTCACACAGTCAGCATAGGTGCCCATACCCGTCGTGCCGTCAAAGCTGTCGCCTGCATATACGGGAGCGTGAGGCCAGGGAGAAGCGTAGTAGGCAAAGAAATTCTCGCCGTTTTCCGCTTTTTCGGTGATCCATTCGGTAATTTCATTATGAATAAGCTCAGTTGCCCTGCTCTGATCCTTAAGCTCCTTTGTGCCCTGAACGATCTCCCATTGTCCCTCTTCCTCCGTGACGTGATAGAAGGGAGTCATATCATTTACGTGGTGACTGCCGTAGAAATAATCGAAGCCCTGATTTGTAGGCAGATATTCGCCGTAATCTCCGAGATGCCATTTGCCGAATGCGCCCGTAGCATAGCCCGCAGCACTGAAAACCTCGGCAACCGTAATTTCGTCACCAAGCATTCCGTCGGCATTGTTGCCCATTTCAATGGAGTTGAATATACGTGTGGATGCAAAGGGAGAAAGGGTGTCCACCGTTGGATATATAACGTTATCTGCATAGCCTCTGTAGGGGTATCTTCCCGTAAGCGCGGCAAAGCGGGCGGGAGAGCATACGGAGTATGCTGAATAGAAATTTGTGAAGTTAAGTCCGTTTTCTCCGATGGAGTCAATATTCGGTGTGTCGTAAATAGCACCGTTGAGGGATATATCCCCATATCCTAAGTCATCCATCATTATAAACAAAACATTTGGTGAATCGCTCTGAGATTTTTTGTCTATTGAATCAAGGTAGTCGTTATGTCCGTCCCAGAGTCTTTGTGTGTTTGGCTTAGAGCGAAGATTCATAGTAAGCACGTAGAGCACGCTTGTACCCATAAGGCAAAGGGAAAGCACCGTGCATACGGCTCTTTTTGCGACGGAAGAATTAAACGTACGGCGTGCCGTGAAGAAAAGTCCCCATAACGCCGCCGCGTGGGGAAGTGCCAGAAGAATATTGCCTGCAAGTCTTGTAAAGAAACTGCCCTCGCCCGTAAACAACGGATGCTCGGATGAGCTGAAGCCGATTTGTCCGGATGTAAACGCGCCGAAGCCGGCGTCCGCACCGAAAACGATATAGTAGGTAATAATTCCGAATGCCGCCGCCGCGTAAGCTATTACCATAGGCGCATAGACGCGTTTTTTGATTATAAGAGATAACGCTATGAGCGCAGATACTATGCACATAAAGGCAACACAGACAACAGCCGTGATATTCAGTCTTGTGATCCACAGTGCCGCCATAAGTGCAATACCGATGACAGAAAGTATTATCGGGAATACCTTTCTTCCCGTATCAAGCTCAATTTGTCTGTTCATAAAATATCCTCCCCGGATGACAGTATAGTTAAATTATATTTCCTTTACGTCAAATGTCAAGAAATAAAAGGATGGACAGAAAAAGGGCGATGACCGTTTCGGTGAAAAGTTCAGTATTGTTCTTCTTTGTCAGAGCTCAAAAAAGGCCTCCGACAGAGAGTGTCCGTCAGAGGCCCTTGCTTTTGAAATCTGATACCGTTTTTGTGTTTTTATTGATAATCCCTGCAAAGCTCTGCGGCAAGTGCCTTGATCTGCATAACGTTTTCCTCGCTGACGCCTGACATTACGGAGACGGTATTTTCGCAGAATGAGAGATTTTTGCTCTTTTCAAACATATTTTTCATTATTTTTGCGGCCAAGGGTGCCCAAGTGCCGTTTTCGATGAGACCTACCGTTCTGTTCATATAATTTCTTTCCGTGAGATGATGAATAAACTCTCTCATAAAGGGGAATATTTCGGAATTGTAGGTGGTTGTGGCAAGAACGATTTTGCTGTATCTGAAAGCATCCTCTACAGCCTCTGCCATATCGCATCTTGCCAGATCGTTGACAACGACCTTGGGACAGCCTATAGCCTTGAGCTCTTCTTCAAGAAGCAGTACAGCTTTTTTTGTGTTGCCGTAAATGGATGTATAGGCTATCACAATGCCCTCCTCCTCGGGCTGATAGGATGACCACGTATCGTAAAGCTTCAGATAATATCCGAGGTTTTCCGTAAGCACGGGACCGTGAAGAGGACAAATGATCTCAATATCAAGAGCCGCTGCCTTTTTAAGCAGAGCCTGAACCTGAGGACCATATTTTCCCACGATGCCGAAATAATATCTTCTGGCTTCACATGCCCATTCCTCCTCGACGTCAAGAGCGCCGAATTTTCCGAAGCCGTCAGCAGAAAAAAGCACCTTGTCCGTTTTGTCAAAGGTAACTATAACCTCGGGCCAATGAACCATGGGAGCTGTCACGAAAACAAGCTCGTGTCTGCCCAGGGAAAGGGTATCTCCGTCCTCAAGAACAACTCCGTTTTTACTGAAATCACAGCCGAAGAAATTTTTCATCATCTTAAACGCCTTGCGGGATGCTGCGATTTTGGTCTCGGGGTATTTTGAAGTAAAACTCATAATGCTTGCTGAATGGTCGGGCTCCATATGCTGAACGATAAGATAATCGGGTTTTTTGCCGTTCAGCTCCTTTGAAACGTTTTCAAGCCATTCATCGGTGAAGCCTATATCAACCGTATCAAGAACTGCGATTTTTTCATCAAGTATCACGTAAGAATTATAAGCCATACCGGCGGGAACGATATACTGTCCCTCAAAAAGGTCAATGCTGTGATCGTTTACTCCTACGTATTTTATATCATTGGTAATGAACATATTGTTTCCTCCGTTTGTTGTTTTTTTTGAAAGCCGCTTGTGTGCTTCGCTTACCGGGCGGCGGCTTCTCTTTTTCCTTTAATCAGCGGTAGTATTCCGTAAAGCGTGATGCCTCCCACAACTATGAAGAAGCCCGTTATTGCAAGGGGGCCGGGCATTTCTCCCGTTACAAGAAAAACGGGAATGGGATTGAATACCGGTTCTATTGTCAGAAGCAGAGAGGTTTCGATCTTGTTTATTATCTGACAGCCCTTTGCATAAAAAATGTTGGCAAGTCCGTATTGGAAAATGCCGAGAGCAAGCACCCAGAAAAGTATTTCTCCCGAAAATGCCATATTTTTATCGAAAAACATAAAGGGCAGACATACTATAAAGCTTAGAATGTTGCTCAGATACATTCCGTCGTTTGAATCTGCTCTTTTGTCGCTGAATAATATTATCTGAGCGGCAAAGGAGACACCCGACAGAAGTCCCGCAACGTTTCCCAGCAGTCTCGTCGGATCAAGCTCGTCAATAAATGACAGCACACATCCGCCGAAGACCATAAGGACGATAAGCGTTTCCGAAAGCTTTGCCTTTTTTTTCTGAAACAGCACGGAATACAGAAAAACAAAGATGGGTGCCGTATACTGCAAAACTATGGCGGTTGCCGCCGTTGTGAGCTTTATGGACATCATATAGAGTATTCCCGTAATGCTCATCATAATTGCACCTGCAAGGGTATATCTGTTGAATTTTACCTTAATGCTTCTGCGAAGAAGCGCAAACATAATAATTCCGATGCCGCATCTTGATGCCATAATGGAGATTGAATTCCACGGAATTGATTTAACACAGACTCCCGCAAGCCCCCAGAAAAGAGCGGTGCCGATTATGTAAAGCCTGCCTTTTGTCTGTTGTTTTTTCGTTATATCACCGTTCATAAAAGTACCTCTTTTTTTATCATCTGATATTTTATCAAAATATGGAGACAAAAGCAACAATTATTGTGCCGCTTTTTTGTGAAGACGGGATATTTGTATGAACAAATCTTAAAATTTGTTGACTTGGACTGAATCGTTTGATAAAATATTAAAAAAATGTTAAGGAGAGATATTATGTTTTCCAAAATAGTTGTTCTTATTATGTCATTGGTAATAATGCTTACAAATACTCTCGGTCTGAATTTCACAGCTCCCGCAGAGGAAGCAGAGGAAGTCAAGAACGTAATCATTCTTATCGGTGACGGAATGGGCTTCAATCATCTTCATTCTACGGAAAAAACTCACGGTGTTGAGCTTCAGATCTTTGACCGCTTCGAGTATTACGGCGAGCAGATGACTCGTTCTGCAAGTGCTCTTGTTACGGATTCTGCCGCAGGCGGTACCGCTCTTGCCGTAGGTAACAGAACAATCAACGGTTACGTAGGTGTTTATCCTACCGATCCTCTCGGTGCAATTGCCGTTCCCGCATCCATTACAGAGGTTGCTATGAAGTACGGTAAGGCAACGGGCGTTGTTACAAGTGACTCAATTATGGGAGCTACTCCTTCTGCATTCTCCGCTCACGTAAGAGACAGGGACCTTGCTGCTGATATTTTTGCTCAGCAGGTTGTTTCCGATATCGATCTTATCTGGGGTGCCGCTGCTGATATCGTAACCGAAAGTGAGGTTGTTGCCAACGATAAGGTTTACGTTGACAATCTTACAGAGGTAAAGGCACTTGTTCCCGGACAGAAGTCTATCGGTCAGTTCGACAGCACAACAATGTGGAAGGGACTCGACAACGGCGACCAGCCCACTCTTTCAGAGCTTGCAGCTGAGGCTATTGATATATTAAGTCAGGATGAGGACGGCTTCTTTATGATGCTTGAGGCTGCTCACATCGACAAGCGCTCACACGATCGGGACGGTGAGGGTGCTATGGAGGCAGTTCTTGAGTTTGACAGAGTTGTTGACGTGGTTCTTGATTTCGCAGAAAAGAACGGCAATACTCTTGTTATTTTCACTGCTGACCACGAAACAGGCTCCGTTACTCTTCAGAAGGACGGTACGTACAAGTGGACAACGGGCAGCCATTCAGGTGTTAACGTTCCCTGTTTCGTATACGGTGCCGACTCCTTTATTGCTGACGGTGACGTTATCAACAATACGGATATTCCCGATTTCGCAGTAGCTTATATGACAAACAATGAGCAGGAGTTCCCTTGTCCCGTTGCTTATCTTGCAGATAAATAAAATTCAAGCCGTGCACTGACTGCACGGCTGTTTTTTTTGAATTTTCCCATTATACTTTAAGCTTATAATAGGTAACTGACGGATTTCTGACTATTTCCTCGAATTCATCCTTTACGGAATGCCAGCCGACAGCGTATCTGCCGTTTTCCGGCTCCCATCTGCCGTAGCAATCCGCTGCGGCTTTTAATTTTTTGAATTCTTTATCGTCGGGCTTTCTCTCCTCAAAGGATACAAGGGGGAATTTTTCACGGCAGCTTCCCTCAAAGCAGCTGTCTGTTACGAGCACAGCCTCCGAGAATAAGCCCTCTGCGAACAGCTTTTCGCACACGTTGCCGATTGCTTTATGATCGGGGTTCTGTCTGCCGTCAAAAAGCGGAGACACTGCTCTGATTCTGAAATCCGTTTCCGCAGGAAAAAGACTTAACGTATCGCGGATAATATGCTCTGCAAGGGACTCGGTCAGCTGTGCATCAAGACCTCTCAGCTTGTGAATTATAACATTTTCAGGCTTTACGCCGAGAAGCTTACAGCTTTCTGTGAATTCTCTGTCTCTTGCGACAGAAAACTCCTCTCTTGTCATAGGATAAACGTGCTTCCCCTCGTGAAGATGGCAGTCATTGCCGTCAGCGAGAACACCCAACACTCCCGAGCCGCCGCCGTCGGTACATAGAATCACGTAGGTATCATCGTAAAATGAATCAGCTTCCTCTGCAAGAAGCACCCCCGTATTGTTAAGCTCGTCATCCTGATGTGCAACAAAGTATAAATTTTTCATATCAGATATAGCTTCTTGCAAGAATAAAGCATATCCAAAGGGCAATTACAAATGCACTTTCGGCGGGGATCGCAAGCTTTGTGTAGGGACATTTCCATCCTTTGTCAACAAAGAGGAAAACGGTTCTCGTTGTAAGCACCGTGGTGGCAAAGATAACACCGCCCACAAGTGAATAGTATGCAGTACCGAGAGTAAGAGTGAGGAACAGAAGAAATGCGCCGAGGGCAAAGGAAATACCGCCGTAATAAACTCTGATTTCGGTTATTCCTGCATTGTCGACGGGCTTGATTGAAAAGCTTTCCGCATTTTTGAGAGGCTTAGCAATAAATACCGCGGCCATTCCCCAGAAATAGCAGATAAGGCATATTACCGCAAAGAGTGCGGGTGGATTTGTATTCCATAATTCAGTGAACATAAATATTTCTCCTTGAGCTTTTTATTTCAGTAACGGCGCTCCGTTTTTGTCGAAGCGCACCTTTCTGATTCTTGTGTGGCGGCATGGATCGTAAAGGGATTCCTCGAGGAAGGTGCCGCATTCTCCCGTCAGATGTGATGCGGGACGGGAGTGATAAACCAACAGCAGATCACCGTTTTCGTCGGTTACAAAGCTGTTGTGACCGGGGCCTGCTTCTCCGTCGGTGTCCGCAGTGGAAAGCACAGGGCAGGGAAGCTTAGTCCAGTTTTCGGGCTTTGTAAGCTCGCTGTCTGCATCAGCCTCAAGCCGTCCCATACAATATTCCGCACCGGTTCCCGAAGCGGAAAAGAAGACGTATATCTTTTCGTTGGTTTTCAGCACGGACGCGCCCTCGTTGACGGGATAAACCACCTTTTCCCAAGCATATTCGGGCTTTGTCAGCAATATGGGCTTGCTGATAAGCCGCCAGGGACAGTCCTCGGTGGTTTCAGCCATAAAAAGGGAGGATGCCCCCTCGATTTGTGCCCATATAAGAAAATGTCGTCCCTTATGAGAAAAATAGGTCATATCAAGAGAAAAGCATCTGAAGGAAAGTGAATCGTCGGCAAGCGGCTGAACTGCTCCCAGCTCCTCCCATTTGTCAGACAGAGGATCGGAGCCCGTACAGCGCAGTACGTATGGCTTTAAGTCCCACTTGTCCTCGCTCGTTGCTGCCGCAAAGTAGATATACCAGACTCCTCCGATATAGTGAAGCTCGGGAGCCCATATATGGCGGGACATTATTCCGCTTTCGTGTGCCGTCCAGACGGTTTTTTCCTCTGCATCATGAAGTCCTTTTACGGTGCCGCTTTTTCTGAGTATAATTCTGTCATACCCGTGAAGCTCATCCCCGAAGGCGGGATAAGATGCGGTAAAATAATACACCGAGTCAGAGCCCTTTGTTATAAACGGATCTGCGCGTTGCTCGATAAACGGATTCGGATAAATTTTCATATATTGTCTTCTCCGGAAAATTTTCTATAATTATACCTCAGAGATAACAATATTGTCAATTTTTTTAATTTTAACAAAAATAAGTGGAAAAATTAAATATATTGGTGTATAATACCCTAAACCGAAAGGGGTGCGATTTAATTGAAGATAATAGTTGTCGGCTGCGGCAAAATAGGAACTGCCCTTGTAGAAAGCCTTTCAGCGGAGGAACATGACATAGTTGTTATAGACTCGGACAGACGCGTTCTTGAGGAAATGAATAACATATACGACGTTATGTGCGTATGCGGAAACGGTGCGGATTCGGATGTTCTTGAGGAGGCCGCGGCGGGAAAGGCAGATCTTATTATCGCCGTAACAAATTCCGATGAAATAAATATGCTCAGCTGCTTTTTTGCGAAAAAAATGGGTGCCAAGCATTCGGTTGCAAGAATCAGAAAGACTGATTATAATGACAAGTCGCTTGTTTTTATGAAGCAGACGCTTTCTCTTTCTATGCCTATAAATCCCGAATTCAGAGCAGCTCAGGAGCTTTATAATATTCTGAAAATGCCTTCAGCTGTCGGTATTGAAACCTTTTCCAGCGGAAACCTTGAAATGATAGAAATGAAATTAAAGCCCGACAGCCGTCTTGACGGGATGACACTTAGTGAGATCCGAGGAAAATTCAAGGCGAATTTTCTTGTCTGTGCGGTTCAGCGTGACGGAGAGGTTTTTATTCCCTCGGGTAACTTCGTGCTTCGCGGTGGTGACAGAATCGGTATAACCGCAAAGCAGGCTGAGCTGCTTCAGCTTCTCAAGGAGCTTAATCTTATGCAGAAGCAGGTAAAGAGCATTATGATCCTCGGCGGAAGCCGCACGGCATTTTATCTTGCGAAAAAGCTTATTGCGGCAGGCAATGACGTAAAAATAATCGAGCAGAACCGTGAAAGAGGAGAGGAGCTCAGTGAGCTTCTGCCCGACGTGTCAGTTATTCACGGCGACGGTACTCAGCAGGAGATCCTTGAGGAGGAGGGCCTGTCACGTATTGATGCCTTTGTTGCGCTTACGGGTATTGATGAGGAGAATATTCTGTCAGCCTATTACGCCCATAAAAAGGGTGTGCCCAAGGTTATTGCCAAGGTAAACCGTGATGAGCTGGCGGGGCTTGCCTATGAAATGGGGCTCGACTGCGTGGTATCTCCCAAGAAAATGATTGCAAACGTTCTGACACGATATGCAAGAGCTCTCGAGAATTCAATGGGAAGTAAGGTTGAAACCCTTTATAAGCTTATGGATTCCAACGTTGAGACTCTTGAATTTACCGTAACTCAGGATTTCCCGGGAATAGGCGTCCCCCTGAAAAAGCTGTCTATCAAGCCTCAGATTCTGATAGCCGGTATCATAAGAGGCAGAACTGCCGTAATTCCCACAGGTGAAGATAAAATTCTCCCCGGAGATAAGGTGATCGTTATCGCGGGACAGAGAAGACTTTCTGACCTTTCGGATATACTCGGATAAGGGCGGAGCGTTTTATGAACAAGAAAATGGTGCTTAATATATTAGGCAAAATTATCTGGATCGAAGCAGGTCTGCTTTTGGCTCCCTTTGCGGTATCCTTGTATTACGTCAACAGCTGCTGGCTTGCTTTTGCCGTAACGATTGCGGTTGCGGTTGTGTGTGCTTTTCCTCTGACGTATTTTTGTAAGACGGAAAACAAGACCATATATGCCAAGGAGGGCTTTGTAATAGTCTCTCTTGCGTGGATAATAATGTCTCTTATCGGTGCGATGCCTTTCGTGCTTTCAAAGGAGATTCCCTCATTTGTTGATGCCTTTTTTGAAACGGTAAGCGGATTTACCACGACGGGTGCATCCGTGCTCGATGACGTAGAGGCATTGAGCGAGGGCTTGCTGTTCTGGCGAAGCTTTACACATTGGATTGGCGGTATGGGCGTTCTTGTGTTCGTTATGGCGCTTGCCGCAGGGCTTCCCGACAGATCAATTCATATTATGAGAGCGGAAATGCCCGGTCCCAAGGTTGACAAGCTTGTTCCAAAGGCAAGGGAAACGGCAAAAATACTTTATCTTATCTACGTTGTTATGACGATTGCCGAAATTGCGGTGCTTATGCTTTGCAAAATGCCGTTGTTTGATGCCGTTGTCACAGCCTTCGGTACTGCCGGTACGGGCGGCTTCGGAATAAAGGGTGACTCTATTGGCGGATATTCCCCCCTCATTCAATGGGTTATAACTGTATTTATGTTCCTTTTCGGCATTAATTTCAATCTATACTATCTGTTGCTGCTTAAACGCTTCAAATCGGCTTTGAAGAGCACTGAGCTTTGGGTGTTTGTGGGGGTTGCTGTTGTGGCTTGTGTCGCAATTACAATAAACATAAGCTCAATGTGCTCGGGACTCGAGGAGGCAATTCGTCTGTCCGCTTTCCAGGTTTCGTCAATTATGACGACAACGGGATATGCAACCGCTGATTTTAACTTATGGCCGGGCTTATCAAAAACGATTCTGTTCGTGCTGATGTTTATGGGAGCCTGTTCGGGTTCAACGGCGGGCGGCTTCAAGGTTTCAAGAGTTATGATTCTCATAAAGGGAATGAGAAGAGAGCTTACGAGGCTTCTCCATCCCAGAAGCGTAAAGACACTCAAATTTGAGGGTAAGCGTCTTGATGAGCAGACTCTGGCAAGCGCAAATTCATATCTTACGGTGTACGTTGCCACGCTTATCTGTCTGTTTCTGCTGCTGAGCTTTGAAAGCTTTGATTTTGAAACGAATTTTACTGCGGTTGTTGCCTGTTTTAACAATATCGGACCGGGACTCGGTGCTGTAGGCCCCAGCGCAAGCTTCAGTGGATATTCATATTTTTCAAAGCTTGTGCTTTCTGCCGCAATGCTTCTCGGACGACTTGAAATCTTCCCGTTGCTTCTGTGTTTTTCAAGAGCAACCTGGCTGAAAAAATAATGTAACGGATAAATCGGAAATTTCCTGTTTTTTGAGAAATTTCCGATTTATTTTAATAATATGAAAATTCCTCTTGACAAAACAGTTTTCTTACTATATAATACACCAAGTGATGAACGAGTAAACGCGTTCTTCTATAGAGATGGTGGGTATAGCTCAGTTGGTTAGAGCGCCAGGTTGTGGCCCTGGAGGCCATCGGTTCGAATCCGATTATCCACCCCATTTGATCGCAAAGTCATTAGATTTTGCGATTTTTTTAATAAGATACTGGGGAGTCGTCAAGCGGTAAGACACAGCACTTTGACTGCTGCATCCGTGGGTTCGAATCCCGCCTCCCCAGCCAAATAAGTCAGTCGATTTTGATACAATTGACTGACTTATTTTTTTGTGCATTTTTCTTGGATAAGCAATTCGTGTGTTTATCGACATAGCAAAATTGCCTAAAAACTTGTGTATGACATAAAAAAAGCCTCCGGAGAATCACTGAACAAGTCCGTTAAAAACGGACAATAGAAAAAAGCCACCCCTTTATGGTAGAATGAAATAAACTACCATAAAGGGGATTTTTGTATGCCAAAAGGATATAGACATATAAAACAATATGAAAGAGAGATAATAGAATTAA
>JAZOOE010000129.1:0-3909 GCA_045654865.1 Acutalibacteraceae bacterium | reverse complement strand
TTTTTTGAAATAAACTGATTGCCGTTATTTGCTCTGAATTTTTTTGCGTATAAAACATTGAGCTTTTTATACAAAAGAATCAGCTTTTTGTGATTGACTTAAAATAGTCTGTGTGGTATAATTGACTCGATTTTTGTGTTTTGGTATATATTGCTTATATTTGTCGAAGCACGCACGAAAGAAAGGAAATGAAAAATGGCTTTTATGTTTGAGCATTTACAGTTTTTTGACTGGAAAATGGTGTTAATGTGGATCATCGGCGGAACGCTTATCTTCCTTGCCATAAAGAAAGAAATGGAGCCTACGCTTCTTCTTCCCATGGGCTTCGGAACCATTATGGTAAACCTTCCTTTGTCAGGTGCTGTCAATCAGCTGATTGATGAAGTGTTGTCGGAAGGCCCGTTGAGCACGCTGTATGATATGGGTATTTCAAATGAGCTGTTCCCGTTGATATTGTTTATAGGTATCGGTGCTATGATAGATTTCGGACCGATATTGTCGAATCCGAAGCTTATGATATTCGGTGCTGCGGCTCAGTTCGGGATTTTCTTTACTCTTTGTGTCGCTTCGCTGTTCTTTGTGCCCAAGGATGCTGCTTCAATAGCTATTATCGGTGCCGCTGACGGTCCTACCGCTATTGTTGTTGCTATGAAGCTTGCTTCTAATTATCTCGGACCGATTATGGTTGCTGCATATTCTTATATGGCTCTTGTTCCTATTATCCAGCCTCCCATTATCAAGCTTCTTACCACAAAGAAAGAGCGCCTTATCAGAATGCCCTATCAGCCCAAGTCTGTTTCTAAATTAACGCGTATTCTTTTCCCCATAATCATTACCGTTATTGCAGGTCTTGTTGCTCACCCATCTCTTGCTCTTATCGGATTGCTTATGTTCGGTAACCTTATAAGAGAATGCGGCGTTCTTGATTCTCTTTCAGAAACCGCACAGAAGGTTCTTGCAAACCTTATAACGATTTTCCTCGGTATCACAATTGCTTCTCAGATGCAGGCAGAGCAGTTCCTTCAGAAGGAGACTCTTCTTATACTTGGTCTCGGACTTGTTGCATTTATCTTTGATACCGCAGGCGGCGTTATATTTGCCAAGGTTCTTAACCTCTTCCTTAAGAAGAAGATCAACCCCATGATCGGTGCATCAGGTATATCAGCATTCCCCATGTCAGGACGAATTGTTCATAAGATGGGACTCCAGGAGGATCCTCAGAACCACCTTCTTATGCAGTCTATCGGTGTTAACGTTTCAGGTCAGATTGCCTCCGTTATCGCCGGTGGTGTTATACTTAATATGTTCCAGTGATTTTAATGCACCCGAAAGCATTATTTGTAATCGGGTGCATTAATGCTTGTTATTCGTATTTTTAATTGATAAAAAGCAAAAAAACATTGACAACATTAAAAGATAGGTGTATTATTCAAACATATCGATTTAAGTATTTAAAGCGATAAAGAAAACATATCCGTATAAAAGGAGACGCTATTATGAAAAGCACAATGAAAAAAACAATTTGTGTATTACTTGCTCTTGCTCTGAGTATGCTTGCTCTTGCATCCTGCGGCGGTAATACAGAGACCACAACCGGCTCATCTGAAGACAATGCCGATAAGATCTATACCGTAGGTATCTGCCAGCTTGTTCAGCACGATGCACTTGATGCTGCAACTGAAGGCTTCAAGCAGGCTCTTATTGATAAGCTCGGTGACAAGGTTAAGTTTGATGAGCAGAATGCTTCCAATGAAGCAACCAACTGTACCACCATCTGCGGCACCTTCGTATCAAACAAGGTTGACCTTATTATGGCAAATGCAACACCTGCTCTTACAGCAGCCGCTACTGCAACAGCTGATATTCCGATCGTTGCAACTTCCGTTACAGACTTTGCAACTGCTCTTGATATCAAGGAGTGGAACGGCACAACAGGTATGAACGTAACAGGTACTGCTGACCTTGCTCCCCTTGAGCAGCAGGCTCAGATGATCAAGGAGCTTTGCCCCGATGCAAAGGTAGTAGGTATTCTCTATTGCTCAGCTGAAGCAAACTCAAAGTATCAGGCTGACGTGATCACCGGTGAGCTTCAGGAGCTTGGCTTCGAGGTTAAGGAATATACTTTCACAGACTCAAATGATATTGCTTCCGTTACGACAACTGCTGCTGAGAATTGCGACGTTCTCTTTGCTCCCACAGATAATACTGTTGCAAACAACGCTGAAGCTATTGCAAATATTATCGAGCCTGCAGGTATTCCTCTTGTAGCAGGTGAATCCGGTATCTGTAAGGGTTGCGGTATTGCTACTCTTTCAATCAGCTATTACGACATCGGCTACAAAGCAGGTGAAATGGCTTATGAGATCCTTGTAAACAATGCTGATCCCGCAACTATGAAGGTTGAATATGCAACAGATCTTACAAAGATGTATATGGCAGACCGTTGCACAGCTCTTAATATTACAGTGCCCGAAACCTACGAGGCAATTGTTATCGAATAAATATAAAACAAACTGAAAAAGCGGTAATGTATTTTATCGCTTTTTCAGTGCAGTTATAGAAAGGATGCAGTACTTTTTTCGGTGCTGCAAATTTGTAATTTATGTTGAACTTTTTATCATCGTTACCCACTCCCGTTGCGCAGGGAATGATCTGGGGTGTAATGGCAATCGGCGTATTCGTTACGTTCAAGGTGCTTGAGCTTTCTGATCTTACTGTTGACGGCTCCTTTGCTACCGGCGGCGCGGTTCTCGTTGTGCTTACCACCGGCGGTATGAATTTATATCTTGCTATGCTTATTGCTTTTCTTGCCGGCTGTCTTGCCGGCTTTGTAACCGGAATATTCCATACAAAGTTCGGTATTCCCGCAATTCTTTCGGGTATTCTTACTCAGCTTGCATTATATTCCGTGAATCTGAGAATTATGGGCGGAAAAGCAAATACGGCTATCAGCTGGCGTAATTTTGATCTTCTTGTCTCCTCAAGAACAGACGTGATTTATAATACTATTCTGGTCTGCGTTATCTTTGTTGCCGTGCTCATCGCCATTCTTTATTGGTTTTTCGGAACGGAGCTCGGACATTCTATCCGCGCAACTGGTTGCAATCCCGCAATGTCAAGAGCAAACGGCATAAACACAAATACCTGTAAGGTTCTCGGTCTTGTGCTTTCAAACGGTATTGTTGCTCTTGCAGGTGCTCTGCTTTCTCAGTTCCAGGGCTTTGCTGACGTAAATATGGGCAGAGGAGCAATTGTTATCGGTCTTGCGGCTGTAATAATAGGAGAGGTTGTTTTTGGTAAGATTTTCAGAAATTTCGCGTTAAAGCTTCTTTCTGTTGTTATCGGTGCAATCATCTACTATATCGTTATTACCATAGTTCTGAAGCTCGGCCTCAGAACAGATGACCTCAAGCTCTTCTCAGCGCTCGTTGTTGCTCTCTTCCTCGGCATTCCTTATTGGAAGGCAAAGTTTCATTTTACAAAAAAGGAAAAGAAGGGAGAAAAGGTAAATGCTTGAAATCAAAGACGTTCATAAAACTTTTAATCCCGGCACGATAAATGAAAAAAAAGCCTTGTCCGGTGTTAACCTTACCTTGAATGACGGTGACTTTGTTACGGTTATCGGTGGTAACGGTGCAGGTAAATCCACTCTTCTCAATATGATAACGGGTGTTTATCCCGTTGATAAGGGAAAGATTATTCTCGACGGAAATGATATAACAAAGCTTCCCGAGCATAAAAGAGCTAAATTCCTCGGCAGAGTGTTCCAGGATCCTATGACAGGAACCTCGGGCGGTATGCAGATTGACGAAAATCTTGCAATTGCCGCAAGAAGAGGAAAGTTCAGAAGTCTTCTTCCCGGTGTTACAAAAAAAGAAAAGGAAGAATTCAAGACATTGCTAAAAAAGC
>JAZOOE010000128.1:0-1072 GCA_045654865.1 Acutalibacteraceae bacterium | reverse complement strand
TGCTTGACCTTATGGTCAATGATATGACGGGAAGCAAGCTCACGCTGAACGTCCTCGACGGATATTCCCATATTCACCATCAGCACCATTGTGTGGTACATAAGATCGGCAATCTCATAAATTGTTTCCGCTTTATCGTCTGCCTTTCCTGCAATGATTACCTCGGTGCATTCCTCACCGATCTTCTTGAGAATCTTGTCTGTTCCCTTGGAGAAAAGATAGGTTGTATATGAGCCCTCGGGCATATCTCTTTTTCTGCCCTCAAGAAGCTCATAAAGCCCGTTTACGGTAAATTCGTGATTATCCTCACTCTGATAAAGCTCTTTTGTAAAGCAGGAATCCGTACCGGTGTGACAAGCAGGACCGTCCTTTTCAACAACCACAACAAGAGCATCATTATCACAATCCGCAGTAATTGAAACTATATGCTGATAATTTCCGCTTGTTTCTCCTTTAAGCCAGAGCTCTTGTCTCGAACGACTATAGAAACAGGTAAGTCCTTTTTCCATTGAAATTTCAAGGCTTTCGCGGTTCATAT
This sequence comes from Acutalibacteraceae bacterium, assembly GCA_045654865.1. Taxonomy (GTDB): domain Bacteria; phylum Bacillota; class Clostridia; order Oscillospirales; family Acutalibacteraceae; genus RUG806. The sequence continues at coordinate 534 of JAZOOE010000128.1, read as the reverse complement.
AGGCTACAGTCAGGACCTTTTTTGTCCATGCATCAACAACAACAGCGGGAATGAGTCCCTTTTCATCAAATTTAAGCTGATTTATATCAAGCATAATTATATCCTCACTTTTATATCATTTCTTTTCAGCTCTTGCTTAAGATCTGAAATAGCAATTTCTCCGAAATGGAAAACCGAGGCGGCAAGACCTGCATCCACACGGGGAACACTCTTAAAGAGATCGACAAAATCCTGCATACAGCCGGCACCGCCCGAAGCTATAACGGGCACGTTTACCGCGTTACATACGGCATCAAGCATTTCAATATCAAAGCCCTTTTTCACACCGTCCGTATCAATGGAATTGAGCACGACCTCGCCCGCGCCCATATCAACACAACGCTTTATCCACTCGATTGCCTCAAGCTGAGTCTGCTCTCTGCCGCCCTTTGAGAAAACCCTGAAAACTCCGTCTACTCGTTTCACGTCAGCTGAAATTACAACGCACTGACTGCCGTAAAGACGTGCAGCTTCTCTTATAAGCTCGGGATTTCT
>JAZOOE010000127.1:0-8096 GCA_045654865.1 Acutalibacteraceae bacterium | reverse complement strand
GAGCATCATCACCATCATCACGATGAGGACTGTGATTGCGGATGTCATGATCACGAATATGAGCATCATCACCATCATCACGATGAGGACTGTGATTGCGGGTGTCATCATCATGATCACCACCATCACCACCATCATCATGCTGATGACGTCTTTGTTAGTTACGGCAAGGAAACTACAAAAAAGTTTCTTGAAGCTGAGCTCAGAGATGCTCTTGAATCCTTCTGTGATGAAAAACGATTCGGTATTGTTTTGAGAGCCAAAGGAATTATTGATTCTGCTGACGGCGAATGGATACATTTTGATTATACTCCCAACGATATTGATATAAGAAGAGGTCGTCCGGGTATTATTGGACGAATTTGTGTTATCGGCTCTAAACTCAATGAGTCGGAAATAGCAGAATGCTTAGGAATATAAGGAGAAATTATGGCTATACCCGTGTATATTTTTACCGGATTTCTTGAATCAGGTAAAACATTATTTATTCAGGATACCCTTGAAGATAAAAGGTTTAATTCAGGCGAAAAAACCTTGTTACTTTTATGCGAAGAAGGAGAAGAAGAATATAATGAGTCAAGATTCAGCGGAAAAAATGTTGATATTGTAAACATTGATGACGTAGCTGAACTTAATGAAAGCAAATTGTGTGCCCTGGCTGCGGAATATAAGCCTGCACGAGTTATTGTTGAATATAACGGAATGTGGCTCATTCAGAATTTTTATGATTCGATACCTGAGGAATGGGTTCCGTATCAGAATATGCTCTTTATTGATTCCTCTACAATAGCTCAATATAATGCTAATATGAGAAGTCTTGTAGTTGATAAAATATCTGACGCAGATGCCATCGTTTTTAACAGAATTGAAAAGGGAACCGATGTTATGAATTTTCATAAGATCGTTCGCGGAATCTCAAGAAGAGCCAATATACTTTATGAATACAAGGACGAAACTCTTGTGCCTGATGAAATAGAAGATCCGTTGCCTTTTGATTCTGATGCTTCTGAATTCACTGTTGAAGATAAGGATTTTGCGCTATTTTACAGGGATCTTACAGAGGATATGAAGAAATACAAGGGAAAAACGGTTACCTTTAAGGCGCTTGCTGCCATTGATGATAAATTCCCAAAAAATACATGTGCGATAGGTCGACACGTTATGACTTGCTGTGCAGATGATATTCAGTATTGCGGACTTGTAGCTAAGACTGAAGGTAAAATTAAGCTGGATAATTCCTGTTGGTATATTGTCACTGCAACAATAGATATAAAGTTTTCGGGGTTATACAGAAAAAAAGGCCCCATATTTAACATTAAGAACGTTGTCCCCGCAGCAGAGCCTGAAGATCCTGTTGCAACGTTTTATTAAGGAGGAAGCAAATGAATATACCGAGAAAAGAGCATCCCAAGCCTCAGTTCGAGCGTGCAGGATGGATGAATCTTAACGGCGAGTGGGATTTTTGCTTTGATAACGGAAGAAGCGGACGAGCTCGCAGATTTTATGAATCCTTTGAAGAATATAATCTGACTATTACTGTGCCGTTTTGTGTTGAATCTGCCTTATCGGGAATCGGTCATAAGGATTTTATGTACGGTGTTTGGTATAAAAGGGCAGTTAAAATAACTGAGGAACAGCTCAAGGGAAGAGTATTTTTGCATATCGGAGCCGCAGATTTTAAAACTATGCTTTACGTTAACGGTAAGCTTGTTGGTGAGCACTCCGGCGGATATGTATCTTTTAAGTTTGACATTACGGATTACCTCGTTTGCGGAGAAAATATTATTGTTGTTAATTGTGAGGATGATACCAGAGATCCTCTTATTCCGAGAGGTAAGCAAAGCGAAGAATTTTATTCTCACAGCTGTGATTATACTCGCACAACAGGTATATGGCAGACGGTATGGCTTGAATTTACCCCATTGTCATACGTTAAGAACGTAAAATATTATCCTGATTTTAAGTCTTCTTCCCTTACCGTTATTGGAGAAGTTATAGGACGTGAAGACCTGCGTATAACGGCATCGTATGACGGCAGGGAAGTCGGCAAAGCTGAAATTAAGGATTGTTGCGGAAACTTTTCTCTTTCCATTCAACTTAGTGAAACACATTTATGGGAAGTCGGAAAGGGAGAGCTTTATGATCTTGATATAGCCTTCGGTGAGGATATAATCAGAAGCTATTTCGGATTGAGAAATATACGTTTTGACGGCTATAAGTTTATGCTCAATGAAAAATCTGTTTTTCAGCGACTTGTTCTTGATCAGGGATTTTATCCTGATGGAATTTATACTGCTCCCTCAGATGAGGAATTAAAGAATGATATTCTCAGATCTAAATCCTGCGGATTTAACGGTGCAAGACTTCATGAAAAGGTATTTGAAGAGAGATTTTTGTATCATTGTGATAAAGAAGGCTATCTTGTCTGGGGAGAGTACGGCAACTGGGGATTGGATCACACAAGACCGGAGGCAATTTATTCCATTTTACCCGATTGGTTAAATGAAATTGAAAGAGATTTCAATCATCCGTCAATTATCGGTTGGTGTCCTTTCAATGAAACCTGGAATGTCAACGGCAGAAAGCAATTTGATCCTCTGCTCAGTATGGTTTATGACGCAACCAAAGCTGCTGATTTTACAAGGCCGTGTATTGATACAAGCGGTAATTTTCACGTTAAAACTGACATCTACGATCTGCATGATTATGATCAGAATGTTGAATCCTTTAAGAAAAATAACGATGAGATAATCCGCACAGGTATTCCTTTTGACAGATTTTCGGATGTTCAGGAATATAAGAAGGGACAGCCTGTCTTTATTAGTGAGTACGGCGGTATAAAGTGGAGTCCTGTTGAGGGGAATTCAAGAGAGATTTCATGGGGATACGGAGATGCTCCAAAATCAGCAGAGGAGTTCAAATGCCGATATAAAGGTCTTACGGATGCTCTTCTTGATAATCCTTGTCTTTTCGGTTTTTGTTACACTCAGTTAACGGACGTTGAACAAGAGCAGAATGGTGTGTTTACCTATGACAGAAAAGAGAAATTTGATTCAGAATTTTTCTACAATGTTAACAGCAGAAAAGCCGCAATAGAGGATTAAATAAATTTTGTTGCTTATCGGCAGAAAGCTTTGGTTCATTCCGAAGCTTTTTGCTGTTTAATGTTTGAAAGGATAATAATTATGAGACAAAAGCAATTCAAAGCAGAATCAAAAAAACTTCTTGATCTGATGATCAATTCTATTTACACACATAAAGATATATTCCTTCGAGAGCTCATTTCCAATGCAAGCGATGCTCTTGATAAGCTTTATTTCCGTTCTTTGACTGATGACAACATCAAAATGTTAAAGGATGATTTTACTATTTCAATAGAAATTGACAAGGAAAACAGAACTCTTACCGTATCCGATAATGGTATCGGTATGACTTGTGAACAGCTTGAAAACAATCTCGGTACAATAGCCAAGAGTGATTCACAGAAATTCAAGGCAGAAAATAAGGATGAAAATATAGATATAATCGGACAGTTCGGCGTAGGCTTTTATTCTGCATTTATGGTAAGTAAAAACGTCAAGGTTATATCAAAAGCCTACGGCAGCGAGGAAGCTTTCTGTTGGGAATCATCCGGAGCGGACGGATATACTGTTACTCCTGCAAGTAAGTCTTCATGCGGAACGGATATAATCCTTAGTCTTTCAGATAATACAGATGAAATCAACTATGATGAATATCTTGATCAGTATAAAATCTCTTCTCTTGTTAAGAAATATTCCAATTATATTCGCTATCCTATTAAAATGGAATTTGAAACACGGGTGCCCGATGAGGAAACAGAGGGAGAATATAAGGATGCTGTTGAAATACGCACCCTTAATTCAATGCTGCCTTTATGGAAGAAATCTAAAAGTGATATAACTGACGATGAGTATAATTCTTTTTATAAAGAGGTTTTTTATGATTATGAGGATCCCTTAAGAATTATTCATTCTAAAACAGAAGGACAGGCAACCTATAATGCATTGCTTTATATACCTGCACATGCTCCTTATGATTATTATTCAAACAATTTTGAAAAGGGTTTGCAATTATATTCCAAAGGGGTTCTGATTTCGGAAAAATGTAAGGAGCTTTTGCCGGACTATTTTAATTTTGTTAAAGGTCTCGTGGATAGTGAGGATTTGTCTCTTAATATTTCAAGAGAAATGCTTCAACATGATCATCAGCTAAGGCTTATCGCAAAAACAATTGAAAAAAAGATCAAATCTGAATTAACAAGAATGCTGAATACTGACAGAGAAAAATACGAAAAGCTTTTTGACGCTTTTGGTACGTCTATAAAATTCGGAGTGTATTCCGATTACGGTATTCATAAGGACGAGCTTGTTGATCTTATTATGTTCAAATCAACAAATGAAAAAAAGTATACTACATTAAAGGAGTATGCTGACAGAATGACGGCCGATCAAAAAGCTGTTTATTATGCTTGCGGCGAAACTCTTGAACGTATTGAGATTCTTCCTCAGGTTGAAGCCTTCAAGGAAAAAGGTTATGAAATTCTGTATCTCACAGATTACGTTGATGAGTTTGTTGTTAAAACAATAATGAATTACGCTGAAAAGCCTCTTATTAATGTTTGTGCTGATGAAGCAGAGCTTGGCACGGATGATGAAAAGAATGAAATCAACGCTAAAAATGAGAATAACAAAGAAATGCTTGAGTTTATGAAATCATCAATAGACGGAGTAAATGAAATCAGATTTACCAATAAATTGAAAAAGCATCCTGCCTGTCTTACCAACGAGGGCGAAATTTCGGCTGAAATGGAACGAGTGCTTAACGCGATGCCCGGAAGCAAAGGAATCAAGGCGCAGTACGTCCTTGAAATTAATGCAGGTCACTCAGTTTCGGAGAAGCTTATTGATCTGTTTAATTCTGACAAAGATAAATTAATAAGTTATACTAAGCTTTTATATAATCAGGCACGATTAATAGGCGGTATGAGTATTGAGGATCCGCTCGAGTTTTCTGAGCTTATATGTGATTTGATGTAAAAACGTGGGGTTGCCCGTATATGTTTCGGGCGATCCCTAAATTTATTGAAAATAATTTAAATTAACTATTGACATTTTCCGTTTTTGTTTATATAATATTCAAGCAGTTTAACAACGGGCCATTAGCTCAGTTGGTTAGAGCAACCGGCTCATAACCGGTTGGTCCGGGGTTCGAGTCCCTGATGGCCCACCATCTTAGACTGTTTGTTATATAGGGGTATAGCTCAGTTGGTAGAGCAGCGGTCTCCAAAACCGCGTGCCGAGGGTTCGAGCCCTTCTGCCCCTGCCAAAAAAACGGACACAGTAGTGTCCGTTTTTTTTTAATCTTGAAAGCGACCCGCGCGGTGCGTTTCGGACATTATTAATAAAACAGAATAATCATTCATATGAGCAATTTACCTGAATATAGTTAAGCAATTGTTATGAATTCTGAACATTTTTGATTTATATTTATTATTTGGTGTTGCTTTAGATAAATTTGTAAGAGCTTTGTAAGAGGTTTTGTGGTATCATAACCGTATGTATTAATATTGCAATCTTAAATTTAGCGAGCGTTTTAGTGTAATTCATCTTAAAAGGAGATTAACTGATGTTCAAAAGTTCTAATACCAAAGACAAAAAACATTATTTTCTCTTGATCACAATAATTTTGTTTTTTGTGCTTTGTTGTGTGATGCTGATCGACGGTGTAGTAAATAATTCTCAATCTGAGGGCGCATTTCTTCCGAATATAAGACTTGTAGGTGAATATAAAATAGGTGATGAGGATTGGAAGCCTATAGTTGAAGGAGAGCATATTCCTGCTACTAAAGGTGACGTTCTTCTTAGAGGTGTTCTCGAATTCGGCGATTTTGAGACTAACGAGATCTTCGGTGTTCTTTCGTCAGGTACACTTGTATCTCTTAATCTTAATCATATAAATTTCAGTGTATATAATAACGGACAGGCGATTTATGTTTCCGACATTGAAAATTCTTTTATCGGTGAAGACGCTTGTGGTCACGTATGGCAGATCTTTGAATACGTCGGAGAAGACGGATATATAGAAGCAAAGGTTCATAACCAACATAAGTTCGGAAACGATACAGCTGTTGATGATTTGCTTGCGTCTATGAATGTGTATGTCGGTGATTATTTTGAAAAGATGGCACTTAGCTCAGGCCAAAGTGAACGGTTAATTGCTATAATAGTCTTAATTGTAGCCTTTATTGCTTTGGGTATAGCACTGTTCTGTCGCATTCTGGCTATTCCGATTTACAGAACCTCCTTTTACGGCGGCCTGTTAATTCTTTGTGCAGGAATATTTATTCTCTTTACATCCAGGGCATTTTACCTTTGGTTTGACACTGTCATAGTGAATACTATGATGACGGTATTTTCCGCAATGTCGTATTATTTATTTGCTGTTTTGCTTATTAAATCATTATTTTCTGACAAGATGAGAAAAGCGGCAGATATTGTCTCTTTGATTTATCTGATATTTATCTTGGTTCTTGTCTTCGTTTCTTTTGCGACTGATATTTATCTTTATGATATGCTTTCAGTATGGGGAATCGGTGTTATCACAGTCACTGTCTTTTATCTGATATTTGCTGCAATTTCATTAAACAAAAATTCATTCAAGCGGACCTTTGCTTTAGTTTTTTCAATGTTTGGATTGGTCTTGTTTGTTGTTGATATTGCCGCTGTATATTTAGGATTATGGCAAACAGGTCTTGTATCTAAAATATTTTTCCTGATTGGGTTTATTGTTTCTGTGTTCAGCTTCCTGCACATCGTGCCTGAGAAGATAAAAGAAGCTGAAAAAGCAGAACTGTTGGAAAAGGAAAAAATCACGCTTGATGCCGAGCTTGCTCAGAGTCGTATGGCTACTCTGATCAGTCAGATTCATCCGCATTTTATTTATAATACACTTGGCAGTATTGAACAGCTTTGTGAGCTTGATCCTCCTAAAGCGGCTAAACTTGTAAATGATTTTTCAAAGTATCTCCGAGGAAACTTCAGTGAAATTGATAATCCCAAACTGATTCGTGTTTCCAAGGAGCTTGAACACACTGAATATTATATTAGTATTGAGAAGGTTCGTTTTCCTGATATTGAATTTATTACTGAAATGACATGCAGTGATTTCAGCATTCCGGCGCTTACAATTCAGCCTATCGTAGAAAATGCAATCAAGCACGGTGTTCTGAAAAAGGAAGAAGGCGGAACCGTAAGAGTTAAAATATATGAAACAGACAGTAGCTATTTTATCTCTGTTAAAGATAACGGTGTTGGCTTTGACGTAAGCGAGATGCAACAGACCAATCATGTCGGATTGCGTAATATCCGAAGCAGGCTTGATGCTATGTGTGGAGGTGTTCTTCACGTAGAGAGCATTATCGGCGTCGGTTCTAAAATTACTGTTGAAATACCAAAGGAGGCATATTGATGCTTGCAATAGCAATTGATGATGAACAGCTTATGCTGTATGCTTTGATTAAGGCAATAAAAGCTTCTGATGACATTGAGGACGTTATTGGCTTTACAAATTGTGAAGAAGCTCTTGATTGGATAGAGCTTAACTCTCCCGACGTGGCTTTTCTTGATATAAATATGCGCGGAATAAACGGTATAGCTTTGGCGGAAAAAATCACAGCCCGACATTCTGCGTGTAAAATAATATTTTGTACAGGCTATGAAGAATATGCTGTATCTGCATTTAAGATACATGCCTCGGGCTATCTCTTAAAACCAATTTCAGCCGAGGATGTTCAAAAGGAAATTGACGTTATCAAAGGAAGAAAGTCAGAACGCGGAATTCTTAAAGCAAAATGTTTCGGACATTTTGATGTTTCATGCAACGGAGAGAAGCTTTCATTTAAAAGAACGAAAAGTAAAGAAATGCTTGCGTATCTTATTGACCGTAATGGGGCAGACGTTTCGTCCAAAGAGATTGCTGCTGTAATCTGGGAGGAAGGCACAAAGGAACATAATCGTAATTATTTTCATCAGCTTTTGTTTGATGTTCGTCAGACACTTGAAAAGGTCGGTGCGGAA
>JAZOOE010000126.1:0-8608 GCA_045654865.1 Acutalibacteraceae bacterium | reverse complement strand
AATATATATAAGGAGAGCTTAAATCATGTCTTTGACACTTGCACAAAAAATTATCAAGTCTCATCTTGTTTGTGGAGAAATGATTCCCGGAAACGAGATTGGCTTACGAATAGATCAGACACTTACTCAGGATGCAACAGGCACAATGGCATATCTTCAGTTCGAGGCTATGAACATAGACAGAGTTAAAACCGAATTATCTGTTGCCTATATAGATCATAATACACTTCAAAACGGTTTTGAAAATGCCGATGATCATCAGTTTATTCAGAGTGTAGCACAGAAAAGAGGTATCCGCTTCTCACGTCCCGGCAACGGCATATGCCATCAGGTACACCTTGAAAGATTCGGTGTTCCCGGAAAAACTCTTTTAGGCTCTGACAGCCACACCCCCACGGGCGGCGGCATCGGAATGCTGGCAATGGGTGCCGGCGGCCTGGACGTTGCAGTTGCAATGGGAGGCGGTACATACTATATCCCGATGCCAAAAATTGTAAAAGTTGAATTAATCGGTAAGCTAAATTCTTGGGTTGCCGCAAAAGATATAATTCTTGAAGTTTTGCGCATTTTAAGCGTAAAAGGCGGTGTCGGCAAAATCATTGAATACACAGGAGAGGGTGTAAAATCTCTTTCCGTTCCCGAAAGAGCAACCATTACAAATATGGGAGCAGAGCTTGGCGCTACTACATCCATCTTCCCCTCCGATGAAATAACAAGAAATTTCCTTGAAGCACAGGGACGAGTTGAAGCTTACACACCCTTGTGTGCTGATGAGGATGCGGTATACGACGAGGAGCTTATCATTGATTTATCAAAGCTTGTTCCTCTTGCGGCAATGCCTCATATGCCTGATAATGTAAAATCAGTAGAAGAAATCGGAGAAATCCATATTGATCAGGTTTGCATCGGTTCCTGCACTAATTCTTCTCTTTTTGATATGCTCAAGGTTGCGGCTATACTCAAAGGTAAAACAGTTGCTCCCAACGTAAGCCTTTCAATAGCACCCGGTTCTAAGCAGGTTCTCAATATGCTGGCTTCCAATGGCGCTCTTGCAGATATGATAAATGCAGGCGCAAGAATTCTCGAAAGTGCTTGCGGCCCCTGTATAGGAATGGGACAGTCTCCTAATTCAAAGGGTGTTTCATTAAGAACCTTCAACCGAAATTTCGAAGGCCGTTCAGGAACTGCAGATGCAGGCGTATATCTTGTCAGCCCTGAGGTTGCTGCAGCATCTGCTATTACCGGAGTGCTTACCGATCCCAGAAAGCTCGGTGAAATGCCCGAAATTATTATGCCTGAAAAATTTGCAATCAATGATAATATGATACTCATGCCCGATTCACCTGAGCTTTCGCCTCAGAGAGAAGTAAAATACGGACCTAACATAAAATCAGTCCCCTTAGGCAAATCGCTTGAGGAAACACTTAGCTATGACGTTATGTTAAAGGTTGGCGACAATATTACAACCGACCATATTATGCCCGCAGGTGCTAAGATACTTCCCTACAGATCAAACGTTCCTTATCTTTCAAAATTCTGCTTCAATGTTTGCGATACTTCATTCAGTTCGAGATGCGAGGAAGCCGGCGGCGGTTTCATTATCGGCGGCGCAAACTACGGACAGGGCTCATCGCGAGAGCACGCGGCATTAGTTCCTCTTTATCTCGGAATAAGAGCAGTCATCACAAAATCATTTGCGCGTATGCACAAAGCCAATCTTATCAATTCAGGTATTATTCCTCTTACTTTCAAGAATCCCGATGATTATGACAGAATCGATCTCGGCGATCACTTAACGTTACCTCAGATCAATTCTGCAATTTCCTGTTGTGATACCGCAAAACTTATTAATAATACTAAAAATGAAAGCTACGAGCTTGAGCTCGAACTCTCAGAAAGAGCAAGAAAGATTCTGCTCGCCGGCGGAATGTTAAACTATACGGCAAATAACTAAGGATGGTAAAACTTATGTATAAGGAAAAAATCGCAAAGGCTGTTGAAGCTTACGAGAAGTTGCTGACAGAACAACTTGAAAGAAATGAAAGAATCAAAGCAACAAAGGATTTTATAAATTATGATGAGCTTAATAAAATCATAATCGGTGTTGCAGGCGGTGACGGAATCGGCCCCGTTATCACTGCTGAATCTGCAAGAGTTCTCAAATTCTTACTTGATGATGACGTAAAATCAGGAAAAATTGAGTTCAGAAACATTGAAGGCTTGACAATTGAAAACCGTATAGCAAAAATGCAGCCTATTCCCGATGACGTTATGGCTCAGTTAAAGGAATGTCACGTTATTCTTAAGGGACCAACAACAACTCCTCAGGCAGGCGACGGTCTTCCCAATATTGAAAGCGCAAACGTTTCTATGAGAAAGGCTCTTGACCTTTTTGCAAATATGCGACCTGTAAGAATTCCCGAAGAAGGAATTGACTGGACCTTCTTCCGCGAAAACACGGAGGGTGCTTATGCTGTAGGCTCCAAGGGTGTAAATGTAACAGATGAGCTTGCCGTTGATTTTGTTGTCACAACGACTGAAGGCACAGAACGTATAGCAAAGCTTGCATACAGTTATGCAAGAGCCAACAAAAAAGAGCGCGTTTCTATTATCCAGAAAGCAAACGTTATAAAGACAACTGACGGCAAATTCCTGAATATCTGCCGAGAAATCGGCAAGGAATTCCCTGAAATTATCACTGATGAGTGGTACATAGACATTTGCACGGCAAAGCTTATTGACAAAAAAAGAAGAAAAGACTTCAAGGTATTTGTATTACCTAACTTATACGGTGATATTATCACTGACGAGGCTGCTGAATTTCAGGGCGGCGTAGGAACCGCAGGAAGTGCTAACATCGGAAAGCGTTATGCAATGTTTGAAGCAATACACGGTTCTGCCCCCAGAATGGTTAATGAAGGCAGAGCAGCTTTTGCCGATCCCTGCTCTATGCTTCGTGCATCAGCAATGCTTCTTTCCCATATCGGCTATACCGAAAAGAGCGAAATGCTCAACAAAGCTCTTGATATTTGTATGGCTGATCCAAACAAAAAGATAACAGGCAGAAATGACGGATGCTCATGCAGCGAATTCGGCGAATTCGTTATGGAAACCCTTAAAAATATTTCTTCGGATAAGGATTGATTAAATGAAAGATGCAAAAGAAATTTCCTCTTCGGTAATTTCAAGATTGCCTCGATATTACAGATTTTTATGTGACCTGTACTCCAACGGATACAAAAGAATATCATCAAAAGAACTAGCTGACATAATGGGCTTTACTGCGTCTCAGATACGTCAGGACTTCAATTGCTTCGGAGGCTTCGGTCAGCAGGGATACGGCTATAACATTGAACAACTGATCAGTGAATTTTCTGATATATTAGGCTTAAACAAGCTTAAAACAGCTATTCTTATCGGCGCAGGCAACTTAGGACGTGCCGTTGCAAGTCAGATGTCCTTTGAGGATAAGGGCTTTAAGCTTATCGGCATATTTGACTGCGATCCGTTATATGACGGCATCAGAATTCGTGATCTGCCTATAGAATCCGACGATAACATTGAAGGCTTTTGCAAGAAACACAAACCTGATATGGCCGTTCTTTGCTTGCCTGCTGACAAGGCTCCCGAAATGGTCGATAACCTTGTATCCTACGGAATTAAAAGCTTCTGGAATTTTTCGCATTATGATATTCACAGAAAGCATCCCGACACCAACGTGGCTAACGTTCATTTAAGCGATTCTCTGATGACTCTCTCATTTATTATTAAGAACAAAGCAGGTGAAAATTATGATTAAAGTTGTGAGTCTTGATATCCTTGATCTTATCGGCTTTTCTTCAGGTGTTCTCTTTGTTCTCAGAGAAAAACAAAACAATGATTCTATCAAGGTTTCCTTTTACAGTTTTGATACGGAAACCCAATCTATATCTTCAGTCACCAAAAATGCGTATCTGCTGACAAAGTTCGGAAGCTCATTCGCTCCTATTGCAAAACAATTAGGCGACTACGTATCCTGTGACGCAGCCCGCCTTTGGAATGGTCATACCTTTGTTATCTATTCCACAGGAGAAATAGGAATCTTTGACGAGCAAGGAAATCTCAAAAAAAACGATTATCTTAAATACAAGGACTTCCCCGCAAGAGACGTTGCAGTTGACAACAATTACATATGGAGCGCTGTTCCCGATCAGAATATGGTCATCAAATATGCATTATTGCAAAACAGAGTAATTATGAGAATCGGAGGCGACGACTCTAACACCTTCGATTGTCCTGTTTCAGTATCGGAATATGACGGATATTTGTATGTTTGCAACAAAAATTCCAATAAGATCAAGAGAGTCAAGTTGAGTAATTTCCACGTCGAGGATTACAAAGAATTCGATGAAGCCGTATACAAATACATAAAAGTTGAGAACAGCGAGTTTGTAATTCTTGATTCAGGCGTATATCTTTTATAATAGACAAAAACTTACTCGATTCTTTGTTTGTTTACACAAAAAATCAAAACGTTCATCTTTACAATTGCAATCTCTGAGATTAAATGATAAGATTTGCTTAAAGCAATTCAAGTTCATTTGACGAGAACGCGAATAAAAAATCAAGCAATCTTGTTCAATGACAACAAGGTTGCTTAATTTTAAGTCGGAGGTATAATCATGAAATTAACCTATAACATTAATGACAAACCAAAATTCCACCAGTTGATAGTCTTTGCTGTTCAGCAGCTGCTCGCAATTATGGCTGCAACATTGGTTGTTCCGATAATTATCAACGGAAACGCAGGACTTGAAGGCGAAAACGCAATGAGCACAGCAGCTGCGCTGTTCGGAGCCGGAATCGGAACAATCATTTATCTTTTATTCACAAAAAGAAAAAGTCCCGTTTTCCTCGGATCCTCATTTGCATTTATCGGCTCTATGACGTCTGCTTTTGCAGGTGCAGTCAGCATCGCAGCAGGCTATATGGGATTGATTATCGGTGCTGTTCTCGCGGGACTGGTATACGTTATAATTGCCATCATTGTGAAATTTGCAGGTGTTACTTGGATAAATAAGGTCATGCCCGCAGTCGTTATCGGTCCTACCGTTGCAATTATCGGACTTTCTCTTGCAGGAAATGCAATATCTGACCTGCAAAAATCAAACGGCGGAGACTCGCGAATTGCAATTTTCTGCGGCATCGTAACACTTATCACGACTATGATCTGCTCAACATACGGAAAAAAGAGTATTAAGCTCATCCCCTTTATTATCGGTATCCTTGCAGGTTATGTCACAGCCGCAATTCTTACGATTATCGGCTCTGCAACCGAAACTCAGGCACTAATAATCTCCGATTTTTCTCCTCTTCAGAACCTCGTCAAGGACGGAATTTCAATCAGCACCTTCATAAGCATACCTGATTTTACCTTTATAACTGCATTCAAAGGCATTAAAGATATAGATGCTACTTATATCAGCTCTCTCATCGCAGCTTACGTTCCCGTTGCTTTTGTTGTTTTTGCTGAGCATATTGCTGACCACAAAAACATTTCTTCAATAATCGAAACAGATCTTCTCAATGAACCCGGTCTAAACAGAACTCTTCTCGGCGACGGCGTAGGCTCAATGGCAGGTGCATTCTTTGGTGGCTGTCCCAATACAACTTACGGTGAATCAGTTGCTTGTGTTGCAATTACTCGCAATGCATCAATAGCCACCATATTCACTGCATCTGTGCTTGCAATAATAATTTCCTTCTTCAATCCCTTTATTGCATTTGTTAATTCAATTCCCTCCTGTGTTATGGGCGGAGTTTGTATAGCTCTCTACGGATTCATAGCAGTCAGCGGACTTAAAATGATACAGAAAGTCGACTTGGAACAGAACAAAAACTTGTTTGTTGTTTCTTCCATACTGATTACAGGTATCGGCGGTCTTTCAGTTTCGTTCGGCAAAATCACTATTACAACAATAGCCTGTGCTTTGATTCTCGGCATAATCGTAAACATTGTGCTTTCAAAAAGCAAGGAAGAATCTTCGGCAAAATAAGAATAAAACGTAAAGGCAGCACATAACTTTAGTGCTGCCTTAAATATTTATCTTCGGAATATTGATAATTAAATCGATATGTAATATAATAATAAAAAAAAAGAAAGAGGTCAATTATGGTACATTACATAGAAAACGACAAATTGAAGGTCGGAGTAAAAGAATACGGCTGTGAGCTGACAAGTATATATGACAAAGAATCTGATTATGAATATCTCTGGCAAGGTGACGAAAGCATCTGGTATGGCCAATCTCCTATACTCTTCCCTATTGTAGGCAGATTAATCGATGATAGCTACAGATACAACGGAAAAGAATTTGAAATGCCCAAGCATGGTTTTGCAAGAAAAACAAACTGGACTCTTCTCAATAAGGATGCTGATTCAATGGCATTCATTCTTTCAGAAAGCGAAGATACGTTAAAAATTTATCCCTTTTGCTTTGACCTGATTGTTACTTATACGTTAAATGACAATGAACTGAAGGTAACTCATACCGTTGTCAATAAAAACGAATATACGATGTATTTTTCCCTCGGAGCACACCCGGGCTTTAATTGCAAAATCGGCGATAAGCTTTCATTTGAGGAGCCTGAAACACTCAGCACCGAAAAAATTGACCTCGTTAATTCATTGCGTCTTCCTGAAAAAACTATGGTATTAAACAATGAAACGGATATTATAATTACCAAAGATATTTTTAATGAGGATGCTTTGATTCTGAATACAATCAAATCCCGGAACATATACTTGAAACACGAGAACAAAAAACATACAGTTAAATTCGATATGGGCAACTCACCTTATCTCGGAATCTGGGCGAAACCGGGTGCACCCTACGTTTGCATTGAGCCTTGGTTCGGCGTTAATGATTCCTTCGAACGAAAAAATGACATTTCCGAAAAAGATGCAATCAATGCTCTTCCCGCCGAGGAAATCTTTACATTTACCTGGAAAGCAGAATTTATTGATTAACTGTTGACTTTTAACAGTATAAAAATTAAAATATAAGTAAGAAAATTAGGAGATAAAAAATATGGACGAGAATATAAACATTATCACAATTACCGACGATGAAGGCAATGAATATGATTTCGAAGAGTTAGACAGAATTGAAACCGAGGACGGCAACAAATACATTGCTGTAATACCCGCTGATGATGCCGATGAGGATGAGGGCGAGCTTATATTCTTAAAGGTTATTGAAGACAAGGATGCAAACTTCCTTGAGCCCATAACCGATGACAAGACATTCAATGAAGTTGCCGAGATTTTCACGGAAAGATTAAAGGAATTTTTTGAAATAAGCGAATAAAAATATATCACCCTGCTTTGTGCGATAAATTACTTGCAAAATAACCCAACACACATTTATCGGGATTTCAGTTTCGTGAGTGGATGGCAGACCTCCCGAATTTACATTCGGACGTTGGGAGCCGCGAAGCTCAGAGCGATTTTACCCACCCTGCTTATTCGGCAGGTTATTATTGCAAGTATACGGCAAAGCGGGGCTTATATATCAATACACAACAGAGCCAAGCGGTCATAACCCGCTCGGCTCTGTAATTTATTTATCCGACAACTTTTTAATATATCTTTTAAAGAAAGCAATTCCGTCTGCCATAGAGCTGACAGGGATTCTTTCATTTGTACCATGCGTAGTTAACAATAACGCTGTACTGACAAGGAAGGGAGAATAACGATAGATATTATCGCAAACACGCTCATAATGACAAGCATCAGTTCCCCCCATAACCAAATAAGGAGCGACAATATTATCATTATTTGTTCGCTGACATATATCCTCTATAGCCTTAAAGCATCTTGAATCTGTTGGTGAAATCTTAGAAGGATTTTTCCATCCGGGTAAAACGTTAATTTCAGCCTTTTTATTTCTGATGACCTTTCTCAGGTGCTTTACAGCATCTTCAATGGTCTCACCGGGATAAATTCTTACGTTTACATTTATACTTGCCCTCTGAGGCAGAACGTTAGGTGCGGGACTTCCTGAAGCCATAGTGACACCCTGAGTGGTTCTTATAAGACTTGCTGCAGGCGGAATATACGTCATAGCCTTAGTTATAAGAGGCTTTAACAATTTGATATTACAGGTAATCAAGCGAACGGGATACGAGCAATTTCTACCAATTTTATCAAACAATTCCATCATCATAGGCGAAAGCTCTGCCTTGAACTGATTATTTTCAATATCCTTAATAATATCTGCAAGATGCCCTAATGCTGTATGATTAGGTGCCTGTGATGAGTGACCGCCCTTTGCTGTTACTGCCACCTCAATATCAGCATAACCTTTTTCTGCTACGCCGATTCCTGCAAGATTTTTATTAAGAACACCCTTTACGTTAACAGGAAGAATTGCACCGCCTTCATCGAGCACACAATCAAGCTTAATACTGTTTTTTTCAAAATAATCGCAAATTACTACAGCTCCGGAGTGATCGGCAGACATAACCTCCTCATTATGACCGAGACAGATATAAACGTCTCTAACAGGAGAAAAGCCTTCCTCAAGCAAGGTCTCAACACTTTCCATTACAGCAATAAGGTGATTTT
>JAZOOE010000125.1:0-7141 GCA_045654865.1 Acutalibacteraceae bacterium | reverse complement strand
ATTACAATTTTTCTTCACTATTGTCAATATTGCACTCTTTAATTTTTTTTGTGATAAATCCCGCTATTTCCTTAGCACTTTCTATATCGTAGGATTCAGCGAGAATTCTGATTTTTGCCGAATTGCCCAATTGTCTTATTCTTGCTCGGCCTGAACGATTTTCAAATACGTAATATATATCATCCTTGTTACTTTTTTCAGCAAAGCTCTCGATAACTGCGCGGATAGCGGAAGCAGGCTTATCCAAGGTAAGCACGGACTTTCGTAGAACAAAATACTTTTGATTTTTCAATAATTCATCAATAGCAAGTCCGCTAGATTGCAATAAGCTTATTAGCTTTGCTGTAAGAATCATACAATCAAAAGCCCAAAGATTCCTTAAAACGTCACGGTCCGAAAAATTAAATGTATCCCTGTTTTTGTCGTATACTCGAAATACCTTACCCGAACAATCTCTTTGATAGTCCTCAATAAAGCTCGGAAAATCTTCAGGAATAATTATATCTCTGCCGCTTGAAAGCTCTAATTCACAAACAAGACTTATTAAACGTTCCCCCGAAAAAATACCGTTACCGTACACAACGTACATTTCAGATACGTTCTTATTAAACAAAAAATACATACACCTTTTATCCGAGGCAACGTTTTCACTGAGATATTCTGTAAAAATTTCACCGGCCGTGTCCCTAATAAGCTTATTATCGGATTCAATGCTGATTTTTATACCGGATGTATTTTTACCTAATATTCCCTTAACGTACGAAGAATAAATAGAGGAAAGATAATCAGACGGAATAACCTCAGAGCAATTCTTTACAGCTTCAAATTTATAAGCCGCAAATTTACAATTATTGCTGATACTTCTTGCGGTTTTGGAAGCAACGGGAAGCCCCTGAAAGCCGAAAAATGAAAAACTTATAATATCTTCATCCTTGCATATAAAAATAAAAAAGTCCAAGGACGAAAAAGCTGCGAAGAAATGAGCCTGACTTTTGAACATAGTACCGTAATCAAAGCACTCTGAACCGCAAACCGAGATACCCGAAGCCGTACAATTCTTATAATGCTCGGCAACCACCGAACCATCTGTTCCGATACCGATACGCTTTATATCCGGCTCACTGGCAATTGCTTTTCCCAGCGTCAAAGCATCGTCCAAAGAAAAAGCCTCGTATGCTTTTCCTTTAACACCGAAGATATCAAAATTCAGATTTACGGGTGCTCCGAAATGCATATCGGAGGAAACAAGAAATTCATCAGGGATCCTTCTTCCGGGCCAAATTCTGTTTCCCGATAAAACTCGAGAAAATCTGCCTATAAAAACAGAATCTCCCAACACACAGTTTTCTTCAATCACACAGTTATCCGAAAGACAAACCCTGTCGGCGAGAACAGAATCAGCAATCTGCGAATTCTCTCCTATCAGACATTCCTCTCCGAGAATACTTTGAATTATCTGTGACCTGCCTTCTATAACACATCCTGAACCCAAAACGGTGTACGGGCCTATAATACAATCTTTGCCAAAGCTTACATCATTTGCTATCAAGCACGGTGCATTAATTACTACGTTTTCACCGATAACGGTATTAGTGCGATAAAATATACCCTCCGCATCTTTTACAGTGCATTTTCCGTCAAGAATATCTCTCGTTATTCTTTTTAATGCAGAAGCCTCCCCCATATCTCCCCAATATGCATTCGTTTGATAGCAATAGAATTTTTCACCAGTTTTCAAAAGATGCGGAAAAACATCTGAAGCAAAATCACTGATCGCATTATCAGGTATATCATTTAACAGCTTACCCTTTATCAGATAAATTCCTGTATTGACAAGAAAGCTGTTAGCCTGCTCCCACGTCGGCTTTTCTATAAAAGAAATAATTTTTCCGTTTTCTTCACACACCACTGTTCCGTATTCCCTCGGATCATCAGCTTTCACACCGCAAATAGCTGCAATGCAATTATTATCCTTGAAAAAAGAAATAAATCCCCCAATATCTATATCAAATATATTATCTCCGCTGAGAACTAATATATCATCGTTAGTGTTGTTAATACAATTTTTCACACCGCCCGCTGTGCCTAACGGAGATTTTTCATAACAATAATGAATATCAGAATTAATTTCCGAACCTTTGCAATATTCTACTATTTCATCTGCAAGATACCCGAGAGATAGATAAATATCCTTTATTCCGAGCTCTGCAACCTTATTCAAAATGATATCAATAACAGGCTTATTCAATACCTTTATCATGGGTTTAGGAACATTTTCCGTAAGAGGTCTTAACCGACTTCCCTTTCCTCCGCACATTATTACAGCTTTCATATAACTCTCCCTCTAATTTTTTAATTATTATTTACGAAAAAATGTTATTTTAATCAAAGTGAATTGAATTGAACGAAAAAAAATGTTATCATTGTAAAAAACGGAGAAACATAACAGATGGATAAGGTTAATTTATATACTGACGGTGCTTGCTCAGGCAATCCCGGTCCCGGCGGATATTGCGCAATTCTGATATACGGGCAACACAAAAAAATTATCTCAGGCGCAGAACAGAATACAACTAATAACAGAATGGAGCTTATGGGTGTAATAAAAGGTCTGAGTGCCCTCACAAGACCGTGTGTCGTAACTGTTGTTTCCGATTCAAAATACGTGTGTGATGCAATCAACAAAGGATGGCTCGAAAACTGGATAAAAAAGAATTGGAAAAAAAGTGACGGCAAGCCCGTGCTCAATCCCGAATTATGGAAGCAGCTGAACGAGTTACTACAGATTCACAATGTCAAATTTGAATGGATAAAAGGACATGCAGGTCACGAATTCAATGAAGAATGTGATAAAATACCGGTACAGGAATACAAAAAGCTTATTGAGAGCTGATATCTTTATTGCCGTCATTGTAGACCACTACAAATGACGGCAATTTTCTTTTATATTCGTAAATCAGATAATTATGCAAATCAAACCGTTACAGCCCTCATTGATAACTCTTTCGAGAGTCTGCTGTAGTTTTCCACGGGCTTCATTAGGCATATGAGTCAGCTTTGTTTTCAAGCCTTCATTAACTAATTCATCAAGAGATTTACCGAAAATATTTGATGACCAGATCTGGGAAGGATCATCCTCGAAACCATCCAACAAATACTTGACGAGATCTTCGCTCTGCTTTTCACTGCCAACTATAGGTGCAACCTCAGTTTTAATATCAGCCCTTAGCAGATGTATTGACGGCGCACTCGCCTTCAATCGAACACCGTATTTGTTTCCCTGCTTCATAATTTCCGGCTCTTCGAGACTTAACTCATCTATAGTTGGCATAACAATACCGTATCCCGTTAAATTTACCTGTTCAAGTGCATTTTCGATCCGTTCATATTTCTTGCTTACTTCCTTATATTTCTGTATTGTTTTCAACATATCATATTCGTTTGTTATTTTTGTCTCGGTAATTTCCGACAGCATATCATAAAAGATTGAATTGTCAATTACAACACGAACTGAAACACATCCGCTCCCCAAATCTATTTCTTCAAAATCGATATCCGCTATCAGTTCTGAACGTGCTACCGCGTTATTGAACTCATTAATGTCAGAAACTTTTTTAAGCTGCTTGCCGTTATTATTGATCAATTGCAACAATTCATCAGAAAGTTCACGATTGTTTCCGCCGCAAATCCAAGATGGAAGATGAACAGCAACTTTCTTTAAGGGGAACTCATACAGAACACTTACGAGAATATTTTTTAACTGCTCTTCTGAAAGCTGAAGACAATTCAAAGGAATTACAGGTACTCCGTATTTTAAGGAAAGCTCATCTGCCAAAGTAGCTGCCGAGTTGCTTTCCGGATACATACAATTGAGAATAACCACAAAAGGTTTTCTGATATCCTTAAGCTCGTTAATAACACGCTCTTCAGCTTCTTCATATTCTATACGAGGAATATCGCTGATACTGGCGTCTGTAGTTACTACGACACCTATCGTTGCGTGCTCTGTTATAACCTTCTTTGTTCCGATTTCCGCCGCCATATTAAATGGGATTTCTTCATCAAACCAAGGAGTTTTCACCATTCTCGGTTCATCATTTTCAACATACCCCAAAGAAGACGGAACAATATAACCCACGCAATCTACAAGACGAACGTTAAGTTTACATTTATCAATATTCAATTCTATACCATGCTCAGGGATAAATTTCGGCTCGGTAGTCATAATTGTTCTGCCGCCCGAGGATTGCGGAAGCTCATCTATCATTCTCTCTCTGTAAATATCAGCAGGGAGATTCGGAATTACCATCTGTTCGCAGAATTTCTTTATAAAAGTAGATTTTCCCGATCTTACAGGACCGACCACGCCTATGTAAATATCCCCGCCCGTTCGCTCTGCTATATCACTGTAAATATCAATATTCTTCATCTGACATTCCTCCGAAAACTCTTTTTGATAGATAATATGCACAGCAGCCATAAAATAGAACAAGTATATTAAGATAGATCATAAACACAAAAAAGTTCTCACGGCTCAATTAGCCGTAAGAACTTTTTTAGTTTAAATATCTTAGTTTTCGAAAATTACAAAAATTACGCGGAACGCTCGGGAGCAGGTCGGAATTTTGCTGTAAATTCTTTTACGTCAATACGAATTACACTGACAACACTTACCATTTTATCATCAAAATCAAAATCCTTACCGGTCTGTGTCTTCATTAAAACACTGAGAGCATGCTTTTTCTCCTCAACGTCCTCAACTATCACCGCATTCCCCGAGCCCATAACGGAAGCATAAGATATACCGTATTTACATGCTACATTGCCTTCAAAGGGCTGCAAGTCACACTCCATTTCAAAGAAAACCTTATTATTCTTGCTGATAATATCAAGCTTACGACCTCTTCTGGCACCGTGTAGATACAAAACAGGAATATCACCCATAAATTCATATCCGTAATTCATCGGAACAACGTAGGGTTCATCGCCGTCAACCATACCAAGATGCAAAACCAAAGATCTATCAAATATTTCTTTAACCTTAGCCATATCCGTAATTTGTCTTTCTCTTCTCGTCATTCCCTGCATAAACAAGTCTCCTTTATAATTCGAATTAAAAAAATGATTACTTTGATTTTTTTGTTTTTACCGCAGAATCTCTTGAAAGCAAAACAACCGTTTCTAAGTGCGCTGTATGCGGAAACATATCCACAGGTTGGATTTTTTTGACCTTGTATCCGTTTTTGGAAAAATATAAAAGATCCCTCGCAAGCGTTTCAGGATTACAAGACACGTATACAACCTTACGAGGCATTATTTCGCAGACACTTTTCATAAATGCCACTGTACTGCCGGCTCTCGGAGGATCCATAAGAACCACATCAATTTTAATATTTTCCTTTGCTGCACCAAGCAAGAAATCAGTTGCGTCAGCGCAGAAAAAACGAACGTTGCTCAGATTATTAATTGCGGCATTTTTCCTCGCGTCTTTAACAGCGTCCTTGTTTAATTCAACACTGATAACCTCTTTAGCAAATTTTGATGCAATTATACCGATGGTTCCCACGCCTGAATATGCATCCATAACGACGTCATCCTTGTTAATTTCAGCAAATTCAAGAGCTTTTCCGTAAAGAATTTGCGTTCCCTGATAATTTATCTGATAAAAAGCCTTCGGAGAAATTCTGAATTTAAATCCCATTAATTCATCAGTAATATACCCGTCTCCGTATAAAACCACCTGCTTCTCGCCGAGAACAAGACTTGTGAAATTATTATTGACGTTCTGAACTATAGTTGTAATTTCAGGATGGCGCTCCAAAAGCGCCTTGCAAAAGTTATTCTTAGATTTGAATTCGGAAGCGCCCGTAACAAGAACAACCATTATCTCACCTGTTCCGAATGCACGCTTAACAAGAACGTGACGTAAAAAGCCTTTACCGTTTTTGTCATTATATACGGATAATCTGAAAGAGCTTAACAGCTCTCGTATGGTTACAATAATTTCATCAGCTTTTTTATCTTCAATAAGACAAGCATCAACCTTAACAATATTATGAGTGCTCGACTGATAAACTCCAGATATTATCATTCCGCCCTTAGTCTGACCAAACGCCGCCTGAACTTTATTTCTGTAATGATACGGCTCTTCCATACCTATTATTTCGTCAACACGGCAAAATCTGCCCAGTAATTTTATTGCTTTTGCCTGCTTAAAGCTCAATTGCTGCTCATAAGTCATATTTGTCAACTGACAACCGCCGCATTTTTTTGCAACAGCGCAAGGAAACGTATATCCTTTCATAAATAAACCCCATTGAATCAGGTAAAGCAAAAATACCCAAAATAAGATAAATTATGCTGCTTGTAATTTTTAATCTGCTTTACCACAAAAATTAATGCTGCAAAAAAACTTCGTTTTTTCACAGCATTAATTATAATATTTTTAAGTTTTATTGTCAAATACGGAATTATTCGCCCTTCATTTCAAGAAGCTTTGCAGTTCCGTCATAAACTGCCTGGCTTACCTTGATAGAATCAGTGATAGCAGACTCGATATCATCCTCAGTTGCACCAAGCTCTACACTATATTTTCTGTCGATGAAAAGGTTTATATCCATAATATCTGCAAGACCGTCAACGTCAATACCGCTCTCAATACCCTTTTCGGCATATTCCTTTTTAACTCCGCCGAGTCCCATTCTCATCATCCAGGGAGGAATGCTGATAATCTTTCTGTTATTGCCCATTCCTCTTGCTGCATAAACGATCTTAAGGAATTTCTTCCAATCCATGTTATACATACTGATAGGCCAAGCAGTAGCACCCTTTGACTTTTCAGCCGCACCAACGATAACCTCACCAACCTGACGAACGGTAAGCATTGCTGTGCCGCCTGCGGGATACATTGTGCAAGGAAGCTTGTCCATCATCTTGATCTGTTCAATAAGAATAACCCAAACAGGCTTTCTTCCGGGCTGAGTACCGAAAATGTAGGGAAGCTCAAGAACAGCAACGTCAAAGTTTTCATCGGCAAATGAAAATGCAACGTTTTCCTGATCAATCCGGCTTCTGATATAAGGATGCTTTTCTGTAAGCTTCATTTCGGGATACTGCTTTGCGGCATAAGAAAAATATGAAC
>JAZOOE010000124.1:0-7405 GCA_045654865.1 Acutalibacteraceae bacterium | reverse complement strand
ACTCCTTGGCCCACAGAACGACATGGCTACGATCCGACTTTAGGGAGCACTCTTACAGAAAACTTGCTGACAGAGTTCAATGCGATGGAACGCCACTTGTGACTGATAAAGGGATTTCGAAATCTGTCGAATACTTTTTCTGCAAAACTACAGCTTTCTTCGTCTTCACCCATAGTCGGCAGAATTTCATTTCTTACGCATTTTGAAAGAAATTCTGATGTGGTTTTGTCTTCAAGGGCTTCACCTACGGTATTTATACCTGAAAGTAGCGCTCCTGCTACAAGTGATGTATGTGCACCGTTGAGGATGCGAACCTTAATTTTTTTGTACGGAGTTACATCATCAGTCCATATTACGTTAAATCCGCTTTCCTTGAGAGGTAATTCATTTTCAAAATTTCCTTCAATTACCCATAAATGAAAGAGCTCGGCTGTATTTAAAAATTTATCGTCGGGATGAGCCTCGACAGCTTCATCAGCGGGGTATCCTGTTACAATTCTGTCAACGAGAGTATTTGCAAATATGTTTTTTGTCTCAATCCAATTTATGAAGCCCTTATCAAGCTGCCAGAGCTTTGCATATTTGATTATACATTCCTTAAGCTTGTCTGCATTGCGGTCTATCAGCTCACACGGGAGAAAAATGAATCCGTCAAGATTGTTTTTGTATCTTCTGAATAAAAGCTGTGTCAGCTTAGCAGGGAAGCCCTTGCAAGGAGTGTCGGTAAAACAGCAGCTTTCATCAAAGCTGATGCCTGCTTCCGTAGTGTTTGATACTATGAATCTGAAATCGGGATTTTCAGCGAGTGCCATAAACTCTTCAAAGCTTTTATAAGGATCGATGCCTCTTGAGATTGATTCTATCAGGTGATGCTCAGTTCTGATCTGAGCACCGTCAATACCTCTGAGATAGAGATTGTATTTGCAATTCTGTTGATTAAGAAGCTCACATTTTCCGCCCTCCCGAGGTTGTATCACAACCGCCTTTCCGGAGTAAAGCCCATTTTTGTTCATTGCGTCGAGGAAGTAGTCAAAGAATCCTCTGAGAAAATTTCCTTCGCCGAATTGAATAATAGTTTCATTCATTTTAATCACCTATTTTTATCAGAAGCTTGGCGAGAGTGCCGTCATTGTTAGCCAATGCCCTGAATGCATCAAGCGCTTTATCCATATCGTAAACATTGCTGACCATTTTCATAACGTCAGCTCTGTTTTCTGCAACGGCATCAATATTTTTAAGGAAATCATCCTTAAGTGCATTTCTGCTTCCGTGAATGTTAAGCTCCTTTTTCAGAATGATTGAATGATTGAAGCTTGTTTCACGCTTACCGTTTCCGATAAGAATTATATCAGCGGCAAAGGCTGCGCTATCAATACAGGTTAAAAATGTTTCGGGGGCTCCGCAAGCTTCAATGCATACGTCAAAGCCATTGCCGTCTGTGAAATTAGCGGTAAATTCTTCGATGGATTCCTTTTTAGTGTTGACAACTGCATCGGCACCGTATGCCTTTGCGAGCTCAAGTCTGTTATCGAGAATATCTGCAACGGCAATTTTTTTGCATTTCAGTTTAGCGGCAAGAAGAGCAAAAAGTCCGATAGGTCCGGCACCCACGATAAGCACCGTATCGGATTCCTTGATTGCGGCTCTTGTGATTGCATGCTGTGAAATAGAAAAAGGTTCAATGAGAGCCAGCTCTTTGGCTGAAATGCCTTTTCCGGGATAAATTCTTTCAATGGGCATAGAAATATATTCGCAGAAGGCGCCGTCGCGCTGAACCCCCATAGTCTGATTATCTGTACAGCAATTTACAAAGCCTCTTTTGCAGCTGTAGCATTCGTTGCAGTTAAAATAGGGATTGCATGTAACTATGTCTCCGACTTTCAGTCCTTTGTCATTTTCGGGAACAGATACAATTTCTGCTGAGAATTCGTGTCCGGGGATTCTCGGATATGTAGTAAAGGGCTGATTACCCGTGAAAGATGCTACGTCAGCACCGCAAATTCCTACGTATTTAACCTTTAAGAGTGCCTCTCCGTCCTTGACAGCAGGCATGGGGATATCTCTAATTTCAATTTCATTGGGATTAGGGATAACAATAGCTTTCATAATTTTATTCATCCTTGTTTATATAATTTTCATTCCAAATGACAGCAGTTTTCAAGGGAGCGCCCTTGCAGAAGATTTTATTCTCGTATGCATCAAGAGGATCGGCAATAAACTCTTCTTTATCAATAAGCTCAACAACCTCATCATATCGTGAATCAACGAGAACATCTATGGCTTTTTCCATATGCTCGCGGCGGAAATTGATTGAGGCAAATATAAGATGATTTTCAAAGCCGAAGGGCATTGTATCATAGCTTACCGTGGGCCCCAATGAAAAGCTGTTATAAACACCGTTGCATCCGAGTGCTTTGTGTTCAAATGCAACTGAGTGTTCGACGTTTGTTCCGCTTGTTCCGATAAACATTGTTGCGCGACCGTCGAGCATTTCAATGATTTTTTGTGCTGTTTCTGCTTCGTTGAGACCTGATGTGCAAAGATACTCGGCTCCGACTATTTCTTTTGAAAATGTGACTTTTTTACAGCCTTCATCACTTCTGCCGATAAACAGAATCTGTGCAGAAGGATGATTTCTTCTTATCTGATCAGATATAAACAGACCTGTCATACCAAGTCCGAAAATTACTGTTTTTGAAAAAATAGCTTCCTTTGCAAAGGCTCTCGCTTGTTCCTCAGAGCATTTTCTTTTTGCCATTTCAACTCTGAAATTCTGCGCTTCTCCCAAGTCCTCCATTCTTTCCAGTTGAAAAATTGCACAAGCGTAGGGGTCGGCAAACGAGAGCTTTTTTGCTACGGATAACGGTAATTTTTCAGCGTTACCGTATTTTTCGGGGAGCTTCAGAAGCATATCGGGATTGAAATAATTCTTATCACAGAAAAGACCGTCGGCTTTATCGCATCCGTATTCGAAATATGATTCGTCTTCTGTGTATCTTGTCGGATCATAGCTGTCGCCGCCTCGAATGAGAACTATGGCGAATCTGTTTTCGTCGGGAACCCATACTACACCCTCGTGTCCGTTTATAAGGCGGTTTTCTCCTTCGGGAAATTTTGCGGAAAGCTTGCGGGCTTTTCCCATTTTCATAAGCTCGTAATCCGTTCCGCAGAAGCCCTGAAAAATAGGATACGCCGCGATGCCTTCTTTTTTCGGTTCTCCGCGAAGAATCTGACGAAAGGGATTAATTAGATTGATCTCACCATACTTTATAGGTAAGACAGTATCGTTCTGAAAATATGTTCCGTAAGTTTTCATAATCTGATCATCCTATTGAAATTTTATAGCATATCGGCAGACCATCCTTTTCGGTGCCGCTTGTTTTGATTGTAAGGGATTCATTGTCCCTTGTAAATTCGGGCTTGATGCTGCTTCCGAGAAGCTCAATATCCTCAATAAGAAAGTCATGTTCGGGCTTCTTTCTGAGGCATTTAATTATTGCAGTATCGGACGGACGCATTTGAAATACGTAAAGATTACAATTTTTATATGTAAATCTGAAATCGTTGCAGGTGAATTTCTTTTCGTCTCCGTCCTTGAAAAATCCTTCTTCTGCGTTGATTTCACCTTCGCCGAACTGTTTCCAGTACGTCGTGCCGTAAATTCCGTCACCGTTAATTTTAAGCCATTCGCCGATGTCAAGAAGAACTTTTGTTTCCTCTTCTGTTATTGTACCGTCTGCCTTGGGACCGATGTTAATAAGAAGATTTCCGTTTTTTGAAACTATATCAATAAGATCGCATATAACCTGACGCGAGCTTTTATATTCATTATCGGCGCGATATCCCCAGGAATGCTTGCCGATTGCCGTGTCTGTTTGCCAGTATATCGGGGAGATGCCTGTAAGAGCGCCTCTTTCAACGTCAAAGGTTGCAACGGTTGGAGGGAATGCCTCGTGCTTGTAATTTATGGTAACCTCTTTTCTCCATTCATCTGCTCGGTTATAGAAGTAAGCGGCCAGCTTTTTCAGATAGGGCTTGAAGCTGTGATTGTGTATCCACCAGTCGAAATAAAGCACTGAGGGTTTATATTTGTCAATGATTTCGCAGGTTCGAACCAGCCAATCCTCAAGCCATTCGACGCTTGCTCCCTCGGCATAGGTATCTGCTGTGGTAATATGTATTATTTCGGGATCAAGTGCCTCCGAGTATACTGCGGGGCCGTAAAAATCAGCATACTTTTCATCGTTCACGTCGCTGTCGCAAAGTCTGCCGGGGTTCATAAAGAAATAGTGTTCGGCACGATGAGTTGATGCACAGAACACGAGATTCTGTTTTTCGCATTCGTCTTTCAGTTCTACCACTACATCCCGACACGGACCCATGTCCTTTGCGTTCCAACGATTGAATTCCGTTTCATACATTGCAAAACCGTCGTGGTGCTCTGCGACAGGCATAACGTATCTGATGCCGGATTTTTTGAAAAGCTCGATCCATGCCTTTGCATCAAAGTTTTCTGCACGGAACATCGGAATGAAATCCTTATATCCGAAGGTCTTCTGGTCGCCGTATGTTTTTCTGTGATGTTCAAATTCACGTGCATTCTTGTCATACATACCTCTTGAATACCATTCATTGCCGAAGGCAGGTACAGAATAGATTCCCCAATGTATAAAAACACCTAATTTATCGTTCATATACCAATCGGGAACCTTATGATGAGAAAGGGATGACCAATTGTCTTTATATTTGCCGTTTGCTATAACTTCGTCTATTTGCTTGAGATATCTCTGTGTTGTCATAAGCTGTACTCCCACTAAATTTTTTATTATAATAACACATCCGGTGACCGAATTACAATAACGTTGCCAAATTATTTGAACTACATATTAAGATGAAATCTTTTATATGTTAATTGACATAACTGCAAATAGGTGATATTATATTGCGAGGATGTGATAATATGAATAATACTTTACGTTTCAATAAGCCCGCCCGTGTTTGGACGGAAGCCCTTCCGATAGGTAACGGACGTCTGGGTGCCATGGTTTATTCAGGCACTAAGGAGCTTGTGCTCCAGATGAACGAAATAACTATGTGGAACGGAGAAAAATATGAAAATGCCGATAAGGCAGAAGCATTTAAATACCTTCCCGAGCTCAGGAAACTTATTTGTGCTAAGAAATACTCTGAGGCTGCTCGGCTTATGGATAAAGAATTTATCAATAACGGCGGCGGTTTTGAGGGGGCATATTCTGGTTCCTATCAGACTTTCGGAGAAATGAAGCTCCGTTTTACAAAAAAGCTTTGTAAAATCACAGATTTCAGACGTTGTCTTGATGTTGCTGATGCTGTTTGCCGTGATACTTTTCTTGTCGGAAATGTCAGAATCAACAGAGAATATTTTTCTTCTGCGGTCAATGACGCTTTGTTTGTGAAAATTGAGGCATCTGAGAAGGAATTCCTTAATTTTGATATTACCTACGAGCTTGAAAATATAGAAAAATTTGAGACTACCGATAATGGCTTTTCTTTCTCGGGGCATTGCGACGGTAATAGTGATCATATTGCTTTTGCAGCCCGAATGAAACTTCTTCCGACAGGCGGAACTGTTCAGAGAAACGGAGATGCTCTTTGTGTGAGGAATTGTGAATCCGTATTGATTTGCTATACGGCTGCTACAGATTACGTTTTGGATTCATCCAAGAATTTTAAGGGAGAAGCTCCCGAAGCTAAGTGCTCAAAAATCATTGAGACTATCAATCTTTGCGATTATGACTCAATAAAGGAGCAGCACATTTCAGACTACAGAAGACTTTATAACAGATCTTCAATATCTCTCGGTGGTGACAGTGCATTTGAATCTGTTGCCTTGCCTGACAGACTTAAGCTTTTTGCAAAAAAGCAATACGATAACGGCTTGGTGGAACTGCTGTTTAATTACGGCAAATATCTCCTTATTTGCTGCAGCAGAGAAAACAATATGCTTCCTGCGAATCTTCAGGGCTTGTGGTGCAAGGATTATAAAGCCCCCTGGCATTGTGATTATCATACTAATATTAACGTACAGATGAATTATTGGTGTGCGGGTCCTGCAAACATAATTGAGTGTACCGAGCCCTTTGCGAAATTTATTTGTGCTCTGCCGGAAAACGGTTCTAAGACAGCAAAAGCATATTATGATGCTCCCGGATGGACATTGTATACTATTTCCAATCCGTGGCTTTGGACTTCTCCCGGCTGGGGTGGCGGTTGGTCTCAATATCCGTTGGGTGGTGCCTGGCTTTGTAAGCATCTTGTTGAATATTATAACTTCACCTCCGATAAGCAGATGCTTTTGAGATTTTATGATGTATTGAAAGAAAATTGTCTGTTTAACATCAGCATTCTTTTCCGTGACGAAAACGGTCATCTGCTTACTAATCCTGCAACTTCACCTGAGAATACATTCCGTGATGATGACGGAATTGAAGGATGGGTTTGCAAGGGTACAGCAATGGATATTGAAATGCTTTATGAGAATTTTACTGATATGATCGAAATTTGTAATATTCTCGGCAGGGATGAAGAGCTCAGAGATAAACTGTTATCTTTGCGAGAGGAATTATTGCCGCTTCAGATCGGAAAAGAAGGACAGCTGTGCGAATGGGAAGGGGATTGGGATCTTAATGCGCCCGAAATTCATCACAGACACGTTTCCCATTTATATGGTTTGCATCCCGGAACGATGCTTTCACCCGAAAAGACTCCTGAGCTTGCGGATGCCTGCAGAAAAACTCTTGAAATACGCGGTGATGACGGCACCGGCTGGAGTCTTGCATGGAAGATTAATTTCTTTGCACGTCTTCTTGACGGTGATCACGCGTTCAGGCTTATCAGTCGCTTGTTAAGGCCTGTCCGTGATGGTCTCATTATGAGATACAGCGGTGGCGGTGGTGTTTATCCCAATTTATTTGATGCGCATCCGCCTTTTCAGATTGACGGTAACTTCGGTGCTGCTGCGGGTATATGCGAAATGCTTCTGCAAAGCCATATAAAAACTGATGACGGTGCTTTTCTTATTCATATTCTTCCTGCGTTGCCCTCATACTGGAAAAAGGGAAGTGTTGAGCGTCTTCTTGCAAGAGGCAATACGGAGGTATCCTTTAGCTGGGATAACGGAAAGCTACTGTGCGGTAAGCTCAAAAGTCTTGTTGGAGGAAACGTTGCATTAAAGGGAGCTTACTGTGTTTTTGACGGTGATAGTGCTGTCAAAACCGATTTGACTGATAATATTACAAGATTTAAGGCTGAAGAAAATAAAGAATATATATTCAGAGTTGAAAGGATATAAAAGATCTATGAGTGAAAGAAGAATAGAAACTAAGTGCGTTCAGGGAGGCTATACCCCCGGAAACGGTGAGCCCCG
>JAZOOE010000123.1:0-2926 GCA_045654865.1 Acutalibacteraceae bacterium | reverse complement strand
ACTGACTGCCGTAAAGACGTGCAGCTTCTCTTATAAGCTCGGGATTTCTGATAGCACCCGAGTTTACGCTTACCTTATCGGCACCTGATTTAAGCACTCTGTCAAAATCTGCTACGGTATTAATACCACCACCCACGGTAAGCGGTATAAAAACGGTTGAAGCAACTCTTTGAAGAATGTCGGTAAACAGCTGTCTTCCCTCTGCGGAAGCGGTTATATCATAAAAAACAAGCTCATCCGCACCGTTATCACTGTAGTATGAAGCAAGTCCTACGGGATCGTTAACGTCTGCGAGAGATTTGAAATTAACGCCCTTTACTACCCTGCCGTCCTTTACGTCAAGACAGGGAATTATTCTTTTAGTTATCATATTTTCTCCTTATCGTGCAAGCTCGATTGCCTGTCCGAGATCAATCGCTTTTATATAGTATGCTTTCCCGACGATTGCACCGTAAAGGTTCATTTCACGAAGTGCCTTTATGTCGTCAATACTGCTGACACCGCCCGAAGCAACTATATCAATATTGAATTTTCCCGACAGCTCCTTATACAGTTCTCGGTTAGTCCCCTGCATAGCGCCATCTTTGTAAATATCGGTACAGATAATTGTTTTTACTCCGACGGATTGCATATCTGCAAAGAAATCCTCGCACCTTATCTCAGACTTCTCAAGCCATCCCTTTATTGCTACGAAACCATCCTTGATATCTGCGCCTACAGCAATTTTATCTCCGTATTTTTCAACTGCCCATAAAAGAAATTCCCGATCGGTAACAGCGGCTGTTCCGAGGATCACACGAGAAACTCCGATAGAAAGATACTTCTCAAGCGTCTCCTTACTTCTTATTCCGCCGCCTATTTCAGCCCTGAGCCCCGTCTGCTTTATAATTTTTTCCACAACGTCAATATTAGGAGTGGTACCGTCCTTCGCTCCCTCAAGATCAACCAGATGAATAAACTGAGCCCCTGCATTTTTGAAATTCTCTGCAATTTCAACGGGATTATCGGAATATACGGTCATACGGGCATAGTCGCCTTTGAAAAGACGGACTGCCTTTTTATCAAACAAATCAATGGCGGGTAAAATTATCATAATCCAAAGCCTGCCTTACAGAAATTATCAAGAATCTTAAGTCCCACCTTACCGCTTTTTTCGGGATGGAACTGACAGCCGAACACATTTTCGTATTCAACCGATGCAGGAAAATCTATATCATATTCGGAAAA
Organism: Acutalibacteraceae bacterium; assembly: GCA_045654865.1. GTDB lineage: Bacteria > Bacillota > Clostridia > Oscillospirales > Acutalibacteraceae > RUG806. The sequence goes on along the minus strand of JAZOOE010000123.1, from coordinate 1,699 downwards.
AGCGGAGACGTATCGGCTGTCGCACTCGGCAAAATAGGAATGCACAAAATATACAAATTCTCCTCCCGAAAAACCCTTATACAAAAGAGAATCCTTGTTAAGCGTCAATTCATTCCAACCGATTTCGGGAATTTTAAGCTCAGGATTTATTTTTCCTTCAAAGGAAACAATGCTTCCGGGAATCAAAGAAAGTCCGTCATAAACACCGAATTCATAGCTTTTTTCAAACAGAAGCTGCATTCCGAGACAAATTCCGAGAAGCGGCTTTCCGCTTTTTACCTGAGATACAACAATCTCACCCAGCCCCATGTTATTAAGCTTTTTGGCTGCATCCTCGAATGCGCCGACGCCGGGAAGAATTATACGGTCAGCATCCCTTATAACCTTTTCATCTGACGTAAACACGGCATCTGCACCGATTGCCTTGAAGGATGAACGGAGAGAAAACAGATTTCCGACACCGTAATCAACTATTGCTATCATAAAATACAGAAATCCTTTCTCATACTAACATTCCCTTGGTCGAGGGAATTTCATCCTTATATTTTTCATCGATATCGCAGGCGGCATTCATTACTCTGCCGAATGCCTTGAAAATACCCTCGATTACGTGATGGCTGTTTGTGCCGGAAAGCTTTTTAATATGAAGAGTAACACCTGCTTTTCTTACAAAGCCAAGGAAAAATTCTTCACAAAGCTCAGTATCAAAATCGCCTACCCTCTGAGTCGGCATTACAGCATCAAACTGAAGATAGCCTCTACCGGAAACATCTGTTGCGACAAGAATCAGAGATTCATCCATAGGAAGAATTATGTCCGCATATCTTTTTATACCCCTCATATCGAAAAGAGCTTCAGCAAAGGCACTGCCGAGAGCAATACCAATATCCTCAACGGTGTGATGATAGTCAACCTGTGTATCGCCCTTGCACTTTACCGTAAGATCAAATCTTCCGTGCTTTGAAAAAAGGGTGAGCATATGGTCAAGAAAGCCGCATCCCGTATCAATTTCACCCTTGCCGATACCGTCTATATCAAGCTTCAGAATAATATCGGTTTCTGCGGTTTTTCTTATAATTTCAGCTTTTCTCATCACTCTTCCTCCTTTATAATCTCTTTGATTTTCTCAACAAGAATCTGCATCTGTTCTCTTGTTCCTATTGTAATACGGTTATGATCCTTAATTCTTTCCGACGTAAAGTGTCTTATAAGAACACCCTTGTCCTTAAGTCTGAGATATATTCTTTCACCGCTGATTTTTTCGTGCTTTGCAAAAATAAAGTTTGCCTTTGATTCAATCACACTGAAGCCGCACTTTTCAAGCTCGGCAACGGTAAATTCGCGGTTTTCCGCAATTATTCTGCAATTATTATCATAATATTCCTGCTCCTCAAGAGCCTTGACACCCATAAGCTGAGTAAGTCGGTTAAGATTATAGGGATTTGTGGAATATTTTATTTTCTCGAGATCCTTTATTATTTCTTCATCTGCAAATGCAAAGCCGAGTCTTGCACCTGCCATTGAACGGGATTTTGAAAAAGTCTGCACAACAAGAAGATTATTATATTTATCAACCAGATCCACTACGCTTTCTGCCCCGAAATCCACATAGGCTTCATCTATAAGTACAACGTTGTCGGGATTTGATCTGATTATTTCTTCGATTTCCGACTTGGGAAGAACCTTTCCCGTAGGTGCA
>JAZOOE010000122.1:0-3320 GCA_045654865.1 Acutalibacteraceae bacterium | reverse complement strand
TGAGCAGAAGCAAGGTTGGCTCGCTGATTATTTTTCAGAGAGAATCACTGTTAGGAGATCTTACCAAGCATGCAGTTTCAATTGATTCCGAAACAACATTCGAAATGATCTGCAGTATTTTCTATCCGAAAGCACCTTTACATGACGGTGCTGTTGTCATTAAGGACGGCAGGGTTGTTGCTGCAAGATGTGTTGTTCCTATGAAGAATGACCGTGATATTACAGAAAACGTTGGTACACGTCACAGGGCCGCTATTGAGGTAAGTCTTAATTCGGATGCCGTAGTAGTTGTAACAAGTGAAGAAACAGGTATTATTTCTCTTGCTGTTGACGGAAAGCTCATTAGAGGACTTACTGACAGTCAGCTCAGAGAAAAGCTGGGCAGCCTTCTTTTGAATCCTAAATCATCAAAGAATAAAATTTTCCAGAAGAAGGAAAAAAGAGCTGAAATCATCGATGAAGCGGCAAAGGAGGAGGTTGTTGAGGCTTCAGATCCTGCTGAAATGCCGGTTGAAGAAAAACAGCCTGGTGACGTTGCTATAGAAGCTCCCTTTGAAGAGGAAGAAGCAACAGATAACAGAATAACTAATGAGGGGGCTGAAAATGATGAGCAAGAATAAGGAAGCTGCAGTCAGCAAAAAGATATCATTCTCTTATTTGATGTCTAATAACAAGTTTGTTTTTTTGATGTCACTTATTGTCGCAATCGTATTCTGGACGTTTGTTTCTGTTTCTCAGACTACTGAAACAGAAAAAGTGTTCACAAACATTAAGGTTAACGTTAATCTGACAGAAAGTGTTGCGCAAAATAACGGACTTGATATGTTCGGTCAGCAGGATTATTTTGTTGACGTTACGGTTAAAGGCTTCAGTTACATAATTAATTCCGAGAGTTTTGACAGTAGTAACATTAATGTTACTGCATCCTGCTCTGCAGTTGCTGCGGCAGGAACTTATGATCTGCCCGTTACTGCCGTAATAGTCGGCAATAATTCCGGCAATGTTGAGGTCGTAAACGTTTCCGCAAGCAGTATCAAGGTTTCATTTGATGAGAGAATCACAAAGACCTTTGCGGTTAATGAAGAAATCAATGAGCTTGAGGGTTATGAACTGGAGGAAGGATTCATAAGAGAAAATCCGAGACTCAGTGTGAATTCCATTGATATCTCCGGACCGTCTCGTGAAATTTCAAAAATTACTACCGTTAAGGCAGTAGTTGAAATCGACAAAAAGCTTACGGCTACCGAAAGCTTTGAAGCAGATATAATTGCTGAGTCCTCCAACGGTATCGTTGATCTTTCAAATTGTACAATAGCCCTTTCCGAGCCTGTTTATGTTACAATCCCCATCTGTAAGGTTGGAACCTATGAAACAGCAGTTGACTTTATAGGAATTCCTCAGGCTTACAGAAGCGAGGGTATTGAATACAGCGTTTATCCCTCTCAGATTGATGTTTCCGTTCAGACGGGAGCAGGAGAGGCCCAGATAGATGACAACAATAAGATTCTTATCGGTACAATAGATTTTTGTCAGATCAACAACACGTACAATAAAATCATTGTTGAGAATGCAAATATTTCTTCTGAAATCAAGAATTTCACAGTAAGTATTGATATGAGTTCAATGTCTAAAAGATGGTTAGGGCTTCCCGTTGATTTAACCTCAGTTGACGTTCCCGAGGGAGTTACGGTGCTGACTACTACCGTTGAGTCTGTTCAGATAGTAGGACCTGCCGCATCAGTTATGAATATTGATAAAAACTCAGCTTATGCCGTGCCGGTTTTTGATAACGTTGAATTAACCCCCGGTATCCATCAGATACCTGCAAAAATCGTTTTACGAACATTGACCGACAGTTGGGTGCACGGCACTTACACCATTGAAATAGAAGTTAAATAAAGGAGTGTTTACAGTTGAAGGTAAAAAATCTTAAGGCAGCTATTCTTGTTGTGTTTCTTGTTTTTGCCTTCAGCGGTTGCTCTCTTATAGACCTGTTTTCGGCTGAATCCTTATTGAGACCTCCGAAGCTGACAGGCGAGAATGCTGCCCTTCAGGCAGCTTTTGAGGAAACTGTAGGCAGTGATATATCTCTGTATGCTCCTATTGCAGGTGAGTACAGAACTTCTTACATTTTCTTTGATCTTAATTTTGACGGCAATGATGAAGCTGTAGTCTTTTATGCATTAAACGCCAATTCTTCTGTCGTACATATGCATTTATTAAGTCAGAAAAATAACGAATGGTATTCTGTCGCTGATATTACGGGCGCCGGTACTGAGGTGTATAGGGTTGATTTTTGCAACATCGATTCAACCCGAAGCACTGAAATAGCAGTTGTATGGTCACTTGATGATTCAAAGAAGGAGAAAAACTTGTCCTTTTACAGAGTGTCTTCATTGATCAGCGCCGCCGAGAATGCTGTTGCTTCAATTGCAACCATACAGATTTCTGATTGTTTGTTTATTGATACGGATAATGACGACGCAAATGAACTGCTGTATTTGTATTATTCTGATTCATCCGAACCGTACAGATTAAGTGCAAGACTCATTGATTATAATGAATCAGAGAAAAATTTTGTTCCTATAAGCGAAATTGCCTTGCAGGGTGAAATAACATCTATACTTCAGTATAGCTTTGAAAAAGAAGACAATGACGTTCGATTTTACTTTGAATGTGTTTCGCCCTCAAGTTCTGTTTTTACAGAAATGCTGGTTTATGATAACGATACAGGAGCCTTGTTTAGTCCTGATCACGAAGGAGTATCGGTAACTCAGCTCACGAAACGCTCATATGAATTTTTCGCGACCGATGTCGATAATGACGGGTATTGTGATTTGCCGTTTAACTTGACCGCTGATGACTCTTATTCTGTTGCCGCAGAGGGGAGTTCGCCCATGCAGCTGATGTTTGCTGAGTGGTATTCTTATTCAGACGGTGTGTTCAGTTCATTAGGTAAATTTTTTATTAATGAAATTGATGGCTTTATGCTTAAACTTGATGACTTGTATTCGAGTTATTACATTGTTTACGATGAAGTAAATAATGTAACACAGGTAAGACTTAAGGATTCTGATGAAGAAAACAATATTGTTTTTTCTATTGCAGTAAATAAAAATTCAGATAACGATCATCTTTTGCTCGGTGACGGTTTTCTGACAGACAGAAATGATTCGGAATATCTGATTACTGTTTCTGCCAAAGGTGAGTCTATGAGTATAACCGAAGCTTACGTAAACAGTTTATTATATGATTTTTAAGGATGGATTTTTGTATGAAACGAATTCTCATAGCTGAAGATGAAAAATCTATTCGCGAGT
>JAZOOE010000121.1:0-3947 GCA_045654865.1 Acutalibacteraceae bacterium | reverse complement strand
AAATTTGAGGCTTCCTTCGGAACTGCATCCCAGCTTCGGGATTCATCACTGCCCGAAATCGTTTTTTCGGGCAAGTCAAACGTAGGAAAATCCTCCCTTATAAACAAATTCTTTAACAGAAAAAATCTTGCGAGAGTTTCGGGAGTACCCGGAAAAACCACAACAATAAACTTCTTTCTTGTTGACGATGTGCGCATAGCCGACCTTCCCGGCTACGGCTATGCAAAGCGGCCCGATGCGGAAAGACGCCGTTGGGGTGAGCTTATGGAGGCATATTTTGCATCCGACAGAGATATAAGACTTGTGGTTCAGCTTCTTGATATGCGCCACGAGCCCACGGAGGATGACAGAACTATGCTCGGCTTTTTGTCAGAGGCAGGATATCCCTTTATCTGTGTGCTTACAAAATGTGACAAGCTTAACAAGTCAGAGAGAGAAAAACGCAGAAGTGCCTTTTCCGAAAATGAGCTTCTTGCAGATGCAATAAAGATAATTGAAGCTTCCGCTCAGAACGGCGAGGGAATGAATGAGATAAAGGAAATCATCGAAAGAAGTCTCGAGGATGGCTTTATGGATTCCTTATATCAGAATGAAGAGGAAAAGACAGCGCAGCAGCCCCTTGAGGCCGAACCCGTAAAGGTGCAGAAGGCTGTTGCCGTTGCTGTAAAGAAGAAGATAAGAAAATAAGGCAGTATATCCAAGATGAAAAGCCGACACAGGTGCTGTGTCGGCTTTTTTGCTGTATTTTATTGTATGGATTGATGAAGAATGTTTTTTTATCTTCTGCTTGTCGGAATTTATCCGAACAGGGTGGGTATAAAGGAAAGGATGCTGTTGAAAAATCTGATAACTGAGGCAAAAAGCCCTGCTTCCGAAACGTCGGCATCATCGGTGTTGACAATGGTAAAGCTGTCAAATACCTCGCCCGTATCCGTAATATATGACTTTACCTCAATGGCTTCGTCCGTGAAGGTAAGAAGTGAATATGATGCAACGCTGAGATCAACGCTTTTTACGATAAGACTCTTATCCGACGTATCATAGGACGAGCACTTGCCGCCCGACGCAGAGCCTGCTTCAAAATAAACCGTGCCTATGGTTGAAATGCCGCCGTTGTAAATGGGGTATGTTCTTGAGTAGAAATGATTGTGACCGCTGAGAGCAAGATCAATATTGTATTTGTCGAAAATTGATTTCAGAGAATACGTGCACAGCTGAGTTATAACGTCATCGTCAACACAGGAGGAATATGCTCCGTGATGAAGCATAACCACTCTCCAGCGTGCATCGGGATAATCGCTTATTGCCTTGGATATTGTCATATTGTGTACGGGCTGGATTATGTTATTTGAATCAAGTACGATGAACAATACGTCGTTATATGAGAAATAATAGTCGTTACCGAAGCTATCTGTGCCTGCGTCATCAAAATAAAGAGAGAACAAGGGGGAATAGAAATCGTGGTTTCCCGCTGTGGGAGCAAAGGGAAGACTGCTTAATACGTCGGGGGAGAAAAGGGCATTGTATTGCTTTCCTGAAAAACCGTCGTTGACCTGATCACCCGCAGAAAGAATGAGCTGTGCTCCGTTATTTTTTGCGCTGATGAGAGTTCTTTCCCAGCCGTAGGTATCGTTCTGAACTGCCTCCTCGCTGTTATCTCCCGATCTTCCCAGCTGAGGATCCGAGCAGAACATAGCGGTAAAGGAGTTTGCAGTTGTGTCTATATTGAACGTGCCGTCATATACTGACGAGTCAGCCGTATAAGAAAACGTATAATTTCCGTCGGGCAGGTCGGTGAGCTCCACCGTGTTGAGTATGCCGTCTGTACCGAGACTGCTTTTTGCTTCAACGGTGAATTCCTCCGTACCGTCAGAGTAGGTAAAGGTATTTCTGAAATCGCCCGACATCCATTTGAAGACTCTGTCGTTTGCATCCTTGCCGGGAAGCTGCCAGAGCTTTCCCGATGAAGAAGCCCTTTCGGACCAGTCGGACAGCCATTCGTCTGTGGCAGGGACGGGATTTGCGGCAAATACCGTTAATGACATTGAGAATATGAGAATGAGACTTATTGCCGATGTGATAAATTTTTTCATAACACCATCTCCTTATTGTAAACATTTTACTATTTATTCCTCACGGTGTCTATACGTTTTTCCTTGAATTAAAGAAAAATCAAAAATTTTCATATAAAATTCCCGATATTGATACTTTTATTTTTGAAACAGTTGTGTTATCATATACTAAATGTAAAAAAAAGGAGAATTCTTGCATGAATAACTTTCTTCACAAATTGTTCGGCACAACTCCCGGACAGGGTGTTCAGCCCAAGGAAGCACTTGCTTACTCTGTAGCGGGCTTCGGTCAGAACTTTATCTGTACCATTATCGGCTCATACATAACCGTATTTATGACGGACGCACTTCTTTTCGGTGCAGACGGAGTTATGGTCGGCGGTGTCAGCGGTGCGGTTGCAGTTGCTATTCTTATGCTTGCGGCACGTGTATTTGATGCATTTAACGATCCCATTATGGGCTCTGTAGTTGACAAGACTCGTACAAAGTGGGGTAAATGCCGTCCTTACCTTAAATGGATGGCAATTCCCATCGGTATTATGACGATTCTTTGCTTCCTGCCCGTTTTCAGTGCAGAAAACATCTATAACGGAACACAGACAACGATTGCATTCACAACCATCGGTGCAATTTACATTCTCTGGAGTGTTGCTTACACAATCGCAGACGTTCCTTACTGGGGACTTTCCACCTGTCTTACAAACAACACTGAGACAAGAGGACAGATTCTTACCGTTGCCCGTATGTTCTGTACCGTAGGCGCAGGTATCGTTACAATCTTTATCCCCATGATTACGGGTGAGCTTACAAAGCAGTTCAAGTATGCCGATACGGCAGAGGACCTTGCTCTTATCGCGCAGGACAAGGCAGATGCAATTGCAAATATGATTGCTAATCAGGGTATCACGGCAGAGGCTGCCGCAAGAACCTTCATCGGAACCGTTAAGCAGGGTATGGAAATTGACAATGCGGAAACTCTCAAGTGGATATATTTCGTTGCCGCAGTTGTTCTTGTTATTGCCGCTATTCCTATGTTCTTCTACGGCTTCAAGAACACCAAGGAGCGCTTTACCTCTGATGAAGAGGCTCCCTCATTCGGACACAACCTTAAGCTTCTCTTTAAGAACAAAGAGCTTCTTCTTATAGTTCTTTCCGGCGTTCTCGGCGGCGCAAGAATGGTTTATTCCTACACAGGCGGTCTTTACTTCGCTAAGTATATTCTTCAGAATGAAGGCCTTTATGGTATCATTACGCTTCTTGTTGTTCCCGGCGGACTTGTGGCATCGATCCTCGTTCCCTGGATGAGTAAGAAGTTTACAAAGAAGTGGTCATATATTGCAGTTCACCTCTTCGGCGGTGTTGTAATGCTTATTATGTACTTCGTAGGCTACGATGCACCCTGGAAGATGGTCATCTGTGCTATCGGACTTGTACTTCTCGGAATTCCTCAGGGCGTTAACAACATTATCACTTATGCTATGATCGGTGACACAGTTGACTACCTTGAGTGGAAGACGGGCGAAAGAGGCGAAGGCATCTGTTTCGCTATGCAGACGCTTATCAATAAGATCGGTATGGCTGTCGGTGCTTTCATCGGTGTTATGTCTATGGCTATTGCCGGCATCAACGCAAGAACCTATGAGGTTGAAAATCCCGATGCTCTCTGGACTGTTCTTATCGTTTCCGGTGTTGTAAGTATGTTTGCCTGCGCAGTTCCTATGTTCTTCTATACAATCACAGAGAAGAGACAGAAGGAAATGATTGCTGAGATTGAGGCAAGAAAAAAGGCTCAGAGCAAGTAATCCGAAATAAATAAAAGTAATCCGTCTGTCGGCTCTAAGGGCTCGGCAGACGGATATTTTTCGTGCTTGCTTT
>JAZOOE010000120.1:0-11721 GCA_045654865.1 Acutalibacteraceae bacterium | reverse complement strand
AGATATCCCATAAACTGTGATATACTTATATGCGGTGGGATACTTACGAGCATATGTATGTGGTCCACACATGCTTCTGCTTCTATTATTTCCACACCTTTTTGTTCACATAATTTTCTCAATATCTCTCCTATGTCTTTTTTCAACTGCCCATATATTTCTTTTCTTCTGTACTTCGGTGCAAAGACTATATGATACTGACATCTATATTTTGAATGTGAACTGCTCTTTATTTCATTTTTTTCTATCATTGTTAAAAACCTCCTTGATATTTATAGTAATGCGGTCGCCAAACCATCTACTATTATATCAAGGAGGTTTTTCCATTGCTAAAGGTTTTTATTATCCCCCGGTAGAACCGGGGGTTTATTTCCACGTCTAAAGACACCAGCAAAAAAGCCTCCCGTACCGAAGTACGGGAGGCTTTGGTATTATTTATCCTTCAGCTCGCCGAAATCCGAATTTGCTTCGCATCATTTGGGCATAAGCTCCTTCTGGGCATATCTACCCGAAAGGATGTATTCTATGGTCTTGTCGATATTGTCAATTTCACCGGGCATAAATACGGTGATAACGCCAAGCTGTCTGCCCCTTTCTATCTGAACCTTGTTGCTTCTGTAAATGAAGCCGTCTCTGACAAGGTCGGATGCAACAATAACGGGTACGGTGTTTACACCGAATCGGGAGGCTAAAGCGGCAATCTTGTAATAATAGTCCTGAGAAAGCTCTGCCGTTGCCTTGGCTTCGATTATGCAGGAGGCAAAGCCCTTGGTGACAATACAGTCCATTTCGCTTCTTATATCAAAATCTCCGCTGTCGCCCCAGCTGATCTCATAGTCGCATTCAACATCATCAAAGCTGCCGTTTTTAAGCTTATTGTAGATGAACTGCTCAAGAATTCTGCCGGCGCAGGTGAGAATATCCTTTATCTGTCTCTCGGAATATCTGAATGAAACCGTAGCATTATTATCCTCGAAGCTGAGATTGGAAATAAAATGCTGAGCGTCAAGCTTTCTGAGAATATCGCATATTTCTTTATGATGCTTACCCGTGGGGATAACGCAGGACCTGACGGAGAGGTCATTACAGGCAACCCCGACAACGCTGTCCTTAACCTTGAAAAGAATATTTTTTTCGGTAACAAATTTTTCGGGAACAGCAAAAAGCTTTTCAATCTCTTTTGCGAATTTAGAGGATGCAGATATGGTTATTCTGCATGAATCTATGCTGTTATATTCCACACGGCTGCCCTTTTCGAATATATTGTGATCCTCGCTGAGAACGCTTATAATCCGACGATAGCCGTCGCGGCATTCCACGGGAACGATGCTTACGAATTCCTTGACGGAGCTGTCCTTATGATCTGAATTGAACTGAGCCACAGCGTCATTCTTACGGTATTCATCAAGCATATCGCACAATGCCTTCCATGCCCAGCGTCCCTTGGAATAAATATCCCACAATGCCTTATGCTCAGCGGTGGTAAGTCTCTTTCCCTCTGAAATCCTTCTTGAGCCGTTGATGGCAAACATATCGTCAATATCAAGAAACTGAGTGCCGCCGATATAGGTTATCCACGCCGCCTTTGCATTTGCCTTGAATTCCCTTTTTGCGGAATTGAAGCTGAAGGAGGGACACTCGTCATAGAAGCCTGCTCCCCATAAGTATGCGCTGAGGAAGCTTTTGTTTCTCTCATAAAGATCAAGTGCGCCGTACTGCGCTCTGAGAGCGGGAGCAAGCTGGGCAACCGAGCTAAGACTTATAACGTGCGTCTCGGCTATAGCACCGCTTTCATCCTCCTCCTTTAATTTCTGTAATGCGTCCCCTACCCTTTTATTGAATTTTTCGCTTGCTGAGGTGCAGGCGGCAATAAGCTTCACCCTTGCTCTGAGGTTATTCTTCTTAAAGTAGGGCACAAAGCCTCTTACGGCGTTCTCCGCATCCTTAACGGCATCCTCTGTATCCGCATAGAAAACATATATGACCTCGGAGGGGTTGATTACGGAGATATGTGCTATATTGTTGAATATATCCGTGGTGCTTCCCGTCTGCAGAGGCACCATAACGGAAATATCCTTTTTATATGTAAGCACAAAGGGCAGATGATTTATTATATCAGTGTCGGAGTTCTTATAAATTCTCTTTACACACGCTCTGATTACGGGCTGAGCGTTGGCATCAATATAGTTGAATTCCGTTTCTGTAAGAGCTCTTACATCGTCGGGCATTTCTCTCAGCTCTCCGAGGAATTTCTCCTTGAGTCCGTCATACTTCCTATATGCCGCCAAGCTGAATTCCCATATTTCGTCAAGACATTCCATAAGCTCATTAAAGGCAAGAGCCGCGCTCTTGTTGTCCTTTATAAGACTCTTTATGTTGCTTTCCTGCACGGAATGAAGAGTAAAGGTATTGATTTTCTCAGCCGCCTTTTCTCTGAACAGTCTGTGAAGCTCAAGGGACATTCTGTCAAGAGCATCAAGCTCGTCATCCGTTTCACAGGGTGTTACCCATGCCTCATCTGTGGTATATTTTTCCGAAAGCAGAAAATCTCCGCGGCTTTTTACAATGCAAACGTGCTCCTTAAGGCGCTTATTCTGTGTTCCGTCCGTAAGGCATACGCTCAGATCCTTGCGGCATTTATAGCCGTCAATAAGCTTTTCCGTTACCCAGCGGCGGTGCTCTGCCTCGACAAGTCCTGCAAATATCTGCTTTTCACGGCGAAGTGTGTCCGCATACGTACGAGCTGTTGCAAGCAGCTCCGCGGATGAAAAGCCCTTGAGCTCTATTCCGAGAGAATAAAGCTTATATTTGATTGAAAGAGCGCAGGAAACAGACGACTTATAGTCATATGCCCTTTTGAATTTCTTTTCAGCCTCACCGAAATCAACGTTGAGGTTAAAGGATTTATACCACAAAAGGAATAAATTGAATGCCATTCTCTCAATTTCATCAAATCTCAGAGTCTCGCGGCTCTTTGCATTCACGTTTACGGGGATAAGGTTTTTATGTCTTTCATCTGCGCGCAGCTTTTCGGGATAAACGAAGCTTACTATGCATTTGTGTGAATGCTCCTCGGTATATTTCATATAAGCCTTTGCCACACGCTTGTTAAGCTCCGGTGAGCCTGCGGAAACGAAAACGTATCCCGGCATTTCATCCCTGCAAAGTGCCTCGATAAGCTCACGGTTAAGCTTTGGTGAATCCGCGCTGAAGCCGTTTCTGAAGCGCTCATCCGCTTCTGCCGGCTCGACAAAGGTAATTTTTCCGTAATTACCCTCGCTTTCGTCCTCACGGTCTATATCAAAGAAATCGGCAAGCTCGGGACGGGCTGACAGATATTCCTGCTTATACGCATCCTTTAACAAGGTAACAACTGTCACGTCAAGCTTCTTTCCGTGCATCTGACCTGTTGTCAGAGCTATGTCAAGAAAGCTTTGCGAATAAACGCCGAAGCCCACAACGGTAATTTTTATGGTATTATCCTTATCGGCAAGATAAAGAGGATAATTGAACAGTAATGATTTAATGGCAAAAAGGGAATCTGCCTCGTTATACTTATCAAGCTTTTTATCAATACCCTTAAGCTCCCTGTAAAGATTCGTGCTTTCGGAATATTCCGAGGGCAGGATAAACACTGCCGCACTCTTGAGACGATCGGAAATTGAACCCTCATCGGGACTCTGTCCGTCAAGGGCATCCCCCAATATTCCCTCAATGAGCCCCAGCATCTTATAGTTGGAGGTAACGGGGCTGTAGGAGAACAGCCGTGCCGAGGAAAGAATTTCCTTAAGAAGGCTTCGGCATTCATCCGAATATTTTCCTCCGGGAATTTCGTCCTTCTCCAGAACCGCATTGAAAAGCGCAAGTCCGAATGAGCTTATATCGGCTTGCACTGCTGCCTGAAATTCATCCTCGGCGTCCTCTCTTTTCACAATAAGCGTATCCGTATGGGAAAGACGGAGAGTCTCAACACGGAAGCTGCCGTTTTTAACTGATACCAAAGCCTTGTCAAGTCCCTTGCCGCCGAGGCTGAAGCCGCCCGAATGCAAAAGCTCAAGAGCACCCGCAAGGGTATAGAAGGTCAGAAGAAGCGTGAACACGCTTTTTTCGGGATTTTTTGCCGCCGTCGTTTTTAATGTTTTGGAAAGCTTGTCAGTCCCAACCCAATCTCCGACGGGCATTTCCCATAAAATATATGCTCCGCCTGTGGGCTTTGAGTCCTTGTCACAGCCTCTTAATATTTCAAAATCGGGGATGACGTGAGAAAACTCACTTTTTGCCTTTGCACTCCTCTTATATTTCTTAAGAAGCGTGAATTTTTCAGTAAGCTCTGCCGCCTCTTTCTTTGTAAGGGAGCGAATACCCTTTTTCTCGCAGGGCATAAAAAGCCCGTTATCCTCTCCTCTTATCATAAGCGGAGCGCCGTCGCAAAGAGGATAAAGCTCTGTCAGGATATATTTTTTCCTGCCCGCTTCACCTAAATAGCTTATTTTTTCTTCGTCAGCCGAATATTTTTTTGTGACGGTAAAATTAACAACGGTCTTTTTGTCATCCGAACAAAGTCTTATTACCTCGCCTTTTTTCAGAAGCTTTCTCTTATCTGCCATAATCTTCACCTTATTTATAAATTCTCATCCTCACAAACCGAAAAATCACCCCTTGCTGTATAATGTCGGGAAATATACTACACTTTTTTTACAACAGACAATACATCTTCGGTTTTTGTGAGTTTGTGTTGAAATTTTAATAATATTTTATTATAATTTAGTAAAAAAAGCAACATAAACCGAATAATTTGACAAAAATTTCTATATAAGGAGAACTAAGTATGGCAACAAAAGAAGCAGTCCTCGAAAACGAAAAGATCTGCGAGATCTCGGCAGAAGTCCCTTCCAATCCCACTGAGAGCCGTCGGGAGAAAATAAAAGCAAAAGCCTCCGAATGTAAGCACTCCGTCTCCGAGGATTTCAGACTTTTTATTGACAGATGGAATCTTTATTCCGATAACCGACTTTTCAGCAAGGGCGTTATAAGCGCCTCGGCTTCCAAGGGGTATTTTGCCTACGTTACACGTGACGGCAGAATATTGCTTTCAAGCACCCCCGAGGACTCAAATGAAGAGAAAAACGATGCCAATGCCGTTCAGGTCATAGCGCACCCCGAAAAGCCGCTGTTATGGTATATGGACACTGACAGAAATATTTTTGAGGTAACACTTGCCCACCACGAAAACAGCACCCCCATTTTCACCTGCAACGAGGCAAAGGGAAGCATTCTGTGCCGCTCTTACACAACCGAATATGATAATTACGAATACAGAATCAACACGTATAACGTCGTCGAGCATTTTGATGAAAAAAATCTGTCCGCCGAGGATTGCGCTCTCAGCTATCTTAAAAATTCGGGAGTAATTTATAATCTTTTCCCCGACTTTGACTCCTACACACCGGAAATGACCGAGCAGCTGAAAAAAGAGCGCATTTGCATAAATTCCTTTAAGACGGCTGTCCGCCACGAGGAGCAGATAAATTCAAGCACTCCTCAATCCGATTGGGCAAAATGCAAAGACTTTGCAGACTATACCGTGTCCTTCTGTGTCACGGGCTCAAGAAAGGGCTTTTGCTTCTCGGAAATCCGAAAGCTGAGAAACGGAATACCCAGAGGCTATTCATCCTTTGAGGACTTTATCTGTAACGAATATCTGTAATAAGGAGAGATTATATGAATAACATAAGACTCTTTTCGGGATATGATTATTTTCTTATTCTCAGAAACAAAAGCCTGTGGGGAATCGGCTCCAACTCCTGCTCTCAGATCAGCTCACTTCCCATTGATCACTTCGATAATCCGGTTTTTATTGCCGACAACGTAATATGGGCGGCGGCAGGAAGATTTTACAGCGCATATATAACAGAGGACCTTAACGTTTATATTCTCGGCAAGGGCATATATGCTGACGAGCCCATTCTTCTCCCCGATGCTATTGAGATATTTATTTCCGAAAACAATCAGTTTCTCATAAGAGACAAAAACGGCACACTCCATGGCTTCGGAGATAACGTGCAGGAGGGAGTATGCAAGAGAACAACTCAAAACGTATACGAGGAAAAGGATATTCCTCTCAGCTCTCACTATGGGAGCAGCGTCACACGGAAATTCATCTCAAAATACAACACCTTTGCTATGGATCCCAGAAACACCTCGGACGTGCAGGCGGAATACACCAAAAAGCTTCTCGACGATTTTCGGGCAACTCCCCTTTACAAACAGCTGTTCGATGAAAACTATATGTATAACATTA
This sequence comes from Acutalibacteraceae bacterium, assembly GCA_045654865.1. Taxonomy (GTDB): domain Bacteria; phylum Bacillota; class Clostridia; order Oscillospirales; family Acutalibacteraceae; genus RUG806. Next base: position 5,420 of record JAZOOE010000120.1, on the reverse strand, counting down.
CGGCAAAGGTTACCTTCAGGGAGCTTTCATATAACGAGGAAACTCTTGATGCCTCGGCTGTTGCAGATCTCAGCGTGGATATAATGAATTTATTTATACTGAATCCCGTTGAGCTTTCCTCAGAGGACGGACAAAGGCTCCTTGAGGTTATGATGAGAGAAAACGGCATATCCCCCGAAATCAGAGAGCACGGCAGCTTCACAAAGCTTGCCGTTACGAAAAGAAACACAGGTCTTGCGCTGAGAGAGGACGGGGTGATGATGACGGCTGATCTGAGACATAACAGCTTCTCCGTGCCTCGAATAGGCTTCGACAGAGTCACTGATATTGCCGTTACAAAGGGCGAGGAATTTGAAAACAATTGTCTGATCGCTCACGGCGGTGACGTATTTCTCGGACATCTCGATTCAATAAGTCCTGCAGGTGATACAACGGCAAGAAGCATAAGAGATTCCGTTACCAGCGCACTTTTTGCAAGGGGAAGAGAAAATATGCTGGGAGGCATTTTTAACAATCTGTATCTCAGAAGACTCAGCTTCCAAGAGGAGCAATAATATGTGTGACTATTCTTCCTTTTTTGACGGCAGTGAGTATTTCGGAGCACTGGGAATAGAAAATCTCCTGACTCCCTCTCCCCCGTTTCATCGCACCCAAATGCCCGTTACGGGTATTCACGTACTGTCAACAAAGCCTCATTTTGCAAAAAATCCTCTCTCCCCATTCAGGATGAGAGACACCGACAAGGCGGTAATGCGGCTGTCCGCCGCGGCTTGGAAAAAATATAACGGCAACATTTATCTCATCACCGACAAGGAGGGTGAAGCCTTTGTAAGACGTGAGGGGCTTGACGGCTGCTATGATGATGTGATAACCGTCCTTGACAGATTAAGCTATGATATTGATTACAGAAAATTCTGGTCGGCAGGAAAGCTTCTTGCTCTGAGCATTCTCAAGGCTCCCCTTGCTGTAATCGATCTTGATATGATAATATGGCAGCCTCTGAAGCTTTCAGGCTCAAGGCTCTTTGTCACCCACAAGGAGCCGACGGATCCCGAGGTTTATCCTCCCTTTGAATATTTCAGCACGGCGGACTATTACAGCTTCCCCTCGGAATGGAAAAGAACCGCACAGCCCTTAAACTGCTCGTTTATGTATTTCGGCGACGATGAATTCAAGGATTATTACGTAAAATGCTCTCTTGATTATATGCAGGCTGAAAGAAGCACACCCGACAACACGGTGATATGTGCCTGCTTCTCGGAGCAGAGAATTCTTGCAGAATGTGCCGAGGCCCTCGGCATCACGGCAAATACGCTTCTTGATATAGAAAAAATCACAAAGCCGCAGACGCTTCTCACCCACACGTGGAATGCAAAAAATCTCATAAGCTCCAAAGAGGAACTAAAGGAGCGCTTTACGGCACTCGTAAATGCAAGACTTTCCGAGTTTCAATAAAGATACGCTGTCGCGTGCGATATATCTGCGATGCGATATGCCCTGTCGGGCGCGGTAATCTCGCACTTGAGCGTCAGCGAAACTATATCGATGAATAAAACAATGGGATGTAAAAAACTTTCGTTTTTACACCCCATTGTTTTTATATTAAATTTTCATCAGACTGTAAGCTCGGCGGTGATGGCTTCGCTTACGTTGTCCCATACGTCCTCTGCAATAACGCTTACGGTGTAGCTTCCCTTACCCAGAGAAATGCCCGTAAACTCGATGGTCGAGGGAACCGAGGCAAAATAATATTCTGATAATGCCTTGTCGGAATATACCGTATTTCCGTCCTTGTCGGTGATGGTGATTCTGTAAAGGAATACCTTATTGTCATCCCCGGTCTTTGCCTGAGGAACGCTTACGGTGTATTTACCGAGGCTCTTTTCTATGACGAGAGCCGCATCCTCTGAGAATACGGGAGCGGATGAAGCCGCCTTTCTGTATTCGGGAGCATACTTTGTCTTTACGGGCTCGCTTACGTTATCAACAAGATATTCTGCAACAAACTCGCCTTCGTCAACGTCGAGCACTCTGACTCTTACGTTGCCATGGGCATCCGTCTCGATGATAAGAGCCTGAGTCATACTCTTGGAGCCGTCGGGATGAACTGAGGTTTCATTGTCAACGGTGAACTCATAGTAGGCAAGACCGCCGTCGTTGATAGCGGTAAAGGTGCCCTGCCAGATGGTTCGGGGATCGTTTGCAGGATAATGTGAATGTCCGGAAATATGAATTACCTGAGGATATTTATTGAGAACGTCCGTGAAGTAATCCACACCCCAGCCGTCATTTGAGCGGCTGCCGTAAACGGTATCCTTAACGTGCTCGTGCTGGAATACGAAAACGGGCTTTGAGGGATCCTCGGCTACAGCCTCGGCAAGCTGAGCATCAAGCCAGCTTATCTGCTCAGCCGTGTAGTGCACCTCCTCGGAATCGGCTCTTGAGATACCGATATAATGGAAGCCGTTTATAACTCTGTGGAAATCTGTTTCCTGTCCTGTGAGGGCAGTGAACATTTCAAGAGAATCGGAGGAATACGTACCGCCGTCGTGAGCCTTGGCAACAACCGCAAGACGCTGTGTGTCGCCCTTTATAACCTTATTTGTAGTAGCGGTAAAGGCTGAAAATGCGGTAAAGGTTCCTCTGTCGGTTATATCACCGCAGAAAACAACCGCATCAAGAGCAGTGTAATCCGTATCAGTCTCGGCAATTTTATATGCGGACTTTATCATTTTGGTAACTCGTGAGCAGCCCTTGTCACCGAGAGATGCAATATGGGTATCACTTGTTACGACAAATCTCATAACGGGAACGAAATCGTCCTCGGGATTTTCGGGAACGGGTGCATTTGTAAAGGGTAAGGAAAATGAGCAAAGAAGCATAAGAAAGCTTACAATTACCGAATAAAGAGCTGTCATAAACGTGACCTCCGATATTAATTATATTTAGAATATACTGCATACCCGTTTCCTTGTCAACACTCTTCTAATTCTTTACTTTCCGCGACAAAAAAATGCATACCCTCCCGAAAGAGAGGATATGCGTTTTTATTCAGATTGCTCTTTTATTACTCATCAAGGCTGAAAGCTGATGTGCAGTAAAGTGAAATCTCGCCTGACTCGTCGAAATCATAAGGAATTTCGATGGAGTGGTTGTTTGTTGAGTAAGTGATGATAATGTAGCCGTTTGTAACCTCATATGTACCGGGGTTGCCTATGGGTGAGCTTGTGATGTAGGATCTGATCTCGAAGTTATTGGGAGCAGAGAACTCAAGCTCATACTTAACAAGCTGTGTGCCAACTGTTACATAGAACTCAAAGTAGTAGCCGTTGATAGCTTCTCTTACTCTTGCAACTGTTGCTTCGTCTGCGGGAGCATCCTTAACAGCAACCTCTGCGGCGCCCTCAGCGTCAACCTTTTCACCGATCGCCTTCTTGCTCTCACAAATTACGATATCGTCTGCGGAAAGAGTGATTGCTTCATCAAGGAAAGAGGTATCAGCAAATGTAAATGTTGAACCTGCAGCAAGCTCGCCCTGAGGTACCTCAAAGGTAAAAGCAAGCTTAAGCTCTGTGCCGATTACTACGTCCTCAAGATATGAAGAATAGTAGTAGTTGGGAGCATACTTACAAGAGCCCTTATAGAAGGCTGATTCATAAGAATTTGTGCTTGCAAAGGTGAGCTTTGCATACTTACTGTCAAGAGAAAGGTTCTTACCTGTTGACTTAACAGTGAAGAAAACGTAAAGGAGCTTGATCTGGTCGTTGTCACTGTCAACGTAGGAGCTGTCAAGGAACATACCGTCAAGAGTTACGTTCTCGGGAATAACGGGGCCTGCCTGAGTTGTCTCTTCTTCCTTGTTGCCGCTGCCTGAGCCGCAGGCTGCAAGAGAGAAAACAAGAAGCATTGCCATCATAAGTGCAATAATTTTTTTCATTTTTCGTTTCCTCCGATAAAATAAATTGTCGTTTCGACATTTTTCATCTTAGCACAGTATTCAGAGCAAGTCAACACAAATCTGCAAAATGTAAAATACACCTACAAACTTTAAGGAGAAAACCATCAAAAAAACTGCGGAGCACCCATTGGCACCCCGCAGATAAAAGCAGTATTTATTGCTTTCGGCTTTTATTAAAGTCCGAAAAGTCTCTGGAAAATATTTACGATCTTAAGGAAAAAGTTTCTTATAACGTCAAAGAAATTGGTAAGTCCCGAAACGTTGATATTGCCTGAGCCGTCTCCCTCCTCGCCGCCGTAGGATGAGGAAACGGAATTCATCCAGCTTATCATACCGTTGGGACTCGTAAGATTAAGCACGTTGCCTTTTCCGTCCTTAGTTTCCGAATCATAGTATTTACTGCCGTCCATCATATGAAGATCAAAGGCTACAACCTTTGCCATGTGATGATTGTCACTTGCGCCCGCACCGGAGGGCTCTTTGACACTTCCGAGGGTGGTGAGTCTGCAGCTTGCAGGATCGTTATTATTTGCGCATACGTTATTCCACAAGGGTGTTGTGGTGGCAATATAGCTGATTACGGGATCCTTTGAGCTTGCAATCATCCAGATTGAAACGTCGGCACATTTTCTTGTGTCGGAGGCGCTTACGGTGCCCGTTGCGGCTATGGGGAACGCTCCCGCAAAATACTCGGGGAAGGCAATAATCATATCCCACGTCATTCCACCGCCTGCCGAGGAGCCGCCGATAAATATTTTCGTCGTGTCAATATTATCACCGTGCTTGGAGATCATATCGTCAATAACCGCACGCAAAGACTCGATAAGGGTTTTGCTCCAATATACAAGCTTATGCTCGGGAGCGCGGGGCAGCAGAATGAATGCACCGCCCTCTGAGAATCTTGACTGAAGCTCAGCTGATGCCCAATAGGGAAAATCGCTGTCGTCAAGCTGTGAGCCCACGTAGTCACCGTGACCTATGCCGTGAAGAAAAATAACGAGAGGATATTTGCCGTCATCATTCTTGCCCACGGGAGAGTAATATGCATAATCAAGTGCATATCCCCCCGCCTCGGGAGCCGTGTCAATGCTGAATTCATCTCTCAGAGCTTCAATACCGGAGGAAACAGACAATGCATTTTTTCTGCCCGCCGCCGAAACAGAAGCGGAAATGCCCGAAAGCATAAGAATAACGGTCAACATCACACATATAGTCTTTTTCATATCATTCATCCTTTGCTCTTTTTTTTGTAATAAAATTTTTCATCTCCGAATTCCGAATTTTCAAAGCATCGTTCCGAATTCCGGATTACTACTTTATATTGTACTTTCTTTTGATCCGCGGAAAGAAATTTGCATAGTAAAAGATTTTGAGAAATTCCGTTCCCGCAAAAAAGGTAGAGATAATAAAATTTATAAAATCTCCCGTTTTTACGGATTTAAGAGCATCCGTAATTACTTTT
>JAZOOE010000119.1:0-6853 GCA_045654865.1 Acutalibacteraceae bacterium | reverse complement strand
GACTGCTGAGGCTGCTGAAGATTATGTTGTGCAGTCAGGCACATCAGTAAGCAATATTAATGCGCAGCTTTCGTCCTACAGTGCAGGAACTGTTGTTAATATGAAGCTTGCAGCAGACATCAATTTAACAAACACGTCGAGCGAGACCTTCTCATCAGGTATAACCGGCATTGTAATTCCCTCGGGAATAACGGTTAACCTGTTTATGAACGGTAAGGTTATAACCTTTGCCCGTGATTCAAGCGGTGCATGGCAGTTACCTTATGTATATGCCATCCATAATAAGGGTACTCTTAACGTCTACAGCGGCGCCACTGTTACGGGTACCAACAAGACGGCAAAGATCAATGTTGTTAACGTGAGAACCGGTATGTCTCCCGATTCCGTGCGTGAGCTTTCTTACTGTAATCTTGAGGCTATCAGAAATGAAGGCGCTCTTACGGTAAATAAGGACGTCGGAATCAACGTAAACGCAACCCTTCACTATGATAAGATCAATACCGGTGGTTCGCTTACAAACGAGGATGCATCACAGGCAGCCAGCGGTGCAACAGCTATCTACAATACAAGCACCTCAGCAAGCTGTGTTGTTGATTCTGCTAAGATCTCCGTTTACTCAATGGCACAGGGTACTTATTCATCAAACTGTGACGGCGGTGAGCGTACAAGCTCCGTTGCTGTTTCTTATGGTATTTACGGCGGTAACGTAACCGTTAAGGGTTCCACCGAAATGAGCGTTGCTGCAGACGGAAATCACTCTCGAGATACGTATATGGGCGGTGCTTCAGACGGTGTATCATACCTTACGGCTATTGCTTATGACATCGCGTCCAACGGCTCCGTTAAGGTTACCGGCGGTACCTTCAGCTTTGATGCAAATATCACTGACTCCGATTCAGTCAAGAGTGACGGTAGCGGTAGACAGTATCTTTTCGCCGGCGGTGTTTATACTCTTACAGGTTCGCTTCCCGTTATCCCCGACGGTACCTTCTCAACTCCCGCTGAAAACTGTATGAACTCCTCAGAGGGTACTATCACATACAGAAAGGGTACAGTTGTCAATTCTTCCGAAATGATACGATCAGCAACAAGCATCGTTACTTCTATGATGTCTTATGTTGAGAAGCCCGTTGTCGTTCCTACTGCGGCAGTATCGGCAGGTAACTTCTATGATGAAGCAAATAACAGCTATTCCACCAATATGTCTACGGCAATTAACGGACTTCCCACCAGCATCATCCGTGGTGCGCTTGAGGGTACTAACAGAGTTCATATCGTTTACAGATATTGGACGGGTACAACAAGAAATACCGTTGATACGAATATTGTTGGCACAGACGGAAATGCAGGTTATTCATATGCACCCCTCACCGACGGTACAGGTGTTGTAAACTCACTTGTAAAGCTTTCCGGTGTTACGGGACAGAATATTCTTACAAAGAAAACCTCTGATCCTATCAGCTACACCTCAGGTGCTGAATCCTGTAACAGCTATTACTGGGCACTCAGCTACGTTACTTATACGACTACAGACGAATGGTTCTCTGATTATAACGTAACCTCTCCCAGCAACAAGGGTACAACCTTCAAGTCCTTTACGGCTCAGGGTACTGCAAACAACTCTGTTCCCGCAGGTAACTCCAACGTTTATATCTTTGTTGACTATATAAGACTTGATCCCAGTACCATCAAGGCTAAGGTAGGTACTGCGAACGTTGCAACCACAACCTACACGGGTGAGCCCATCAAGGCTTCAACCCTTGGTATCAAGATTCTTGACTCCTTCAGCGAGGCTGATTATACATCCGAATATAACCTTGACTTCTCATCTGAATCCCTTATCGGCGTAACCTATGCATACACAGGTCTCAATGCCGCCGGTGTTCAGGAAACAAGTGAATCGGGACAGCTTCCCACCAATGCCGGTACCTATGAGGTTACTCTCAAGATAGCGGAAAGCACGACCTATGATAAGAATCCCGATACAAACAAGAACAGATACGGTCTTGATTTCAAGTTTACTCTTGTAATCGAGCAGGCAGCTATCCTCAGAGGTAACCTTCCTGAGACAGCAACTCTTACCTACGGTCAGAAGCTCAGCGAGGTTATTCAGCTTTCCACCTATGCCGCTAAGGGCCTCGGAAGTGATAGCATTACAGGTAAGTTCTCATTCACAAATGCAGCTGACGGCTCTACCTATAAGGATTCGGGTACGGATATTGTTTCAATAACATGGACTCCTTCCTATGCAACGGGTGCTATTGCAAAGAACTACAAGACCACCACGTTTAACGTAAACTATACGGTTAAAAAGGCTCCCTTGACAATCAAGCCCAATGCCGCAAGCGTTGTTTACGGTGAATCAGAGTTCACAGTTCCTTACAATGTTACTATTTCAGGACTTGTTGCAAACGACAATAACGATGCAGCAAAGGCAGAGATTGCAGGTAATCTCAACTATATGATCCTCAATTCCGAGGGTAAGTATGTTTCTTACGTTGTTTCCGATACTTTTGCAGATGACTACTATATAAGGGCAACATTCACCGATGAACCCGCTCTTATGAAGAACTATGACTACACTTACGTTTACGGCCCCGGTGTTAACGAAGAGGGTATGCTCAGTGTTACAAAGCGTCCCGTAAGAGTTGAAGCAATTGCAGATGAAAACAGAAGCTATTCTCCCGATAATTACGACGTAAGCGTTTCCTTTGTATTTGTTGAAGAGGCAGAGGGGACAGTGGGAATCGGTAAGCTTCCCGGTCACGATATAAGAGTTTCAAATGCAACCGGCGGACTTACAAACAACAATGCAGGTGTGCGTGAGGTAAACGGAATCACACTTCAGAAAGTTGCTGATCTTCTTACCGGCGGTGCTGCCGGAAACTACTATATTTCCGAATTGAAGTATAATACGGGCAATACACTTCTTGTTACTATTGCAAAGGGTATTCCCACCGTTACAACTCCCGTTGTAGAAGAAAGATTCTATCAGAGAAGCACGCTTCTCCGCGATATTGAATTCAGCGGATATACAACTTCTGTAGAAGGTGAGTGGGAGTGGGTAAACGAAGGCATCAACCCCACTGTTAACGTTCCCACGTATCAGGCACAGTTCGTTCCCTCGGATCTTAATAACTATGAGGTAAAGGTTGTTGACGTTGCAATTAAGGTTAAGCCTACCCCCGTTGTTATTTCTTATGCCGGTACGGTATCATACGGTGATAATATCCCCAATATCACAGCTTATACCTATAAGGCTGATCTTGACCCCTCCTTCAGCATTGATTCTGTTACCACCTCAGGTAATATCACTCCCAGAACAACGTACGTCAAGGGCTCTCCCGTTGTTGAGGGCGGCTATCCCGTTGAGATCTCAGCTCCCAACTTCATTGACGTAAACGGCAACTATACGTTCTCAACGGCTAACGGTGTAATTACCGTTAAGCCCAGACTTATCACCTTCAAGGTTGAGGATACGTCCGCAACCTACGGTGACAACTTTGTTCCCTCTGCATCCACAGTTAAGGTAACCTATGATGAGAGTCTTCTCGTTGGCACTGATACGATCGAATCCGTAACTGCAAGCGGTAACGCTCCCACGTTCGAGTATTCAACCGATTTCAGATACATTGACAACTATAAGGTAGGCTCCTACTATATCAAGGCTACTCCTAACTTTATGACCTCTCCCAACTATGAGGTTGCAACAACTCAGGGTACTCTCAGAGTTACAAAGGCTCAGCTTGTTATCAAGGCTGATGACATCACCCTTGAATATGGCAGTGCAATTCCCGCAAACATCGAAAACGCATTCACCGTTGTAGGTGCAAAGAGAAATGAAACTGCAAACGAGGTTGTTTCCTCCGGTTATATCAAGATTGACACAACCTATGAAAAGGGCGCACCCGTAAATATGGAGGGTTATCCCGTTACAATCGATGTCGCAAACGCAGTATTTGATAACTACACAGTAACCGTTCAGCACGGTGTTATCACAGTAATCAAGGCAACTCCCAAGGTTGTCAGCCTTCCCTCAGCAACGATCATTCACGGACAGACTCTCGGTGAAGCAGTATTCTCAGGCGGCAGTGTTGAAAATGACGTTGCAGGTAAGTACGTTTACAATTCTGCATCCACAACTCCCGCATACCGCACAGAGGCTTACACCATCTATACTGCAACCTTTGTTCCCGCAGACTCAGTAAACTATAACACTGTATCAGGTCTTTACGTATCTCTTATAGTTAATAAGAAGCCCGTCAGCGGTACTCTTGCAGTCAGTGGTATTCCTATGGTCGGACAGAAGCTTACTGTTGACGTAACAGGTCTTGATCCCGACGAGATCGGCGTATACACACTTACGTGGTATGACGGAACAACTCAGGTAGGAAAGGGCGCAGAGCTTACTCTTACCGAAACACATAAGCTTAAGACTCTTACCGTCAAGGCTGTAGCAAATGCTCCTTACACAGGTGAGGTTGTTTACGTTACAACAACTATCGCTCCCTCACTTACAAGCGTAGAGACAATTCTTACGGCTGATAAGTATGACACGTACTTTAATCTCAGCGGACTTTCTGAATATCTTGGTGATGCTGAATACACCTACAATGCTCAGCCTCACTACGTTGAATTCCAGAGAGATATATCAAGCCTTGCTGCTGCTTCAATCGGCGGTGTTACAATTAAGTACAACGGCTCAACAGACGTTCCCACTGACGTTGGCTATTACACTGTTACCATCGATATCGCTACTCCCTCCGACGTTGACCTTACACAGGTTCAGTTCGTGAACGGCTTATCAATGGTAGATGATAAGGTAGTATATTCACCCGTTGCAAACTATAAGATCGGTACACTCGTTATTTCTCCCGCTCCCTACTACGTAACCGTAGAGGTTCTTGACAAGGTATATGACGGAACAGGCGCAGCTTCTGCTGAAGTGCTTGATGAGTACGGTGCCTGTGAGCTTACCGGCGGCGGATATGACGACGTATCCTTCGATGCTGAATCTGCTGTTTACTACTTTGCTTTTACAGACGTAGGAACCGATATTGACGTATTCGTAAACAATGCAGTGCTCAAGGGCAGTGCCGCAGAAAACTACGAGCTTCTTATTACTCTTGCAAACGATGCAAAGGCTGATATTACAAAGAGAACACTTAATATCAAGGTAAATCCCGTTGAAAGAGAGTATGAGGAAGGCAACTACTACGTTGACCTCAGCTTTGAGCCCGTTGCAAATTCACTTGCCGCAGGCGATGAAGGCTTCGTATACGTTGACGAATCACTCGTTCAGGGTGCTATCGACAACTACAGAGCAGGTATCAGAAACGTCACGGTTTCCGGTGCTGTTCTCACAGGCTCAAAGTCAGGAAACTATGTTCTTGAGCTTACAAATCTTGAAGGTCTCACCGTTGAGATCCTTAAAGCAACACCCTTCTATCCCATTCCTATGACAGATGTTCTTTACTATGACAGTGCAAGACCTCTGAACTCTATTTCTCTCGGCGACAGCCGTTGGACATGGGATGCTGACGTAGCAAACATCGTTCCCGGTGCAGGAACTCATACCTATACCGCAATCTATACGCCCGATGATACGAATAACTATGCTACCGTTGAATATGAGGTTGAACTTGAGATTCTCAAGACTACGGTAACCATCGCTGCAGCAAACTTCTCCGTAACCTACGGTGATATCGAGCCTACTTATTACTACAGCGTAACAGGACTTACCGGTGCTGATACTATTAAGAATTCAGTTGACGGCTACGTTCTTATGAACTGCTCATATCAGGCAGGCAGCTACGTAGGAAAGTATGACATCGTTCTTACGGGTGCTTTCGAAAGCGATAACTACAACTTTATTTACAAGAACGGTGTTGTTACCGTTAATAAGCGTGCAGCATACGTTGAGGCAATAGCTGTTGACAGAGAATATGCTCCCGGAAATCTTTCCGTAGACGTTAATTTCTCTGCAATCACAAATCTTTACGGCGCTGACGGAGCAAATGACGTATACCTTGAGGGCAGCTTCCCCATCAGCGGTACAATCGATGATGAAAATGCCGGCATCAAGACAGTTAAGTATTCGTTGCCCGCACTTGCAGGCGAAAAGGCCGTTAACTACGAGCTCAGAGTGCTTAATCCTTCTCTTAACGTAGAGATTCTCAAGGCAAAAATCCCCTCAGTTGTTCTTCCCGTAACAGGTGTGATCGGCTACGGACAGAAGCTTTCAAGCACAAAGTTCACTTCAAGCTATGCAGGCACCGAATACGGTACGTTCTCAATGGAAAATCCCACCTCAACGCCCACAGACGTCGGAACCTTTGCTGACGTATACAAGGTTGTATTTACTCCCTTCAATACTCAGAATTATGCAGTAGTTACTCAGTATATCACTCTTACGGTTGAACCCTCAGAGCTTAATATCGCTATCTCCTTTACGGGAACGGTACAGAGCGGTAAGTCACTTTATATCGTTACTAATTCAATTCCCGCAGGTGCACACGAGTATCTCTGGTTCGAGTGGTACAGAGTTGATTCTCCTGATGAGGATCCAAGAAACGGCGTAAAGGTTGCATCCGGAACAGATTTTTATACTCTTACCGACTCTGACAGCGGCAAGTATATCATCTGTACTGTTGGAAACAAGGACGGAGCTCCCTATACCTGCTATGCACAGTGCGTAACAGACTCTCCCGTTGAGGAAATTCAGCTTTCATTCTGGCAGAGACTTGTAAACTGGTTCTACAACATCATTTCCAATATCACTCAGATATTCGGTAAGCTTATGTAAGCAGAATCATAACACGGTTTCTGATGATTGATAATTAAAACAGAGCTG
>JAZOOE010000118.1:0-3964 GCA_045654865.1 Acutalibacteraceae bacterium | reverse complement strand
TCGAAGATTTTTTCTCGGGAGGATTTTTGGCAATTCAAGGCAAAACCGGAGTCAATCCTTTCGGATTGACGAGGATTTTAACGAAGAAGTGGCGGAAATCAGCCGAGAAAAAACACGGTTCGGATTATTGCCGTCACCCTACCCTCATCCTGCATTGCACCGCCGTGAGAGGAGGACCTTACAAAAGAAAAAAACGTATCCCTCACCGCCTGATTCGGACGATGAGGGGTACGTTTTATGAAGATGACAGCTGTTTATTCTGTTTTTCAAAGTCCCAGCTGAGCCGCTGTGTCTGAGGTTGTGGTGAAAATATAGATAGCTCTGTTCTGAGCCGCCTTTTCCTCTATGAGATTACCGTTGTCATCAATGTCATCGGTTCTCAGATGATTGTCGGCACTGCCAAGTCCCTTACAGATTATCTGCTCATCTGAAGCACCCATGGCTACTAAAAGTGCCTTGCAGGCCTCGGCTCTCTGAAGAGACAGCTCAACGCCCGTTACGGGGGTTTCCTCGGTTACACCCACGGTGGCTGTAGTGCCTGCGATATAGATTTTAAGCTGAGGCTGACTGATAAGCTGCTGTGCAATAGGCTTCAACGTGGCGCTTACGGTGTCGTGAGATACAAATTCTGCCGAATCGGGCTTGAACTTAAAGGTTTCCTCGTCAAACTTGAGAACGGTGTTTTCGCTGAGCACTATCTTGTCTGCCTCGAAATGAAGAGCTGTGACAGAAGGAAGAGATGCGCCCTCGGCACCGGAAACGGGCATTTTATCAAAAATCACCTGTGCGCCTGCTCGTTCGAGAATCACCTTCCACATAGTCTCAAGCTTAGCCTTTACGGAATCGGGAATAGCATTCTGCTCACCTGCCGTGCATCCGAGTCCCTGCCAATAAACGGTAACACCCTCTAAATCGGGCAAGGCATTAATCTCGTCGAGCTTGTCTGCAAGCTCCTCGGGATCAGCGGAGATATAGTCATCGGCAAGCTGGCTGAGAAGACCTGCTGTGCAAAGGCCGCTGTCATAGATAAAAAGCTGACGTCTTGCGGTTGAAGCGGAGGCGAGCACGTCTGCTGCAAGAGAGATGCTCTTGAGAAGATCAACCTCGGCAGTCTTCGCCTTGAGGGTGGGAAGAAGCTGATATACCGCACCTGCATTTGTGCGGGCAAGCTCATCGTGCTTTTTAGCATCAATGTTCTTATCGGGCTTTGAAAGCTTTATGTTGCTTACGATTTCGGGGGTGCCCTCACTTACTATCAGATTTATCTCACCGTAGGTTCTGCAGGCAAGATAGACAGAATCTGAGAAGGTGTCGGAAATTATGCTCAGGGCAGGGAAATTCTTGTGAGCGCCGATAACGGCTACAAGAGCAAGAGGTGTGGAGAGGTCTGTTTCCTCTCCCGCTGTACCCGTGTCACCTGAATTACAGCCGCAAAGGCAAAGCACTGTCATAAGTATAGTAAGAAGCATACAAATAATCTTTTTCATATTGTTTTTTCCTTTGGGTTAATAATTTATTTTATGCGCTCTGAACGGTGTCTGTACCGTCAGGCTCGGTAGGGTTTGTTACTATGGGAACGCTTCTGATGCTTTCTGAGGCTTTCTGAGAGCCCTCTTCACCCGAAGCCGTTAATACCGTGCCGACGGGGGCTGTGGATGCTGTAAAGGCTGTGGAGGCTGTAGAGGCTGTAGAAGCTGATGCTTGTGAGGTAGGCTCAACAGCCACTCTCAGCTCAGCCTCAAGTGAGGAAAGCTCCATATCCGGCACAAGGTTATAGGGCTCCTCGGGGAAGTCAGTCTGAGCGTTGATCTGCTCGGCGTTATCTATAATACGGTTTATTGCATTGTTGTCGCCGACGATCTCCATAAGAGCCTGACGAAATGCCTGACGGCGTATTTCACGCTGTGTCATAACCGTAGCGATCATAGACTGCATAAGAGCATTGTTATAAGCAATATAGCTTCCCGAAATGCGTCCTGCAAGAAGCTGTGCCTCACTGATTGACTGCTCAAGATGTCTTTTATGATCAAGTGCCTTAATGCGTGCTCTTCTGATTTTCATAAGCATCATTTTTCGGGGATCGTAGGTAAACAAGGTAATCACGAAGGATGCTATGGACGTACCGAAGGGCAGCATAGCGGAAAACATGGCTGCAGAAAGAATCATATCCGAATCATCGGCGGATGTTGAGGGTAATGCAGCGCCGACACCCGTTATTGTCATATTAGAGCCGAGAGAGCTGAACACAATGTCCTTTGTAGTATAAGAAAACCATACGTTAAAGGCAAAGGCTGTGAGAAAGGCAACAAAAGACAGAATAACAATGGGAACGCCTGCTGACTTCTCAAGGAAGCCGTGCTGCATCCTGCGGATAGTCATAGCCGCAATCATCATAGGCAGGTCAAGAACTGCCGCTGTTGCCGCTGTGATGAGAAAAAGGATAATCGTGCTCTCGGTGTAAGCCGCGTGCCACTTTGAATACATAAAGGCAAAGTCCATAGCGCAGAATATTAACGTGGCAATACAGCCGATTCCCAAGAGCTCCTTCCAATAAAATGAGTTTAATGATTCATCTCTTTTTGAGGGAGTATTGTAGCGTGAGTACGATGAGGGGTTATTCATTTTCTTTTTGCCTCCATTTCAGCTAAAATTTTCTGTTCCGTGTTGTCATAGTCGCTGATCTCCTTCTCAATAAGGCTCAGCTGAGCTCTTGCAGCGTCAGTTTCTGACTTTACGCTTGCAGCATAGAGAAACACTCGACGCTCGTTTTCAAGATGCTGACGTCTGATGCTTTCTATCTCGGCCTTTGCATCCGCATCAATCACGGCATCACGCTTTTCAAAGAGCAGCCAGTCATAGTGCTTGCCTCTGAGACGAGATTTTTCGGCTTTTTCGGGGTTGCGTGTGTCCTTCATAAACTTCTTTGAAAACACGATTTCGGGCACAAAGGAATTGAATGAATCAAGTATTGTAATTGCTTCACAGGGCTGCACACCGGAATTGGATCGGCGCTTCATCTTAGAAAAAATACTCATACGGTGATCTCTCCTTTTCTTATCTGACTGAGTAATGAAAAAATAAGCTCGTCTGATTCATCACGGGATTTCTTGTATTCATCATAAGCCTTGTTATCCTGATGCTCTTGAGGCTTATAATCGGGAATACCCCCCTTACGAATACCTAATACGTAAGCATTTACCTTGCTGTAAAGGCTCTTGCTTCTGGTTCTTTCAATTCTCTGACGAAGCACGGATTCAGCGTGCTCAAGCTCATCACACTTTTCGGCAAGCGTCTTTACCGCCATATCGGTTTCAGCCTTCTTTGCACGGTTGGCGCTTTCACGGGTAAGATTTTCTCTCACCTCATAGGGTGCTAAGATTCCCACCTCACTTCTGATGGGAGGAAGATCGTTGGTTTTATAGTTTCTTTTAATGGTTATTGCCGCCTGATGAGCATCTCTTCTGATCTGCTCGGTGCGCTTGATGGTTTTAAGCGCCTCCTTTTTTTCCAGTGCGGCACATTTTGCTTTCATTTTTTCAACCACTGCATCAGCCACTGCGGGATTTGTGCTTGCGGAATCAATACGTCCCTTGAGTGTGAGCAGAAAATCGGGAAGACGGCTTACCTTGCCTATTCCCTTTCCCGTATCCATTCTTTCGATCTGTCGTTTTGTCATATAATCATTCCTTTCTTTTTCAGCCGGATTCCCCCCGACTTGTTGATGCTATTGTATTTGAAAAAGCAAGGATTTTCAGTTGGGGGTGTTTTTTCAGAGAAAAAGAGATGAAAATGACAATGCTTCACTAATTCGGAATTCGGAGAGTCACTAATCCCACCAAGAAGCTAAAATTATCCTTTTGCCTATATGGAACGATGCGAAGCAAATTCGAGATTATTCCATGCCGTTAAGCATCGAAATGCAAGTCAAAACCACCGGTGAAACCGGTGGCTTGCACCAACCCCT
>JAZOOE010000117.1:0-7669 GCA_045654865.1 Acutalibacteraceae bacterium | reverse complement strand
AAGCAATATTCTAATTCAGAATTATTAATTTAACGTTTCTGTTATGATAATATGCAGGAGAGTGATGTGAAATGAAAAGGAAAATTAAAAACTATTTTCATACGTTAAACACAAACATTAAAAAGACGGAGCTCATTTATTGGTGGATACTCAGAGGGCTGATGATCTACGGTATAGTTGAATCCCTTATTTTCGGCGACGAATATCTCGGAAGCAACCAGCCTCTGCAGATGTTTGCAAACCTTTGCGGAATGTTCGGATATGAAATCATCCAGATGCTTCCCGGTAACAATAGATTAAAGTTGTTTTCCCCGCGCTTTCAGAATATAACAGCGCTCGGATTTTTCCTCGGCTCTTTCGGAGGTGCTTACCTTAATCTTTATTATACTTTACCCGGCTATGACAAGGTCCTTCATGCGTTAGGAACAGCTGAAGCAGTATACATCGGATACGAATACGTTGCCGCAACCCAGCTTAAAATCAAAAAGACCTGTCCCCATCAGATTGCCAATCTTACTGCGCTCGGCTTCGGCTTTATTCTTTCAAGCGCATGGGAGCTGTTTGAATTTATCTTTGATCAGTTTTTCGGCGGCGATGCACAGCATTGGAGTTACGAAAACGCTTTAAATGTTGCCGGTGGCGATCCCGAAAAAATCTTCCATCTCTTCCCTGTAGAGGATCCGATGCGCTTTGCTCTTATGGATACTATGGGCGATATTGTCCTTAACTTCATCGGTGCTTTTATTATGTATGGCATATTAACACTTATTCCCTATCGTCACAAGGGAAAAAATAACGTCAATGAAGTTATCGAAAAGATGGACGAAAGCGAAAAAGTTGCTTTATAATTCATTAGAAAAACGAGGCACCCCGAACGGTTACCTCGTTTTTTATTATCTTTAGTTTTTATTGATTTCTTAAAGAATAAACACGCTCTGCATATCTGACAGATTCCATAGCATCCTTTGTATATGCATCCGCACATATTTCATGGGCAAATTCTTCGTTGACCACTGCACCACCAACAAAAACCGAGCAAAACGGAGCCTTTGACTTTACAAGAGCTACCGTCTCTCGCATAGCATCCAATGTAGTAGTCATCAATGCACTCAACCCGAGCAATTCAGCATTACATTCAATAACCTTATTCAATACGACTTCGGCAGGCACGTCTTTGCCAAGGTCAATAACCTCATAATCATAGTTCTCAAGTAAAAGCTTTACTATGTTTTTACCAATATCGTGAATATCCCCTTTGACGGTTGCAAGAACTACCTTACATTTCCCCTCAGTTCGGTTCTCAAATCCGGACTTTATGACATCAAATGCAGAAGAAGCAGCCTCAGCACTCATCAGAAGCTGCGGCAAATAGATCTTACCGACTTCAAAGGCGCCCCCGGTTTTATCAAGAGCAGGAATAATATATTCATTTATTACCGACAGCGGCTGTTCACTTGTAAGCAGATCTGCCGTAAGTGATGCAGACAATTCTTTTCTGCCTGAATATATTGCATCAATCAATGAAGCGTTTTCACTGCTTTGACTATTTTTATGTTTATCATTATCCTCAGTGCAATATTGAATATAATTGTTAAAGGATGGATCCTTGCAATTCAGGGCGCAAAAGCTGTAGTATGCATTCATCAAATCAGCAGATTCAGGATTAATGATACCGGCAGAAAGACCGTTTGCCATAGCAAGAGCAAAGAAAGTGCTGTTGAGAAATTCTCTTCTGGGCAACCCGAATGAAATATTTGAAATTCCGAGGGAGGTTTTGCAATTTAATTCATCTGTAATTCTGCGAACACACTCAAGGGTAATTTCTGCATTCCGCGCATCGGTGCTTATAGTCATAGCAAGCGGATCAAAAATTATATCATTTTTATCAATTCCGTATTTCTCAGCCTCGCACAAAATCTTTTGAGCCAAATCAATTCTTCCCTGCACAGTTTCAGGAATACCGTTTTCATCAAGAGTCAGAGCAATTATTGAGCCGCCGTATTTTTTCACCAGAGGAAAAATATGCTCCATTGACTCTTTTTTTGCATTGACGGAATTTATCAGTGCTTTACCGTTGTAAATTCTCATTGCGTTCTCAAGAGCACCGTAATCAGCAGAATCAATCTGAAGCGGGAGATCAATCACCGCTTGAATCTCTTTGACTGATCTTACTAACATTTCGGATTCATCAATTCCCGCAAGTCCCACGTTAACGTCAAGAATATCGACATTTTTATCAGCTTGTCTGAAAGCCTCTGACAATATATATTCCATATCATTTTCGAGAAGTGCCTGCTTAAATCTTTTTTTGCCTGTCGGGTTTATTCTTTCTCCGATCAGCACAGGTCGCGAATCAAACTTAACCGCTTTACAATAAGATGTTACAACAGTAGATTCTGACTTTGGCCTTGATTTAACACAAGAATGAGCAGTAATTTCCTTGACAGCCTTAATATAATCGGGAGTTGTTCCGCAACAGCCACCTACTATGGATATTCCGGTATCAACTGCTCTCAATATATCCTCAGCAAATTTCTCACAAGAGACGTCATAAGAAGTTTTTCCGTCAATAAATCTGGGCAATCCTGCATTAGGCTTCATAATAATAGGCAGATTAGTGTTTTGAGCAATTCTTTTAACGATATTTAATGTCTGCTTCGGACCGAAAGAACAATTAGCTCCGATTGCACAAGCACCCATGCTTTCAAGTAAGCTCGCCATAATTTCAGGCGTTGCACCTGTTATCAGCTTTTCATCCTCACCGTAAGCATTCGTTACAAATACAGGTAGTCCAGAATTTTCTTTTGCCGCAAGCAAAGCCGCCTTAGTTTCATATATATCCGTAAATGTCTCAAATAATATAAGATCAATAGGTGTATCAGCGGCAATTTTTATTGTTTTTGCAAAAATTTCTACAGCTTCATCAAAATCAAGATCGCCGAAAGGCTTCAGCAATTTTCCGAGAGGTCCTATATCAAGTGCTATGAATTTATGTTGAGTTGAATTTGAAAGCTCTCTTGCTTTACAGCAATTTTCTACTGCCGATTTTATCAGTCTTTCAAGTGTTACATCATCATACTTCAAAGAATTAACACCAAATGTGTTAGTTGCAACAATATTGCTCCCAGCATCGAAATAAGCCTTATGAACGGAAATAATCTTTTCGGGTTCTGATATATTCCAGCTTTCGGGAGCAACACCGGATTCAAGCCCGAGGGAATGCAAAACAGTACCCATTCCACCGTCTAAGCAGACTATGTTATTTTTTATAAATTCAAGAATTTTCATAATTTTCCTCAGAGTTTAACTTATTTTTTTACTATAGCAGAAAGATTATTACTGATCCTTCTTGCAACCTCGGGATTATTCATAGAATAAACGTGAACGTTCGTAATACCGTTTGCATACAGATCAATTATCTGATCGGTTGCATATGCAATACCGCATTGCAGCATAGCATCAGGCTCCCTACCAAACATATCCACCAATGCCATAAATCTTTGCGGAATATGAGAACCGGAAAGCTGTACCGCCCTTTTGATCTGATTTGCATTAGTAATCGGCATTATTCCCGGAACTACAGGCACGGTAATACCGGCTTCACGGATTTTATAAAGGAAGCTGTAAAGCAAGTTATTATCAAAAAACATCTGTGTGGTTAAAAAATCACAACCGGCATCAACCTTTTCCTTCAGATGCCGTATATCAGATTTGCGATCAATGCTTTCAGGATGAATTTCAGGATAACACGCTGCTCCCACACAAAATTCGGAGTCTGCTTCTTTTATCTCTCTTACTAACTCAATTGCATGGTTATAATCCCAATGTGTTCTGTCATCATTGATTTTATCATCAGGAATATCACCTCTGAGAGCCATAATATTCTCAATTCCCGCAGCTTTGATATTTTCTATCTGAAGTCTAACAGTATCCTTAGCGGATGAAACACAGGTCAGATGAGCAACTGAGGGAACCGAAAATCTGTCATTGATCTCCTTTGCAATATCAAGCGTATATTTACTTGTTCCGCCTCCCGCCCCGTATGTAACACTCATAAAAGACGGTGAAAGCTGAGCAATTTCAAAAACAGCACTCTTAACCGTATCAAAATTAGAATCTGTTTTCGGCGGGAAAACTTCAAATGACAATGAAAGCTTTTCCGAATTCAATATTTCACTGATTTTCATAATAATTCCTCCTAAAAGTTAATTTTATTATAGCTTATTGAAACACTTTTTCAACATATTTTTATTTTTACAATAATATTGCTACTTTTTACTTGCACCGACGTGTTATTTAATATATAATTAACTAAAAATTAAAGTAGGTGATACTGTGTCAGCTTCAAATAACAGCAACAGTGAATGGACGCTCGAAGTCATCAATGAAGTCTCCGCATCCCATAAATTTAAGGCTGTCCTTTTCGATTTTGACGGAACCTTAAGTCTCATTCGATCAGGTTGGCAGGATGTTATGCTTCCCTATTTCTGCGAGGAATTTTTTGATGCACTTCCCCATCTGATAAACGAAGAAACGCAAATCAGAGAAATGATCAGCGATTTTATAGACAAGCTTACAGGCAAACAAACAATTTTTCAATGTAAGCAACTTAAAGATGAAATAGAAGCTAGAGGCGGAAAAGCAAAGGATCCCATGGAATACAAAAACGAATACATCAGACGTTTGCTTCTACGCATACAAAACACCAAGAAAGGACTTGCATCAAATAGCCTTTCTCCCCTGCCATTCATAGTAAAAGGCGGAGAGGAATTCCTGAAAAAGCTGAAGACTGCGGGGCTTGAGCTTTATTGTGCAAGCGGCACAGACCAGCCTCAGGTAATAGAAGAATGTTCTCTTCTCGGTCTTAACAAATATTTCGGTGAAAATATTTACGGGGCATTAGATGAGCAGGCAGAGCAATGCTCAAAAGAAATCGTAATCGGAAATCTGCTCGAATCTCACGGAATCAAGGGCGAAGAGCTTCTGTCCTTCGGTGACGGCTTCGTTGAAATTGAATTAGTCAAAAACGTTGGAGGCTTTGCAGTTGCTGTAGCTACTGATGAAGTCAATAAATGCGGCGTGGATCAAAAAAAGAGATTACGTCTGTTGTCCGCAGGTGCGGATGCCGTTATCCCTGATTTTGAAAATTTTGATGAGTTATATAATTTCTTATTTAAATAAAGGAGAAAGCTATGAAAAAATTTATTATCAGTTACAAGGATGGCAACAAGGTTATCACTACAAATGAGACAGAAAACAGCTTTTATAAGCTTGAAATCGTTGACACCGATGCTCGCTTTACTGTTAATCTCATCCCCAAGAAAACCTTTGAACTCGTTGATTTTTACGTTGAATTCCCCTATACATTCAAGGACGGCGACAAGTTCTTCGGAGCGGGCTATCAGTCATGGACGGTTACAAAAGAATACACAAAGAATGATATTATGCGCAGCTCCATAAAGCTTGCAAACATTCACCCCAAGCTCAAATACATTTCAACAATGACAAGCGATGAAAGAATTGTTGATTATTCCGAGAAACCCGGTGAAATCCACAGTCACGGCTACACCTATATCAGAAATAATAACTTCGTAAAGCTTTGGGGCTCTCTCAGCGAAGATACCGGATATACGTTGTTCAGAGTTAAAATGAACGAAAATTATTTTGCATTCAAAAAGGATGCATTAGGAAAATTCATCACAGCCGAATGGAAAGTTTTTGACATTGTCTATTTTGAAGGCTCTTATGATGAAGTTTTCGATAAATATTTCGACCTTATGCCTATGCCCGAAACAAGAAAGGGTGAAATGAGCGGCTACACGTCATGGTATAATTATTTCCAGAACATAAACGAAGATATCATTCTTCGTGACCTTAACGGACTGGATCCTGCAAAAGAGGACGTTTCGATTTTCCAGATTGATGACGGCTATGAAACCTTTGTCGGCGACTGGCTTGATCCTAACCCCTCAAGATTCCCCAACGGCATGAAATATATCGCAGACAAAATACACGAAAAGGGCTATAAGGCAGGTATCTGGCTTGCGCCTTTCAGTGCTCAAAAGGTATCAAGAATCGCAAAAGAGCATCCCGATTGGCTTATTCAGGATGAAGACGGCAAGCCCTATCAGGGTGTACTTGCTTGGGGCGGTGCATATATCCTTGATATTTACAATGAAGAAGTAAGAAGCTATCTTAAAGAGGTTTTCGATACAGTTCTTAACGTATGGGGCTTTGATATGGTAAAGCTCGACTTCCTTTACAGTCAGTGTATCCTTCCCCGTAACGGTAAATGCCGCGGTGAAATTATGAGAGAAGCTATGTTATTCCTCAGAGAATTAGTCGGTAACAAGCTTCTTCTTGGTTGCGGTGTTCCTATGAGTGCTTGTCTCGGACTTGTTGATGCATGCAGAATCAGCTGTGACGTTGACTTAACCTATAAAGGAAAAATCTACAATCATATACAAGTTTCCAACGAAATGCTCAGTGCTCAGCACGCTATCAACAACTCAATTTTCAGAAGACATCTGAACGGAAGAGCTTTTATGAACGATCCCGACGTTTTCTTCCTTAGAAACAACAACCTTAAATTTACCGAAGAGCAAAAGCTCCTTCTTGCAAAGATAAACAATCTTTGCGGTAACGTACTCTTTGTTTCAGACAACGCCGGAGATTACGATGCAAAGCAGATGGAGCTTTTAAGAAAGTTCTTCAAGAAAACAGAAGAAAAAATAATTTCCGCCGAATATACAGACAAGAATAACATTACCATTGTCTCTGAACTTAACGGCGAAAGAAAAACATTCTCATTTAACATAAAAAAGGGAACGGTTAACAAATAATACAATCAGCGGGACTGCACTTCGACACAGTCCCGCTGATTATTTTATTATTTAGATTTTCGGGCATCAGTTAATACTTTAGTATACGGCATAAGCATACCTTCATTCATTTTATTGCCCATTTTCGACTTGATTTTATCAGAACCGAGCATTCCGCCGACAAGATACATTGCATAAGACATAACCTTGTGCTTATGAGGAAAATCATAAAGATTATGATCCTTATAGAACTTATGATCAGCCCGCATCATTCCTCGCATCTGATACACAAGATCTCTGAATATCTTCATTCCACCGACACCTAAAAAGTTAGCAGGTTGCGTAAGGTTATTATTTAAGGCAAAATCCAATTCAGCCGCAAGCTGATCTATTACGGTATCGGTATCAAGCTCATCAGTTGCAACACCGCAAAGATAGTTACCGCCGACCTCACTTCTTCCCTCAATAATCATTTTAAGATTATTTTCACGGCTAAGCTGTCCGCTTATAAGATAACCTATAGGCATACCCATTGTAACACTCCTGTGACCGTTACAGAACTGTCTGTCATCATACATTTTAAAAAGCGTACCCATTGAATGATCCTTAACGGTAAACGCATAAACAATGGCGTCAGCTTTCTGAATATTATTTCTTAATATTTCACTGAAGCCGTCCTTATAAACACATTCTCCGCTGACAGCGCAGTTAAAGCATCCGAGACATCCGCCACGCATATTAAAATCGTTAAGATTTACAATTCTTGCTTTTCGCGGCGCAACCGAAATAAAGCGGGAAATCATCAAATCAAGAGATTCATTGCTTCCGTCAGAATCAGTCAACACAAC
>JAZOOE010000116.1:0-2844 GCA_045654865.1 Acutalibacteraceae bacterium | reverse complement strand
AGAAAAGTAACGCTTGTAACGTTTTCTCTTTCAAAAAACAACGAAAAATCAATAGGCTTTTCAGCTTTGATTCTGACTGCCGTTACCTCCTGAGAATAAGCAGAAAAGGCAGTCTGTGAAATTTTATTGCCGCCCTTTTCGTATGAAACGACAGATGTGCCGCAGGCAAGGTTAAGATCTCTGCGGTAATTCTCTGCGGGAGATTTGTCTGCAAAGTCAATATTGAGTACGCCTGCATATTCATAGGATTTGATGGTTTCTATACCCTTTGAAAGCTCTTCCTCTGCCCATTCGTCAATTTCTGCGATTCTTCCGTCGAGATACATACGTCTCGTAACGTCCACCTTATCGCGGAAATCCTTTACCGTAGTGCTTCTCGGTTTTCCCGACCAGATGGATTCCTCGCAAAGATACAGCTTTTCAGTGTCGGTATTTCCGAATATCATAGCACCGAATGAGCCGCCGCCGATAGGGCTTGCGTGCTCCCAATTTTCGGCGGGAGCCGAAAGGCTTATTATATATCTGTTTAAGTTTTCATTTGTGAACATTAAAAATTACCCCATTGCACGTATTCTGTATAATTTTACCGAATGTCCCTTAACGTTTGCGGAAATTGTATTTCCCGCAACGAAGGTGGTGTTTTCCCATATATCGTAAACGGTATATCTGTCTGACTCGGGAAGCTGAGTAAAGGAAAGCTTAGTGAGCTCGTTTATGTCAAATGACATATCCTTTGCGGATCCACCTTTGTTGAGAAGACAAACTGCCACCTCTTTATTTTCGAGAGGCTTGACAAGTATATCCGTAATACCGTTTGTTTTTATTCTGCGGCAGGGAATACCCAGCTTATCCTGATTTATTGCAATAGCCTTTCGGTTTGATATTATTCTGAGAACCTTGTTGTTTACGTCTACGCTTCCGTCCTCGTTTAAGAAGGCTCTGATATCATTTCCGAGGATAAGGGGAGCTGCAAGCATACACCACAGTGAGAAATGGGCGATATTCTCATTTTCGGTAAGATTGCCGTTGCCTACCTCAAGCATATCGGGGTCGTTCCAGTTGCCGGGGCCTGCGTGCTTGTAAAGGCGTACGGTTGCCTCATATATTCCGATTATAGAAAGCCATTCGGGGCGAATGTCGGGAGTTGTTCTCCAGAGATTGCCTGCTGTATGTCCCCATATCCAGGGACGGTTAAGTCCCCATTCGCAGATGGAGAAGCATATAGGCTTTTCGGGACGTCCCGTTTTTTCGGCAACAAGCTTTGTTGCTCTCATGAGCTCCTTGCCCATATTGCGGTACTGCATTGCGGCGGAGTCCATTCTTGAACCGATGGGATTTCTTACGAGGAATGAATTTTTGCCCTTCTGAAGGTAAACAACAGTCTGATTTCGTCCTTCCTTTGTTGCTCCCTTTGTTGCAGGAATCCTGAAGGAATAGGTCTTGTCACCGTTTACCGTAATTTCACAATATTTGTCTTTTCTTACGGCCTTTCTTATTCCGAGAGTGACAGTATATTCACCGGATTCGGGAACCTCAATGTCGTAGAAAATTGCACTGCCTGCGCCGTTTGAGAGTCCCGAAATGTACTTTCCCGTAAGAGTAAGCTTTTCGTCCTCAAGTATTATTGCATCTCCGCGAAGCTCGGCGTCCTCTGCCGTGAGGGTAATAAACTCAGTGCCGCCCTTTTTTGCAATAAGTATTTTTTCTATTTCGGGGGCAAGGGCAGAAATAGGCTCATTGTGGCAGAAATCGTATTTGAAATATTCAACGCCCCATTCGGCAAAGGTCTCGGCGTCAGTTCTTTCGTGGTAGAGGCTTGAGGGCAGATCCTCACAGGTAAGAGTGCCGTTGGAGGTATATATTCCCATTTTAAGACCGTATGAGTTTACAGCCTCCACGAGAGCTTTGATTCCCGACGGGAATGTAGCAAGATCTCCCTGGAGTCTGCCGTTTTCATCTCTTACGGAGGACATCCAGCAATCATCAACGTTTATATATTCATAACCCAATTCATCAAGATGGGCGCCCTTCATGGCGGCGGCTATTTCCTTGATTATATCCTCATTTATGTTGTGTCTGAATAAATTCCAGCTTGCCCAACCCATAGGAGGAGTGAGCGCAACTCCGTTGTCAAATCTGTCAGCTCCGTTAACGTGAACCTTTGTCATGGATAAAAGCTTTTTGGCGTGACATACGGGGCACAAATTTTTTTGTCTGATAAACTTTTTTAAAGAATCTTTCATATATGAAGCCTCCTTTATTTATATAAATATATTACACATTCGGAAGCTAAAAATCAACCGTTATTTGTTTTTCGCATATACTGAAATAAGGGGTGGTAAAATGAGAAGAAGAAAGAAAAAGCGTACGGGCAGGGGGGCGTGGTTTTTTATGATCTCGGCTTTGATGCTTGTAACGGTATTTCTTTGCTTTGCGGCTGATGCAAGAATGACTCCGATAATAAACACTCTTGCGGTCTCAAGGGCTCAGAATCTTGCCACTGTAATCATAAACAATACAGTTGCCGAGATGCTGGCTGAGGATAAATACGGTTTTTCGGATATTATAAAGATTGAATATGATTCTGCGGGAAAAATATCTGCGCTTTCCGCGGACAGCGTGGCTATGAATCGTCTCAAATCTCTCATAAGCGTCAGTATTACAAAGGCTATCGGGGAAATAGAGGAAAGCCGTCTCAGTATCGCCGCCGGTACTCTGACGGGAAGTTCATTTCTTACGGGCAGAGGCCCGAAGATTGATCTTAACGTGCATATATCCTGCTCCTGCTCTATAGAAGTGCGAAATTCATTTGAGTATTCAGGGATAAATCAGACACTTCATAAG
>JAZOOE010000115.1:0-4301 GCA_045654865.1 Acutalibacteraceae bacterium | reverse complement strand
TGCATATTCAAAGCTCTGCTGAGAATAAGATATAATTTCAAGGCAGTTCTGAATAGAAACTTTAATTTCATTCGTCCCATTAGTATCTCTGAGATCTGCTTTAATATCATTTATCTGATTTTTAAGAATATACTGTGCATTTTCGGTTAAACCGTTAAGCTCTAAAATCTCCGAAAACGGAATAGTTATCTTATTTGTCTTATAAATTCGGTTACCTTCAGTAAGACACAGTAAGGTAAGATAACAATTGCCGCTGATATACAGCTTATTATGTATTGGTTTGATTTCCAAATACTGCAATGAAGCATCCGTTCTGATAATCTCCGAAAAACGCTCTGAATAATCCTCTAAGACTGATTCTGCAGTGATAGTAAAATCACGAATACCCAAAGCACACGGCATGTAAGCAGATATCTTCGCTTTTTGAAGTTCTATTGCTTCTTCATCTGTAGAACTGATCATTTCACAGCTTTTCAGCTGCGTTACGTTTGCAATTATCATAACACTTGCCTTAACCGTTATTCTTTTAGGTCCCAACGCTCTGAAATTAACCGACGTAACATTTTGTTCAATGTAAGCACTTGCATCCGGTGAAACGTTTGCGGATTGCAAAATTTTAGTATATTTCTGTTCATTTTTATAGCAATAAAGTTTTTTATCTTCACCGACATACAAAAGCTTTACGATACCCACACCGGCAACACTGAGCTTATCACCTGAGATATTCACGGATTCACAAACAGGAAAAACACTGCAATCAAGAATTTTTGCGACGGTATCATAATATTCAGGAAGCACAATATCATATTCAATATTATTACCTACACTCACCGTCGGCATTTTTTCAATATAAGTTATCTTGGATGTCTTTTCTTGCAATTATATCACTCCTAAATTTTTATTTCTCTAAATTATTATGCTGTACATGTCCGATATATTCCAATTTATCAATTTGTTCCGTTAAGTAATTTCCTTTACAAAAAAAAGACAGAGAGCTCTAAATGCTCTCCGTCTAAAACCATAAAATAATCACTTATATGCTTCCAGCCTGTAAATTCTGAAGCCTAATGATGAAAATTTATGCTCGTATTCTGTTACAATATTTCCCTCAAAATCACTGTTGTGAAGATCAAGAGATACGTTTTTTAATTTATACTGTCCCAATGAATATTGCTCCAGTGAATATTCAAAGAAATGCATATTATCTGTTTTTTGATGAATTTCTGCACCGGTAGCCAATAATTCATCATAAATTCTAAGAAAACTGAGATTTGTAAGTCTTCTGTTTTCGTAGGCATGCTTGGGAAACGGGCAGGAAAAATTGAGATATATTCTGCCTATACTGTGTGGCCTAATGTACTTGGTCAGAATTTCAGCTCCGCAATGCATAAATACAACATTGGTAATTCCGTCATTCTGAAGCTTCAGGCAAGCATCGCAAATTACATTTCTGTTTACCTCAACGGCAATATAGTTTATATCGGGATTTCGTTTAGCAAGCTCATAAATAAACTGACCTTTACCGCATCCGATTTCCATTTGAACGGGATTATCATTTTTGAAATATTCCGCAAAATCAATATATTCCTTAACCGCAATAACATTTCTGTAATCGTCGCAGACAGGAGCTATATCTATAAGGTTCCTGCACAATTGCAATTTCTCATCAAGATGCTTCTTTTTACGCATTCTCATAATTTTCTACCTTCAATTCTTCAATATAAGTTATAATAGCTGCTTTATCGACATTAAAGCATCCTTGCGCAAGTATACCCTTGCCGCCGCCTCGCCCGTTGAGTTTTTCATTCATATCTCTGATCAAAAGCTTAAGGTTAAGCTTATCGGACATTATGCAATAATTGTAAAAGCCTTCCTCAGTTGCGGATAGTAAATACAATACTTTGCAGCTTTCGTTATAAACGCGATTTCCAATGACACGCAGATCATCAATAGAAGCGTCATCAATAAATTCGCATACAATTTCACTGACCACAATTTTATCTGCAATTAAATTAAGTCCGGTGTTTTTGAGCTTATTGATTTCAAATTTCAAATTTTTGTTTGTATCAACAAGCTCTAATACAGATTTATCAGCATTGTCATATTTAGAGCAAAGCATTGATGAAATATTAAGTATCTGAGCATATCTTTTTGCAAATTCGAAATAAGCCTTTTCACCACATATCAGCGTCAATCTTACTCCGCCTCTGTGACTACAATGAGAAAGAATTTTAACCGAACCAACTTCACCAGTAGATCTGAGGTGAGGTGCGCAACATGCACACTTATCAATCCCTGAAATTTCAACTATACGTATGTCAGAATCAAAATCAATTTTACTTCTGAAAACGAGTTCTGAAGCTTTTTCAGCAGAAATCGTATCGACAGTTACAAGCAAATTGCGCATAACATACTGATTAACATTATATTCCAATAAGCTGAGCTTCTCTGTGTCGAGACAGCAATCAAAATCAACTGTCATCACACAATGTTCATCCATGTGAAACCCTACGTTATTTGCACCGAATAAATTATGAGCTAACCCGGAAAGCAAATGCTCACCAGTATGAGCACGCATTCGCTCCAATCGAATATCATCAGCCAATTTTACAGATACAACGTCTCCTATTTTCGGAGAAAAAGAATTATTTTCTAACCGATGAAAAACAATTCCATTATCCTCTCTGACACTACAAACAGGATAATTTTCAATAAAGCCCTCATCTGCGGGTTGTCCGCCTCCTCCGGGAAAGAAAGGAGTTTTATCAAGAGCTACGTCAATGAAGCTTTCAAAGAATCGAACGTCTGTAATTTCTGAAATACTTTCAAAAATGTAAGAATCTTTAAGATACAATTTTTCCGTAACAACATTCATAAGGAAATTTTTACAACCTTTTTATCAGATTTCGCAAACCAGAAGCCATTAGCGGTTATTTCAATAAAATATTCACCGCCCAAATAAGGGAAATCAAAAGACAGACTCACAGTTTCAGGCATATTATTTATGTAATATGAAGAACTGATCTTCTTTTGCTTAAGAATTTCCTGCTGAGAATTACGAACAACGACAGAATAACTGTTTACCCTATAGCTCTCCCCTACAGCCTGAGTAAAGCAAAGCTTAAGTTCATTGTTATCAAGCGACCAATTAATCTTAAAATCCTCAGTAAAATAAGGTTTAATTTCCTGTGCCGCTCTTTTATCAAAGGTATACGTGAAGCTATCGGGTTCCCAAGGAGTATTAATCAAATATGGATCAAAGAAGGGCTTTTCGGAAAGCACGTCAAAAGGAACAATTCTTACTGCATTATTATCACTGACTTCAACAATGTAAAACTGAGCACATTCCCTGCAATCAGGGGGGACAGTTCCATACATAAAATCAAACTCATCAAGCTCAAAATAAAGAAGCGAGCCGGTTCCCAAGGATGTAAAATATTTTTGATGAATACTTCTCGGATCATTAATCGGAGCATGAGAATGGCCTGAAAAATCAATAACCTGCGGATAATCGGTTAAAATTGAGATAATGTCATCATCGCCCCAATTGATGCTTCCATATACAGTATCACTAAGGTGCGGATGCTGAAATACAAAGAAAGGTCTTTTTCTGTCTGAACTCGCCGCCGTTTCAAGACACTCTGAAAGCCATTCCTGCTTTTTTTCTTTTATACTGCATCCGTTTTCCGTAGACAAACAAAAAAAAGGACAGCCCTTAAGCTCAAAATAATTATCAGGCTCCTGATCAAAAATCTCCTTGAGTAGTCTTTCGGCATTTTGCTGTCCTGCAGAATGAAACTCATGGCTTGCAAGCATTAACACTTTTTTCGTATCAGCCGCAATACACTTATCCAGAGAAGCCTTAAAGCGAAGCATCTCTTCCTCGCGTCCGCTGTTAGCAAAATCTCCCACAGCAAAGAAAGCATCAATTTTATTATATTCACACCCTTGGGCATACTTGTAAGCGAGCTCCATGCCTTTTTCAAATCTTTCACACGACGTATTTTCATCAATTTTATAATGAATATCACTTGTTACAATAAACCTTAACTTAGTGTTGAATTCCATAAAAACACTCCTGATAATTTTTCTGAATTATATCATTTTATAATTACAAAATCAACAAAAAATTAAGGCAACCCGCTAAGGGTTGCCCAAATTTTTTGATTAGTCTTTAATTCCGAAAAGGTCTCTGAACCACTGTCCGATCTTCTCAAAGAATTCTACGATCTGGTCCCAGATAGACTTAGCTTCATCCTTAACAATTTCGCCACCTGCATCTACAACATCCTTAGCTGTAT
>JAZOOE010000114.1:0-2059 GCA_045654865.1 Acutalibacteraceae bacterium | reverse complement strand
CTGCTTGTGTGGTTACAGCTTCGGTTGTAGCTTCGTTCGTCACGCTTTCCGCCTCGGTTGCCGCCGCTTCTGTGGCAGCTGCCTCGGTGGTTACCTCCTCTGAGGGCTCGGATGAGTCTGCGTAAACGGAGGTTATTCCGTAATATTCCTCAAGACATAAGCCGCTTGCATAGATCTTTTCAGCTGCCTCAATACCTACGTATCTGATGTGCCAGGGCTCGTACATATAGCCCGTCTGAGCCTCCTTGCCCTCCATATAACGGAGGATGAAGCCGTAGCGCCAGCAATTTTCGGCAACCCACTTGCCCTCTGCGGTATTTGCAAAGGAGGAGGTTATCTCGTTAAGGTCGATTGCAAGTCCCGTCTGATGCTCTGAGTGTCCGGGACGTGCGGAATATCTGTCAGCCGCCGCCTTGCCGTCACGGTTTGAGTATCTTGTGTAAAGTGACTGCTGAAGCTCATAGGAGCGGAAGCCCGAGGCATTCCATATTGTAAGTCCTGCGGCAGCCGCATCGCTTTGCATCTTGTTGAATGCCGCGGAGCATTCGCTGAGAAGTCCGCCCGGATTATAGCTTGCAGGTAATGCATAGGTCTTGTTTGCTATGAGAATTCCGTCAACGTAGGTGATGCCGTCCTTGCGGGTTATAACGTAGCCCTTGGAGGTGTAGCCGACGATTTCTCCGATGAGCGTTGTGCTCTCCTGCTCTGTGACCTCAGCCTCTGTAGTCGTTTCCTCTTTTTCCGTGCTCACGGTAGACTGCTGTGAGCCCGAAAGGGGAGCCTCGGTGATCGTGTCGGAGCCGCTTGTGGTCTCCTCGTTCTTTTCATTGTTGCAGGCACCGAAAAGCATAACGGCGCACAAAAGCAGTGATATTATTGAAAGTGCTTTTTTGTTCATTT
Organism: Acutalibacteraceae bacterium; assembly: GCA_045654865.1. Lineage (GTDB taxonomy): Bacteria > Bacillota > Clostridia > Oscillospirales > Acutalibacteraceae > RUG806. The sequence continues at coordinate 1,159 of JAZOOE010000114.1, read as the reverse complement.
TTTCTTATCCGCCTTTAATTTGAAATACCCATATATTATATAGCTGTAAAAAATTAATGTCAATTAAATAAATCCTCTTTTAATTCACCGTTTTTTGTGATAAAATGACAATAAATCATACGTGAGGTGAAGAGAATGACTGCTTTTGCAAATACCTTCAATAAAATTTTCGCTCTGCTGTTTTCGGTAATGCTCCTTTTCACGGGCGGCATAAACAGCATTTTCGTGGGTGACGTTCAGGAATGGTCAAGTGAGCACGCCGTTGTGGGGCTTGAGACTCTTACCCGCTCTCAGGACGTTACCACCGACGGAGAGCATTTCTATTTCAGCGGTAAGGGGTACCTTGAAAAGGTTAATCTCGATTGTGACGAGATCATCGTGCTTAATCACAATGCCATTACCGACGAGCTTAAGGAGAAATATAATTCTCAGCATATCGGCGGTATCAGCTATTACAACGGCATTATCTATGCGGCTTTAGAGGATTCAAAGGAATGGCAGCACCCCATTATCGCTCTTTATGATGCCGAAACTCTTGAATATACGGGAGTGTGCTACGAGCTTCCCACCGAGCTTCAGACGAGAGGTGTGCCCTGGGTTGCCGTTGACGGCGAAAACGGTGTGGCTTACACGGGAGATTCGAGAAATTATACCGAGATCTACAAGTTCAGCCTTGCGGATTTCACATACCTTGAAACCATCACTCTTTCCGAAGAGGTGCAGAAGATTCAGGGCGGCGAGATTGCCGACGGTATCCTCTATTGCGGCACAAACGATATGACGAGAGCCTGCTTCACCATTGACCTTGCTACGGGAGAGACTGAAAAGCTCTTCGACCGCATTATGTACGAGTATAAGCTTATAGATAACTTCGGCGGCGAGGGCGAGGGACTGACAATTCTTGAAATGGAGGATGGTACGTATATCCATACTCTCCAGCTTGGAGCATTATTCCTCGACAGCACCCTCCGACATTATTAAAATACTCACAAATCACCGTCTTTAACGCGAAGTAATATTAAACGGACACAGCATCATTACAATTTATTCCCTCAGGACAGTACCTGCCCCGTCGGAACTGAGAGTCGCTTTGTTTGCGGCGGCTTGCAGTACCAATGTACGGCTCAGCGCCGCCGCAAACAATAAATACGGCAATTTC
>JAZOOE010000113.1:0-3683 GCA_045654865.1 Acutalibacteraceae bacterium | reverse complement strand
TTTTCTGCCTTTTCGATAAGTGAAAGCACGTCGCCCATGCCGAGAATACGTGAAGCCATTCTGTCGGGATGGAATACGTCAAGGTCATCGAGCTTTTCGCCAACACCTACGAACTTGATGGGTTTGCCCGTTACTGCTCTTGCGGAAAGTGCCGCACCGCCTCGGGTGTCACCGTCAAGCTTTGTGAGAACAAGACCGTCAATGCCGAGAGCCTCGTTGAAGGTGGATGCAACGTTAACCGCGTCCTGACCTGTCATTGAGTCAACAACAAGAAGAATTTCGTGAGGCTTTACCTCTGCCTTGATGTTCTTAAGCTCAAGCATAAGCTGCTCGTCTATGTGAAGTCGGCCTGCCGTATCAAGAAATACGTAGTCATAGCCCTTATCCTTGGCAAGCTTTACAGCTTCCTTTGCAATTATAACGGGATTTTCTGTTCCCATTTCAAAAACGGGAACGCCTGCCTGCTCACCCACAATCTGAAGCTGCTTGATGGCGGCGGGCCTGTATATGTCACAAGCCGCAAGAAGAGGTCTGTGACCGTCTGCCTTAAGCTTTTTACATATTTTTGCACTGTGTGTGGTTTTACCTGAACCCTGAAGACCGCACATCATAACGATCGTCGGAGGGTGTGAAGCACTTGCAAGTCTTGCCTGAGTTCCGCCCATAAGAGCCGTAAGCTCCTCGTTGACGATCTTGATAACCATCTGTGCGGGGGTAAGGCTTTCCATTACCTTTGCGCCGATAGCCTTTTCGGTAACTCTGACGGTGAAGTCTCTTGCAACCTTGTAGCTTACGTCAGCCTCAAGAAGAGCAAGACGAACCTCTCGCATCGCTTCCTTGACGTCGCTTTCATTAAGTGAGCCCTTGCTTCTGAGCTTTTTAAACGCAGAGTCAAGCTTATCGGATAATCCTTCAAAAGCCATAAGGTCACTTCCTTTCAATTAATTAATGTATCTTATTCCGAGAGGGACAAAGCAATTGATTTGATTTTGACGGAAAGATCGTTTATCTCTCTTGAAAGAGATGTGTTTCTGTTTTCCGTGCTGATTTTTGTTGCACATTCAATTATTTCCTCAAGACCGCTCTGAACATCCTTGAATCTTTTTACAAGACCGAGTCTCTCCTCCATCTCAATGAGCTGACATTCCGCTCTTTTGATGGCATCTCTTACGCCCTGACGGGTTATTCCCACGTTTGAGGCGATTTCGGAAAGAGACAGATCCTCATTATAATAGTAATCAAGAAATTCACGCTGCTTGGGTGTAAGCATATCTCCGTAAAAATCAAGGAGTATCGTAATATCAAGATTTTTAGCCATTCTTTTCAGCTTCCTGTTTATTATTTTTGCGCCACAAAAAAAGCCTGTAAAGTCTCAAACTTTACAGGCGTTATTATATTATAAATCGGGGACTTTGTCAATAGCTACTGAGATATATTATTACATTTCGTCAAAAGTAACATTTTCTTCTGCTTCGGCATCTGTTTTTTCATAATTTGCATCAAAATCAGAGGATGCCTCAATCGTTTCCTCCTGAGCTGCCGCCAGCTCTGCCTCATCCGCCACGTCTGTTCCCACAACGGATGCAAGAGGCGCGTAAATCAGCAGTAATAATGCACAGCATAAGCTTAAAACAGTCTTTTTTAAGGGTGAATAATCCGTCATAATACCGCCTCCCGTAAATTCGGGGAATTTTACCTCCCCTGTATATAATATTACAGAAATTATAGGTGAGTGTCAATAAAATTTATGGTTACAAATTATTAAAAAATGTTTAAAAATGTGCAAAAATCACCGTCATTAACACACAGATAATGTAAATGATTTGCGCCATAGCCCTGATTATAATAATAAGTCGGCTGTCTGCCCTCGGGATAAGCTTCCCCGTGCTTGATTTTTGCTCCCTTGCAGTACCCTTGTACGGCTGTCGGGCGGTGAAAATCACAATGACAGCAATTTTTGCCCATTTTACTTCTCTTTGATCGGCTTTAATACAGATCTGATTGGTCAGCTTGTGTTTTTCCAAGGCATCTTTTTTGAAAATGTGTGGCTATTTTTAGGAAATTATGCTATAATTATTATAAATATGGTTGGAGGTAAAAACAATGCAAGAGTTACTAATGTCTTTATTGCAATTAGTTTTACAATTGTTTAACCCTGTGATTTTAATTCCGGCAATAATAATTATTATTGTACTTATCAAGAAAGACAAGGAATATAAAAACGGTGCATATTATCAAATTACCAAACACCCTTATTTTTCGGTCAAGTACAATGCCGGTAGATATGGCGAATATTTAACATACAAATATCTCAAACAGTTTGAAACAAACGGAGCGAAATTCCTTTTTAATATCTACATACCAAAAGAAAATGGTGAAACAACCGAAATTGACGTATTGATGATATGTAAAAAAGGGTTGTTTGTTTTTGAAAGCAAAAATTATAGTGGTTGGATATTCGGCAGTGAGCACCAAAAGAATTGGTATCAAACATTACCTACTGGTAGAGGTCGCAGTCATAAAGAGCATTTTTACAATCCGATTATGCAAAACCGCTCACACATCAAATACTTAAAAGCATTTCTGGGTGAGCAAGTTCCAATGCGGTCAATAATCGTATTTTCGGATAGATGCACTTTGAAAAGTGTTCAAATCAGTAGTAATGATATAAGCGTTATAAATCGTTATAACGTTTCACCAGTTATATCTGGTATATGTAATCAAATTCCTAATGATTTAATTACCGATAACGATATAACAGAGATTTATAACAAGTTATATCCATACACACAAGTTAATGAAATTGCTAAAATGCAACACGTGGCTAATATTCACAACAAATTGAATCCGCAACCTATTCAACAGATTGAAGAAACACCGGCTCCGGTAATTTCACAAACTGAACCCGAAACAGTTATAGAACAACCAGCTGCAGTTGTTACCGAAACAATAACCACAACAGAAGAAAAAACAATTACTGAAAACATTGAGCCGACAACAGCGGACACAACCGAGCAACAAATCTTAAAGTGTCCTAAATGTAACGGTGATTTAATTTTGAGAACCGCAACCAGAGGTGCAAATGCAGGACAGCAATTTTATGGTTGCTCGAATTACCCTAAATGTAAATATATACAAAGCATTATATAAAAACCAATTCACACTTATGCAGTGTAAGACTCTATTAAGCTTGGAAAATATGGTATGCATTTTCCACAAGCTTGTTATGGTATAAGACAAAATTATAAGGAAGCACGACAACCTCGTGCTTCCTTTTTCTGCTATCCTCTATAGTACGATTCCTATTACACAATTTTTTTTGCTGTTTTTCTCTGTTTGTGTGTACGGGTTTTCCAAAAAATAAAAAAACCGGACACCCTTTCGGGTATCCGGGATAAAAAGCAGATTTTTAATTATTCAGCAATCTTGCCCTCGCCAAGCTCTGCGAAGTACTTGATTGTTCTTACCATCTGGCTTGTGTAGCTGTTTTCGTTGTCATACCATGAAACAACCTGAACCTCATAAAGGTCGTCAGCAATCTTAGCAACCATTGTCTGAGTTGCATCGAAGAGTGAGCCGTATCTCATACCGATAACGTCGGAAGAAACGATGGGATCTGTGTTGTAGCCGAAGGACTCGGAAGCAGCAGCCTTCATAGCAGCGTTGATGCCGTCAACTGTAAC
>JAZOOE010000112.1:0-4104 GCA_045654865.1 Acutalibacteraceae bacterium | reverse complement strand
AGAATCTTATGAAAAAAATAATTTCTCTTCTGGTTGCGGTGCTGATGCTTTTTGCTGTTGCTGCTCCCGCATCCGCGGCTTACGAAACACCCTTTGAGGACAGTGAATTTTTTACCTACGGCGACTATTCCATACACTACAGAGTATGGGAGGCAGAAAACGCCAAGGGACAGATATTTATGATTCACGGCTTCGCTCTTTCTTCATATTGCTGGACAGAGCTTGCCGAGAGACTTGTTGCGGCAGGCTATACCTGTGTTATGGCTGATCTTCCCGATTTCGGCTATTCAACAAGAGAAACCTCTGCAACGGAGAAGCTTCCCCGTGAGGAAATTATGCACGCTCTTATGACGGAGCTTTCCTCTGATCCCTGGTACGTTGCAGGTCATTCAATGGGCGGCTACGTTGCTCAGGCTGTTGCCGCAGAATATCCCGAATCAGTTGTAAATCTTCTTCTTTACGGTACGGGAGCAAATGAAAATTCTCCCGAAATGTCAAAGCTTATGGGTAATGATGCCTTCGTTGCATTTATGGGGCCCATTATGCAGCTTATGACTAAGTTTGATTTTCTTGTAAAACTGTTTTTACAGATGGGACTTGCTGACAAGGAATATGCCGCAAGCTATGACGTTGAAAAGATTATTGAGCCCTTAAGAATTGACGGAACAGGCAAGGGCGCATGCTATTCCTTCTCAATGCTTCCCGTTACGGATTTTGACGCTCTTGCAGAAGGCAAGCCCGTTCTTTTTGTAAACGGCAGTGAGGATTCCGTTATTCCCGATTCCTCGAAGGACTCTCTCCGTGCGGCTCTTCCCGAGGGAAGCGTTGATGCTCTCGTTGAGGGCGGCGGACATATGTTTATAGAGAATCTTGCAGACGAGACTGCTGAGATCACTCTTGCATTCCTTGCCGCAAACCCCGCATAACAGGCTATTCTGAGATAAGATCTCCCTTGTGCAGACGAGGGGGATTTTGTATAATATAAAAAATACGAAAAGGTGATATATATATGAACGTAACAGAAAGATTCTTAAAATACGTATCCTTCCCTACCTCCTCTGATGAGTTTTCCGATACGGTTCCAAGTACGGACAAGCAAAGGGTGCTGGGACAGCTTATTGCTGAGGAGCTTACGGAAATGGGTATGGAGGACGTGGTAATGGACGATAACGGCTACGTCTATGCCCGTCTTCAGGGAAATATTCCCGGTTCCATAGGCTTTCTTTCACATCTTGATACCTCGCCCGATGCTCCCGATTATCCGGTGGCGGCAAAAATAATATCTTACGAGGGCGGCGATATCGAGCTTTCGGAGGGAATATACACGAGAGTCTGCGATTTTCCCTGTCTTGAACAGTATAAGGGACAGCAGCTTATCGTAACGGACGGAAAAACTCTGCTTGGTGCCGACGATAAGGCAGGCGTTGCGGAAATCGTTTCAATGTGCGATTATTTTATAAAAAATCCGGATGCACCTCACAAAAGCATAGCCGTCTGCTTTACTCCCGACGAGGAGATCGGCAGAGGAACGGATTGCTTTGATTTTTCACGCTTTTCCGCAAAGGAGGCTTACACCGTGGACGGTGGTGAGCTGGGCGAAATTGAATATGAAAACTTCAATGCCGCATCGGCAGTTATAAGCATAAAGGGTGTTATCATTCATCCCGGCTCAGCAAAAAATAAAATGAAGAATGCCGTGCTTTATGCATCGGAATTTATTTCAAGGATGCCCGCCGCAGAGATTCCTGCCTGCACGGAGGGCTATGAGGGCTTTTATCATATCCATGACGTGAGAGCGGACGAGACCTCCGCTGAGATAAGAATGATAATAAGAGATCACGACAGAGAAAAATTTGAAGCAAAAAAGCAGTTTATCTTAAATCTGACGGCTTATCTCAACAGTGTTCACGGAGAGGGAACCTTCTCGGCTGAAATAAAGGACAGCTATTATAATATGAAAGAAAAGATAGAGCCCTTTATGTATCTTATCGACAATGCAAAAAAAGCCTTTGAGACTCAGGGGGTGACACCCCGATGTGTGCCTATAAGAGGCGGTACGGACGGTGCAAGACTCTCTTATGAGGGACTGCCTTGTCCCAATCTTTCAACGGGCGGCGTGAATTTCCACAGTGTCAGAGAGTTTATCTCCGTTCAGAGTCTTGAGAAAATGACGGACGTGCTTATCACTCTGGCGGGATATTGACAAAAATCCTATTATGCTGTAGATTATCATTAGTAAATTGATTGAAAGGAAATTGTTATGAAGCGTTCCGTATTTTTCGTGCCGTTTCTTCTTGTGACGGTATTGGTTCTTTGCTTTACATCCTGTATGAATATCAACATCAGACTCCCCGAGGGACAGGTGACGATCGGCAATAATTCTCAGGGCGGAAATTCTGATTCCGTTGTGACTCAGCCACCCGTGGAGACTCTGCCTCCCTTAACAACCGCACCTGCGGAAAATACCACGGCCTCCGTGGGAGAAAATACTACGGCTGCCCCCGAGACTACCGCTCCCGCCGCCGCAACACCTCTTGAAATGAACGATGCCGAGCTGCTGCAGTGGTTAAATACCGCTCTTAATAACGTCAAGGAGGGTATGCCCGGCTTTGAAAGAGCCAAGCTTACCACGGTTTCGGATATCGTGCTTTCAAATCAGATGGCAAATTCGCTGGTGGGCTTCGTAAAGGACGCTCTGCTTTCCGAGGAAACGGAGATAAAAAATGCAACAAAGGGAAGCTCCTGCGTTGAGCTTATGTCTCCCGACGGAGAACGATACGTTTCACAGCTTACAGAGGGTGATATAAAGGATATTACCGTTGTGGCAAAGGGCACGTCTTATGAGGTTACCGTAACTCTTCCCGATGCTGTGAATCCCACGAAGGATTCGGGTATGTATGCAAAAATATTCAACTTTATAACTGTTGACGACGTTGTGAATACCTATGCGCCTAAGGTCGGTGCAACCGTTGAGAGGAAAAATATAAAGGTTACGTATTCGGGCTGTTATGCAAAGGCTCTTATTTCACCCGACGGAAGAATTGAAGCCTATGAGACCTACGTTACCTGCGTTATGAGCCTTCTTGACGCTACCGTGAAAAAGGTCGTAACCATAAATACGGACGTTGACATAACACTTGTATCCACGACGAAGTACTCACAATTTACATACTGATGCAAAAATATCCGTAATTCTGAGCTTTTTATTATTAAAACGGCAAAAGTTACAAAATTGTATAATTTGTCAGAGTTAAATTTAATAAAGTCCCTTGACAATTCGATTCTTATGTTGTAAATTATTTATGTATTGCATACCCTCGGGTGTGCAGCACCATAACATCGGCTGACGCCGTAACATTGAAAGGGGTATAAACCTAATGAAGAAAAATGTATTAAGAGTATTAGCTCTTGTTCTTGTTGCAGGTATGCTTTTCAGCTTTGCTTCCTGTACTCAGGAAATTCATGTTCGTTTCGTTGACAAAGACGCTAATGACGTTGTCATCAGCGGTCTTTTCTGAGGTTCAGTTCAGGTTAACGGCGGCACGCAGTCCGGCACACAGACAACTCCCGACGTTCAGACAACAGCTGCTCCTCAGCAGAACACAGAAGCTACAACAGCTGCTCCTCAGGGCGGCGAGACAACAACTGCTCCTCAGGGCGGTGAGGCTACAACAGCTGCTCCTCAGCAGTCAAGCGGTATGCCCTCAACAACTGCTGAAATCACAGCTTTCTATAAGAAGGGTGTAGATGATCTTAAGGCAGGTCTCGGCGGTTACACCAAGAAGGAATGGCAGAACGTTGACAATGTTAACGTTGGTCCCGCTATTGTTAACAACGCTATCACAGGTGTTCTCGGTAACTTTATGACAAAGGAAGAGGATGCAGGCGAGCAGGTAAGTGCAAAGGGTTCAGACGAGGCTAAGAACAGAATCACTGCTTGGACTCTTACTGACCTCAGCCAGGTTGCTTCCGCAACTTGCACAGCTGCAGGCTCCAACTACAAGATCACAATCATCATGAAGGATGAAGATACACCCAAGAAGGAAGGCTCAGTTCTCGGACAGGTTACAGGCGCTCTTCTTTACTGGGAAGATATTGAAAAGA
>JAZOOE010000111.1:0-37236 GCA_045654865.1 Acutalibacteraceae bacterium | reverse complement strand
GTGCTGACGGTGCCGTCGGTGCAACGGGCCCCACAGGCCCTCAGGGTGCTGACGGTGCCGTCGGTGCAACGGGCCCCACAGGCCCTCAGGGTGCTGACGGTGCTGTCGGTGCAACGGGCCCCACAGGCCCTCAGGGAGCTGACGGTGCCGTCGGTGCGACGGGTCCCACAGGACCTCAGGGTGCTGACGGTGTAACACCTACATTTACAATAGGAACCGTCACAACGGGCACAACTGCCGAGGTCACAATAACCGGAACACCTCCCGATTACGTGCTGAACTTTGTTATCCCCACACCTTAAGTTAACGGGACAGCTGAATTATTTTAACTGACCTGAATCTATTTTCATCGGAGGCTTCAATGCACAAATTCAGAATTTCCGTCTATGCAATAGCAAAAAATGAAGAAAAATTTGCCGAACGTTGGGCTGAGTCAATGAGCGAGGCTGACGAGATAATCGTTCTTGACACAGGGAGCCTCGACCGTACCTGCGAAATATTATCTGCCTTCCCGAAGGTACGGCTATACAAAGAAGAGATTACCCCCTGGAGATTTGACACGGCAAGAAATCACAGTCTTTCCAAGGTTCCCGAGGATACCGATTATTGTGTCTGCACGGATCTTGACGAGGTTTTTGCTCCCGGCTGGAGAAATGCTCTTGAAGCGGCACTTGAAGCCTCCCCCGACGTGGTAAGCTACCGATACGTCTGGGCATTCAATCCCGACGGCAGTGAAAATACCGTATTCAATCAGGAAAAGATACACAAACGCAAGGGCTTTCGATGGATACATCCCGTACACGAAATACTGAGCTTTTCCGCGGGAGCACCGAAAACCGTATTCGCTCCCGATATGGAGCTGCACCACTATCCTGACTCCGCAAAATCCCGAGCCACCTATCTGCCGCTGCTTGAGCTTGCCGTGAAGGAAACACCGGAGAATGACAGAAACGTTCATTATCTCGGACGTGAGTATATGTATCACGGAAGATACGATGAAGCCGTCCTTACGCTGAAAAAACACCTTTCATTAAAAACGGCAGTATGGACGGATGAAAGATGTGCTTCTATGAGATATATCGCCCGCTCACTTGAAGCCGTCGGCAAAGAAGAAGAGGCTTTCGCGTGGCTCATGAGAGCCTGCGCCGAGGCACCTTACGTCAGAGAGCCGTGGATGCAGACCGCAGATCATCTTTATCGCAAAAAGGATTGGTACGGAGTCATTTTCTTTGCCGAAAAAGCACTGGGGATCACAAAGAAAAAGGAAACCTATATAACGGAGGCAGTCTGCTGGGGAGAAAGACCTTATGATCTGCTTGCTATTGCACATTACTATACGGGAAATTACAAAAAGGCCGAGGAAAGCGCGCTGATGGCTCTTACAATTTCTCCCGATAATGAAAGGATCAGAAAAAATCTTGTCCTTTTTTCTCAGAAAAGAAAGGAACGCTTAAACGGAGGATAAGAAATTCTGCTTGTCTGAGAAGCTTTCAAGACATTATAAAAGAAGCGGTGTAAGCCTGATTGAGCCTGCACCGCTTTTTTGATTTTATTCACTTATTACAGCCGTAACACTCTCAGTCTGTGCCGCAATTTTTGCCCGTCTTTCTCTGAGCTGTCTTTCAATTTCCTGCTTCTTTTCCTTGTCGTCCTTAACAAAGCTGATAAAGAAGAGATACAAAAGCGAGCCCACTACAGGTCCAAGCATAAACATAGGCCACTGCCATTTAAGGAATTTCTCTGACTGGGGAAGACCTTTTTCCTTGAGCATCGAATCATATCCGAGGAATTTAAGAATAAATCCCTCGATAAGTGTGGATGCACCGCTGGTCATTTTAGTTGTAAAATTCTGCATTGAGAATGAAACACCCTCGGTTCTGAGTCCCGTTTTAAGCTCAACCTCATCAATAGAGTCACTTGTAAGAGAACGATGAGCAATATCCATCATCTGACCGGGAAGATTCACAACCGCCATAAGTGCTGTCATAATTATAAACTTGGGAATAGTATCAAAGCCTACGAAGAAAGCCACGATTCTGAGAACCACGGCAAAAATCTGTGAGGTGAGAAGAATCCTCTTCATACCGCCGATCTTTTTGGCAACGGTCGTGGCAAAAAACATTACGGGAGTTCCGAGCACTCCGCTTGCCGCGCCGTAGACAACCTCTGCCGTCTGTCCGTTCATAGAGCCGAGCTTTACGCAATTTTCAAAGAAATAGGCATTCTGTACCTTTGGTGCAAAGCCCTGAGAAAATCTTGCGAGAGAAATAAAAATGAGCGTGGGATTATGCCTTAAAACGAGAAGAGACTGCAACACGGATTCGCCCTTTTCGGGAGGCATGGCTACTCTTTCCTTCATTCTGTAGGCATTCATGGATAAAAGCTCACCGCCGCAGCAGAAGATGATTGCACAGATGAAAAAAACTATCTTATCATCAAGTCCTGCGGAATTAAGAGCACTTCTTATAAGCTGGAAGGCACCAACTACAACACTGCCGGCACCCGCACCAATTGACACCCACTGAGCAACCCTCGAGCGCTCCTCCGAATGCGGCGAGGAAAGAGGAATGAGTCCCCATAAGGCAACGTCCTGAAAGGAGTAGAAAAAGTCAAACAGGAAGTAGGTTACGAGAAGATAAGCAACCTGCATATTCTCGGACAGATTGAAGTTGAAGAACATAACAAGGGATATAAGTCCGAGGATGGGCGGAAAATAAAGGTGATATGGACGAAGCTTGTTGTAGGGCTTATGATTTCTGCGGTCAACGATCGCTCCGATAATCGGATCGTTAACGGCATCCCATACGTGGCTTAACGTAAACACGGAGCCGACCTTGACGGTGTCCATATGGAGAAGATTGATGCAGAAATATCTCAGCCAGCCCGAAACGTAGCTATAGGTAAGATTCTGTCCCGCAAGTCCCGATGCATAAGCGAAAATTTCGTTATTCGGAACGTAGCCCTCTCCCTTTGTTTCCTTGGAGAAAAGAAAAAACGGTTTCATAACCGAGCCTCCTTGTACTGATTTACTGTTCTATTCTAACACATAATAATTATTAAGTAAATGTGAATAAATGACAAAAAAACCATGTACTTTTCGGTAAAAAAATTAACAGAAGTCCCGTTTTCCGAGACTTCTGCATTTGTTATTCATCATCATCGTCGATCTTTGACGAAGGTCTTTCCTTTACTGTTACAACAGTTTTTTCGATTCTGTGCTCTCTTACCTCAGTTATGCTTATATCAAGCTGAGCCGTGCTTGCGGTAAGCGTCTCACCATCCTCGGGAACGATACCGAGAACAGAGAAAACAAAGCCGCCGAAGGTATCGCACTCTTCGCAGTCAAGAGATATCTCAAGCTCCTTTTCAACGTCGGTAAGATCTGCCGTACCGCTTATTTTCCATACGTTTTCATCAACTCTGAGAATATCCGGCTCTTCCTCCTGAGCGGTAATGGTGTCCTCGTCAAAATCGCCCACTATGCTTTCAAGAATATCAGTGATAGTAACGATACCCGTCATTCCGCCGTATTCATCAAGCACCACCGCAAAATAGTTCTTTTTCTGCTTCATATTCTTGAAAAGCACGTCTGCCTTTACGGTTTCGGGAACAAAGAATGCGGGACGTACACAGTTTTTCATAATGCTGTCAATGCTTTTGTCCTTAAGACGGAAATAATCCTTTGCATTGAGCACGCCAACGATATTGTCAACGCTGTCCTTGCATACGGGGAAGAAGGTGTGACGGCTTTCGTGTATGGTATCCTCCCACTTTGCAACGGTATCGTCCATCCACAAAAGATCGATATCCGTTCTGTGGGTTGCTATATCATCAGCTGAAAGATCATCAAACTCAAATACGTTCTGAATAAGCTCCTTTTCCTCCTCGTCGATGGTTCCCTTTTCGCTTCCCGCATCAACCATCATTCTGATCTCCTCCTCGGAAACGGATTCCTCGTGCTCATTGGGATCGATTCCGAAAAGACGGAGCATACCGTTGGTTGACGCCGTAAGCAGCCATACGATGGGAGCAAAAAGCCTTGAGATAAGGCTTATAAGTCCCGAAATGCCGAGAGCCAGACTTTCAGCCTTTTTCATGGCAACTCTCTTAGGCACAAGCTCACCGAAAACAAGGGTGAAATATGAAAGAATGAGAGTTATGATAATAACCGATGCGGAATTGAGCGCCGCTCTTGCAGATTCGGGAACCCCCACACTCAGAAGAAAGTCCACAAGGCGCACCGCGAAGTTATCGGCAGCAAAAGCCGAGCCCAAAAATCCCGAAAGGGTGATTGCAACCTGAATGGTCGCAAGAAAACGTGCGGGAGAGCTGGTAAGACGGGCAAGCCTTACTGCCTTTTTGTTCCCCTTTGCGGCAAGACTTGCAAGCTTTGTATCGTTAATGCTTATAACGGCAATCTCTGCCGCCGCAAAAACCGCGTTCAGAGCGATAAGAAAAATTTGTAAGAGTATTTGCGGTAGAATGTCCATTTTTTCCTCCATAAAAACATAAAAAGCACAACCCCTCGCGAAAAACGGGAGTTATGCGCCATTTTTAATTATATATTGATATCGGAACAGCTTGATTCGCCGTACCGTCGTCCGAATTATCCACTTTTGCAGATATCCTTTCAAAATTTTTTTACATTTTAGCATAAGTTTTTTATAAAGTCAATAGCATTGAGGGCTATTGACCGAGACAAAATTCTCATCAGGAAACAGAACATACTTTTTTTGCTTTTGTTGTAATTTTTCTTGACATTATACCGGATAATAAAATATAATGTGCGTGAAAAAATTTGTTTTTTCTAAAAAAAAGAAACGGGGTGACTGACAGATGAAAATTCTGGCAAACAAGCCTTTCCCTGAAAAGTATCAGAAGCTTTATGATGAGGTCTTCAGGGACGAAAAGCCGCTGTTTATTATAACGGGCGATCTGACGTTCAAGAGAACCTACGGAGAAAGTGCTTTATGCTTCACAAAAACCGCAGTATATGCCTTTGACGACAGCTTTGACGGCAAGATCAAAAAGGTATGCTACGAGGGACTTTCCAAGGCAAAGGTTAAAAGAATGTACGGTAATGCTACCTTCGATCTCTATCCTGAAGAGGGCAAGAGACAGGTAATGATGCGTCTTTCCTTTGCGGCAGCAAACATCGCCGATGCGGGCGCAGACTTTATTAACGGCATAATAGAGCACGGATATTCCGATGAGCTTTTATATGCAGTTGAAAACACCTTTATGAAGCAGCGCTCTTTCTGTCCCAAGTGCGGACGAAAGCTCTCCTCACCTGATGCGGATTGCATAAACTGCAAGGGCAAGGGAAAGATGTTTGAAAAATTCGCACAATATGCACTTCCCTACAAAAAGGGACTCTTAGTGTGTATGCTGTTATCTGTTTTCGCAACAGCTATGTCACTTGTTCCGCCCTACATAACGGGACACATGGTCGATAATGTTCTTCCCGCAGGAAAAGAAGGAATTAATCAGCTTTATATGATGATTCTTCTGCTTCTGGGCGTTTACGTGCTTCAGTATACCGTTTCAGCAATAAGATCTTATCTTCTGAGACTTACAGGTGATAAAATCGTTATCGGCATAAAGAAGGATATCTATGCAAAGGCTCAGTATCTTCCCATGTCCTTTTACGATAAAACCTCCACGGGCTCGGTTATCAACCGCGTTACCTCAGATGCAGGTGCAATCCAGAACTTTGTTCTCAAGATCTCACAGGAAGCCATCGTTCAGTTCTTTACCCTTGTGGGCATTCTCATTATTATGCTTGCCCTCAACTGGAAGCTTACTCTTTTCTCGTTGGTTCCCATTCCCATTGTTGTTTTTATCGGCAGACGCTTCGGTAAGAAGATCGGTCCCAAGTATATGAGATTATGGAGAAGAGGCTCCGCAATATCAACGCTTCTTGCGGATACCATCCCCGGCATCAGAATAGTAAAGGCATTCACAAACGAAGAAAGCGCTGTAAAGAAATTCGATTCATACTGTGACGAATGGATGAAGGAATCAAAGGAAGCTTCAAAAATTGCAAGCATATTCCCCGCCTTCATAACCTTCCTTGTAACCTGCGGCTCACTTATTATCTGGGCATCGGGCGGTTCCTTTGTTATGAATGAAACCCCCGGCTTCTCAATCGGTCTTCTTGTTTCCTTTATTTCTTATGCAAGTATGTTCTACGGCCCCATAAACTTCTTTGCAAACTTCAGCGATACATATCAGAATACCTTGGCATCGGCAGAAAAGATACTTGATATTCTTGATGCAGAGCCCGAGCATAACTTCGGCAAGGGCAAGGTTCCCGCAAAGATCGACGGCAGAATCGAGTTCAGAAACGTTAATTTCTCCTTCGACCGCTCAAAGAAGGTTCTCTCCAACATAAACCTTGTAATTGAGCCCGGTGATATAGTCGGTATCGTAGGCACCACAGGCTCAGGTAAGTCCACACTCATAAACCTTATAATGCGTTACTATGACGAATATGAGGGAGAGATTCTTATTGACGGACAGAATCTCAAGGATATAGATATGGAATACTACCGTAATCAGATAGGCTTCGTTCAGCAGGAGCCTCTGATGTTCAAGGATACGGTATTCAACAACATAGCATACGGTGCAGGCAACGTTCACGTTGAGCAGGTTCTCAGAGCGGCGGATATTGCCAATGCACACGGCTTTATCTCCCGTATGCCCGACGCCTATGATACACTCCTCGGTGAAAGAGGTATAGGTCTTTCAGGCGGTGAAAAGCAGAGAATTTCTATTGCACGTGCCGTTATGAAGAACCCCTCAATACTTATTTTCGACGAGGCTACCGCCGCAGTTGACTCCGAAACGGAGCATCTTATTCAGGAGGCTATCGAAAGACTTATCAGAGGCAGAACAACTCTTATGATCGCTCACCGCCTATCCACACTCAGAAATGCAAACAAAATAGTCGTTGTTGACAAGGGCGAAATTATAGAATTCGGTACTCCTGACGAGCTTATGGCTCTCAAGGGTAAATATTACAAGCTCATTCAGATTCAGTCTATGGGCGAGCAGCTTCAGGCACAGAAGGAAGCTGAAAACTTTGAATAAGGAGGGGTAGAATATGATAAATTATATTGACGGTCCCGAAGTAAGAATAACCGAAAACGACGGTATCTTTGTTGACGTAGAGTTTTATCATACGAAAGAAAAGTATGAAGCCCTTGAATTGCACAGGCTTTTCCCCCGCTCCGGCTCAAACAAATATATCGTTCTGCTCAATGAGGAGGGAGAGCAGATTGCAATTATAAGAAATATTGACAATCTCGATCCCGATTCAAAGACTGTTGTTGAAACCGTTCTTGAAGAATACTATATGATTCCGAGAATCACAAGATTCATATCCATGACGGAGAAATTCAAAATATGGATGTGGACGGCAGAAACCGATAAGGGTACAATAACCTTTGAAATCAGAAATCACATAGCCTCTATCAAGCCCTTGTATGACGGCAGAGTTCTCATCAAGGACGCCAACGATAACCGCTATGAGATACCCGATTACAGAAAGCTTGATGCACAAAGCCGCAAAATGCTCATTCCCAAACTTTAATAAAGGAGAAAATAAAAATGAAACTTGTTGTTGCTATTGTTAATAATGATGACAGCGCAGTAGTTGCTTCCGCGCTTACCAAAGAGAATTTTATCGTAACTAAGCTTTCCACCACAGGCGGCTTCCTTATGGTAGGAAACACGACCTTCCTTATCGGTACTGAGGATAAGGAC
The DNA here is from genome assembly GCA_045654865.1 of Acutalibacteraceae bacterium. Classification (GTDB taxonomy): domain Bacteria; phylum Bacillota; class Clostridia; order Oscillospirales; family Acutalibacteraceae; genus RUG806. The sequence continues at coordinate 29,469 of JAZOOE010000111.1, read as the reverse complement.
GTTACAAGAGTAAAGGAGATCATTTCAAAATACTCAAGAACAAGAACTCACACAACCACCACAACCGAATCCTTCGGCAGAGGTCTTTCCGAGGGGGCTTTAGCTCAGGACGTATCCGTGGGCGGCGCTACCGTATTTGTTCTTTCCGTTGATTCAATGGATAAATATTAATTCTCCCGTGCAACAAAAAAGAAACAAGGTATAGGACTGAACAACAGTCTTATACCTTGCTTTTTATTTATACTGTTTTTCAAGAATTGAAAGGCATTCCGAACGGCACCGGCTATCAAATTACAGAGCCTTATTTTTTTGTTTTCTTTATATCAAACCAGAATTCAACACCGCCGTCAACGTTGCTTACACCGTATTTCTCACCGTGAAGACGCTGGATAGAGGAGACGATGGCAAGTCCGAGTCCGAAGCGTCCCTGAGAACGTGACAGGGATTTGTCGGCTCTGTAGAAGGACGTCCATATCTTATCAATATCCTTTTCGGCTATATGCTCACCCGTATTGAAAACGAAAAGGCGATATCTCTCACCCATATCAACGGCGCGGCACTCTATACGGCGCTCTCCGTCAATATGAGAAATAGCATTTGAAAGATAGTTATTGAGAACCGATGCAAGAATGATACTGTCACCGTTTCCGAAATAGCTCGAATCAACGTTGTTGAGAGCCGTTATGCTCTTTTCGCTGAGAATTGCCTCGTTTCGCTCGAACCAATCGTCAACCATACCCTTTAACGAGAAATCCTCTCTTACAGGCTCATAAGCACCGGAATCATATTTTGTGATCTCCAGAAGCTTCATTACCATATTGTTCATTCTTATGCTTTCATTTGCAATAATATCGCAATATTCAACTGCCGTATCCGAGTTTCCTGCTTCAAGGAACATTTTTGCACCCTCGGCATACCCCTGAATTATGGCAATAGGTGTTTTAAGCTCATGGGAAATACCCGAAATAAAGGTCTGTCTTAAATTATCAATGGTTTTCTCGTTTTCAATATCCTTCTGAAGCTTTTCATTTTTCTTTTCAAGATCACCAAGCGCCTCATCAAGGTTATCCGAAAGAACGTTTATACTCTCGGAAAGCTTAGTCATTTCAACAAGCTTTGTGGGAGGACACTTTCTTGAGAAGTCAAGCTTTGCCATACGCTCCGTAATATCGCACATATTGTCAATGGGCTTGGAAAAGCGTCTGAGATAGAAAATCAAAGCAATAAAGCCTACAAAAAGTCCCGTCATAAAGAAGCCGAAGGAAACAACAAAGTCTACCTTGGTGGTGGTTATAACCTGACTTACCTGCATACATACCTCTATGCGCTCTCCGCCGCTGAAGTGGAAATAACAAACGAGGAAGTCAATATCTATACTACCGCTGTCATAAACCTTTATAAGAAAGCCCTTATCTCTTGCAGAGACCTCACCCTCAATCGTCGTATACTTGAGCGCATACTTGGAATCGACCTCTGACGCCTTTGACAGATCTGCAGGGAGACTCTTTATATCATAATCAAGTGAGGAATAAATGAGACGGTTGTCCTTGGAATAAATTTCTATGTTGGAGTCATAGCTTTTTTCAACGTCCTTGAGCACGGGCAACAAATCCTCCGTACCGTAGGCACCGTTGATCTCATCCATGGCAAAATAAAGTCTTACGGCAGGGTTAAGATAATATACCCAGTCGGGAAGAGAGTGATATGCCAGAGATACCAACGTAACCGTTATAAAAAAAATCAGGGCGATGCTGCTCATGAGCCTCGCCGTGATAGTTTTTTGCTTTTTTATAACCTTTTGCTTGTCGGGAGAACTCTTCTTTTTATTCATCCTTATTCACCTCAAGCTTATATCCTGCTCCGTATATGGTCTTTATGTGACAGGCACCCCATTCACCAAGCTTGGTACGCAGTCTTGCAACGTGTGAATCAACCGTACGCACGTCACCGTCGAAATCAAAGCCCCATATATCGTCAAGCAGCTGTTCTCGTGTAAAAACACGTCCGGGAACAGCAAGAAGCTTCTGAAGAATACTGTATTCCTTCAACGTAAGGCTTATGCTCTTTCCGTCAAGCCATACCTCATGGGCAAAGGAATCAAGCTTAAGCTCATCAATTGAAAGAACCTTTGAATCACTTGCATTTTCTCCTCTGCGAAGAAGAGCGGCAACTCTTTTCATAAGCACCGAGGGACTACAGGGCTTTGTAACGTAATCATCCGCGCCCGCATCAAAAGCAGTGATCTGGTCAAAATCAGTACCTCTTGCAGTAAGCATTATAATGGGAACGTTAGAGCGTTCTCTTATTCTCCTGCAAACCTCCCAGCCGTCAATGGTGGGCATCATAATATCAAGAATAATAAGTGCCGTATCGGGATTGGCATCAAAAAGATGGAGAGCCTCGTCTCCGTCGTTTGCAAGAACGGGCTCATAGCCCTCCTGCACAAGGAAATCGCTGACGAGTCTTCTTATAAGCTCCTCGTCATCTGCCACAAGAATTTTTTTCATAATTTAACCTTCTTTTTCACGGTGTGCCGTGTATTTTTCGGCGGTGTGCCGCCTGATCAACGTCTTTCGTCATCGGGAAATTATATTTCTGAGACGATCATTTTTCTGTAAAAATAAAACCAACGCTGTTCCGAGAGTAAAAATAACGACAGCTTCTCCCGCTCCTACACTCAACGCATTAAAAAGGAATACGGGCAAAAAGCTTTCCTCTCCCGAGAAAAAAGCAATTTCCGCACCAATAAAAACCGCATTGAAAAGAATGGGGAACAGCATCGACACAAAGGGAAAGCCCTTTATCCTCATATTTCTGCATCGGCTTGTCAAAAGCGCGGCAAGCAGCGTTGCGGCGGAGCCGATAACGGTATCCAGAGGATTCACCGTACTGAAAATATTGGCAACGATGCATCCGACTGTAAGCCCCGGAATTGCCGCAGGGGTAAACAAGGGCAAAAGCGTCAGTGCTTCGGAAAAACGGAACTGTACGGAGCCGTATGCAAGTCCCATTGATGCACTCAGCAGAGTCAGCACGGTATAAAGCGCGCCTATAAAAGCCGCCTTCACCATAAACAGAGTTTTCTTATTCATTTTTACACTTCCTTAGTTTTGTTTATTGTCAGGATGGTTACGAACTGACATTCCGATTAAAACGGATGTGAATATTATAACAATTTTTATTTATTAAGTCAATTGAAATAATATGACAGAATTATTAAAACTACCGCCTGAACAATAATATGTCCCGTAACGGTAACACCCGAGCCGAAGGCTTCCGCAAAGGTCTTTTTCTTACTGCGGTATGCCCCTATCCTGTCGGGCCCGAAGGAATAAAGAGCACAGGCTCCCGCATATCCGATACCGTATAACAGCATCAGAGAGAACAGGCTTACGGCGGAGATATTGAAAAAGAACCACACAATAAGAACGGGCCACATAATACGGAATATGGTTCTCATTATCGTTTTATAGCGTGATTTCTCATACCATTCAATAGAGCATTTTTCGCAAAGAGCAAAGGCAAGCGTTCCGAATGCGCCGAATGCCGCCGCCGACTTATCACCGAGGAAAATAAGAATAAGAGGCACAGCCGACCACAAAGGTCTTTCAAGCAGCTCAAAAATATGCACGTCGAGCTCCTTGCCCGTCTTTTTTAATATAACTGCGGACACGGGATACTGCAAAGCGGTAAATACCATAAGCGCAAAGCAAACAACCGCTCCCGTAAGGGTATCATTTCCGAGAGGCAGCGTATCAAGCTTAATTTTATCGCAAAGTTCCGATAAATGCTCAGAGAAAACTGCAAAATAAAGCATCAGCGCACCGCCCGAAAAGGCACCGAAGGCGTGCTCCATAATTTTCCAGCCGTCTATATAACCCTTTTTCTGAAGCGAGCCGAAAACCCGATCGCCGTAACGTCTTTCCAGATCATAAAGAACAAGTCCGATAAGAAAGCCAAGTCCGCCCGTTACAAAGCCTACAGCACCGGCGCCAAGAGCAAAAAAATCACCGTTTACGGCGGCAAATATCATCAGCACCGCAATTATCATCACGTTACTGCCCCACTCCTCACGTCTGTCAAGAGAATAATAGAGCTTCGGAAAGATCTTTTTTTCTCTGTCGTAAGGCGTATTAAAGATCCTTGTGCCGATAAAGGAAACAAGGGGGAACAATGCGAACATTATGATTATTTCAACAGCGGAATAAAGCCCCGTAAGTGCACCGGGGAGCATTGAAAGCACAAGCCCCGGAATGGCAAACCATAAGCCGCCCTTGAGGAATATACCCGTAACACCCTTTTTCAGCTGTCCGAAATAAGGGCCCTCCACGTCGCGTGAGAGAAGAAACGACATAGTCTGAGCATAAGTCTCAGTTCCGCCGTAAAACATAGAAAGAGCACCCGCCGCGGCAAAGAACAGATAAAGCTGCGATCCCTTGTCTCCTGCGGCAAACAACGCCACACAAAGTCCCATAAGAGCACCGGGCAGTAAAGCTCCCTTTTCTCCGCCGATGACAAAACCGCGGATTCCCCAGCCGTATGACACGGCAAAGCCTGCGCAGATAACCGAAAGAATAATTAAACCTGTTGACATAAAAACACCCCTTAATAATTCAACCTAAGGCTGTATATTCAACTGACAGCAAAAAATCTCCCTTAAACCAAGGCTTATTCCTTACATACGTCTATCCAGCCGAGAGAGCCGCTGTATTTCTCAAGCTCATCGGGAGTAAGCTCCACTGCACTTGCGGAATTGCCTGCGGCAGGATAAACGATCTCAAATCTTTTCAGAGATTCATCAAGATAGATACGACAGCCCTCATTTACGGCAAAGGGACAAACCCCGCCGATGGAATGACCTATAAGCTCATCCACCTGATCGGGAGTGAGCATTTTTGCTTTTGTATGAAAGATCTCCTTGAACTTATGATTATCTATCCTCATATCACCCGCGGTTACAATAAGAATCGCACCGCCGTCAACGAGAAAGGACAGTGTTTTTGCAATTCTTGCACCCTCACAGCCCAAAGCCTGAGCCGCAAGTTCAACGGTTGCAGAGGAACCCTCAAACTGCTTTATTCTGTCCCGAAGCCCCAGAGCCCCGAAATACTCAATTACTTTTTCTATAGCCAAAAAAAACTCCGTTTTAAATATCATTTTTTCAAGCCTCTGCCCGCGGAGGGCTCCGCAGAGCAAAAGCGGCGCCGCACGTTATCTTGTCAGCGTCTTTATCCACTTGAAGCGGTTTACCTTAAACACCGCAACAAGACATTTTGTTATCTGATCGGATTTGAGAATAAAGAACGTTGCGGCAACAGGCCAATTGAATACGAATGCCGACAAAAATGCCAGCGGCAGCACCATACACCACATAAATATTATATCATTCTTGAAAACGAATTTAGTATCTCCTCCGCCCGAAACAATACCGCAAAGGCAGGGTGCTTCATAGGATGAGCCGATAACTGTAACGCTGAGAATATTGATAAACACGGCAGACAATGCCGCTGTTTCGGGAGTAACGTCATAAAATGAGATTATAGCATCCCTGACAAGAAGCAGACACAAGCAGGATATACATCCGATTACAAGATACATTATCTGAAGCTTTACCGCGTATTTCTTTACTCTCGGAATATCGTTTTCACCTACCGTTTTTCCGATGAGCACGCTTGAAGCGTTGCCGGAGGAGGTATAAAGCACGGAAACCACCTGAAAAATGGGAGAAACGACAGCATTTGCACCGATGGCAGCAGCTCCGAGACGTCCGATAATTGCCGTCTGAACGGTCATGGCAACACCCCACGAGCCTCCCGAGCCGATAAGAGGGAGTCCCGCCTTTACGTAATCTTTTATGTAGCTCTTTTCAAGAGAAAAAATATCAGAGGGCTTCAGAGAAAGCCGCTTGTCAACTGCAAACACGTAAATTACCACCGCAATAAGTTCAATGATTCTTGATATAAGGGTAGCAATGGCGGCACCCTCAACACCCATTTCGGGGAAGCCGAATTTTCCGAAAATAAGACAATAGTTAAGTCCCACGTTAAAAATCAGCGCAAGAACCGAGGTATAAAAGCCGATGCTTACTGCTTCAACGCTTCGCATAAGAGCGATCAGAATATTGGTTACGGCAAATATAACGTACGAAAATGCCATAATCCTGATATATTTTGCACCCTCCAGAACAATAGCCGTTTCATCGGAAAGAATACCGAGAACCCCCTCGGGAGAAGCAAGAACTATACACATAAGCAGAGCGCTCATAAGCACTCCCGCAAAGAAAGCCACGGAAAACACCTTCTTTATGGGAGGAGTATCCTTTTTTCCCCAATACTGAGAGGAAATAACGGCAAGTCCGTTTGCGGCACCGTTTACAAACATATGCAGAAGAAACTGAATCTGATTAGCAAGGGAAACACCGCTCATTGCCGTTTCACTGTAAGCACCAAGCATCATAGAGTCTGCAAGGTTTACGCTGAAAACTATAATATTCTGCAATGCAACGACACTGAACAGACTGAAAAAGGTTTTATAAAAATATTTATCCTTAATAATCATAGCCAAGCACTCCCTCAATATATTCCCTGAAGCAGAATGCCGTCAATACCGTTGCGGATTCATTATAATCCCACATCATTCTTTCAAGCTCGGCTTTATCTCCGTTTCCGCAAAGCACCTCAACGGAAAGAGAAAGAATTTTACTCATAAGAATAAACTTTTTTATCCAACGTGCAAGCTCGGAATGAAGAGTCGTATTACCTCTTTCCAGCACGTCTGCACATTCTCTTATTGTTTTTTCATATTCACGAAGCTTCTTTATACCGTTTTCCTCGTCTCCCGTGTTAAAGCAAGTAAGAGCCTCGGAAAGACGCTCACCCATTATTCTTGAATTTTCATCGTGGAGACAAGAGGTTCTGAAATGATCAAAAAGATGAATAAACGCCTGCTCATCCGATTTTTCAACAAGATAATCCATAGCCGCTGCAAATGCATCCTCGGGAAAATATTCCTCTGAATTCCAGAGATACGCGCCGACAGTAATAAGGGGAATCTTATTACAATTGAAATACTCCATACAGTTTGAAATAATACCCTCACTGTATTTATGAAGCCCCGATTCTCTGCCGATTACGGGACCTATATGCATTTCCATAAACATTTCCGCATCGTTAACGGGATAATTATCCCAATAAAGAGGCTTATGTCCCGTATTTTCAAAAAAGGTTTCAGCCTCACGGCAGGTAAGCTCCTTGGAGCAGATGTCACTGCCCGTATAGAAAATGCTTACGTCCTTGGGAATATTGACGGCAAAATCAATAAGCTCAGGCTCAGTCGCCTTGCCGTGATATGCAGTGGGACAAACTGTAAGCCCTGTATCGGAGGAAAGACCTTGGAGGAATTCATAATAACGGCTTACCACGTAGGCGTGAGCTGCACAGGTATTTCCGAATCTCTTTTTATCCTCGTCAAAATAAAGTCCGAAGGGAATATCATCAAGCAGAAGGCCGAAGTTTCTGATTCCCATTGAATAAAGCTGACGAGTTTTTGCAAAGAGCGCCTCCATATCCTCTTCCGAGGAATAGCACATATTAAGTCCGGGAGCAATGCAATAGTGCAGAGCGATATAAAGGCTGTCCGCCTTTTCTATAAGGGCCTTGAGGCCGTCTGCCTCCTTTTCGGGATAAAGCTCACGCCACAAGGCTCTGTGATAGGGATCATCCTTAGGAGCATAATAATGGGTATTCTCACCGAAAAGAGCCATACACTCCATCATTTCAAGCCGCTGAGAGGCTTTCCAAGGCTTACCGTAAAAGCCCTCAATATAGCCGCGCACGGAAAATGAGGGATAGTCCGTTATTTCACCGAGAACAAGCTCACCCGAAAGAATCATTCTTTTTAGTGTAAAAAGTCCTCTGATAAGAGCTTTATCGGAGGGGGCGGCGGCAATAACCGTAACCATATTGTCGCTTTCGGTTATTTTCAGAGAATATGCCTCATCCGAAAAACACAGCAGCTGCTCATCCCTTTTGCATAAAAGGGCAATACAGCTTTTCTCGGGCAGACCGCCGAATGCATTGATAACGGTTTCAAAAGAAAGTCCCGAAATACCGCAAAGCTCGGGAATCTCGTCACGACTCACGGGAAATACACCGGTCTGATTTAATTTTTTAACCTTTGGGAAAAGCATAAAAACACTCCTTTAGAAAAGAGAATCCGAAAACGTCCATTTATAAATATCGCTGAACAAAAAGCCTTCACAGGCTGATACCTCAGAGGTAACGTTTCTTGTATAAAGGAATCTGCCGTTACGGTAAACAAGAGGAATAAACGGCATATCCGCAGTAAATGCGGCAATAAAATCATCAAGCGCCGTCTCACCGTTTTTGTAGCGCTCATATTCCTCGTCACAGGTAAGATATTCGTAATTTATACCGTATGCAGCACCGCCTGATGGAGACATAAGCTGAGAAATATTCATTGTGGCGGGAAGCTTTATTTCTCCGATATAAAGATCATACTGTCCCGCTTCAACAGCCTTTTTAAGGTCTGAAGAATTCATATAGCTGACAGTAACGTTTATGTTAAAGGGAGCCAGCGCTGACACAACAGCCGCCGCAGTGTTTCTTATAAAACCGTTACTTTCGTTACAGACAAGAAGCAGCTCCATAGGAATGCCGTCGGTGCCGAAGCCTCTTTGTGCCAGAAGCGCCTGAGCTTTCTCAGGCTGTGCTCCCAGCGAGATATTCGAAGCGGAAAGCGACGATGAATATCCTGACCATGAGGTATTAAATGGCACAGCCGCAGCTCTTGCAAAGCCACGGAATGCGTTTTCCGCAATGCTCTGTCTGTCTATGGCAAAGGAAAGCGCCTGACGGAAGGATGCAAGCACAAGATTGACGTTTTCGTGATTAACCCCAATATACACAAGATTATTAAGATAAATACCCATGCTTGAGCAGTTAACCTCGGTAAGCAAGGCAACAGAAAGCTCGGAATAGCAAAAATCTATTTCATTAGTGGTAATAAGATTCTCGGGGAAGGTATTTCCCTTGACGTCGGTAAGCCTTACCGTTCCGACGGTGGGAAGATCCCCCGCATATTTAAGATTAGCTTTAAGAGAAAGCCTTATTCCGTCCTGATGATACTCATAATAACCGTTACCTGTGGGATACGCCTGCGAATCCCCTGCCGACATATTCTTAACAACAGGAAAAATAAGAGAATTGAGTACGTTTGGATCAGCGTATTTCAGATAAAATACCACACAATCCGTTCCCGACGTCTCACATTCGCTGATTCCGCCAAGCAATGCGCGGTAACGATCTGAGGATGCCGCACAGTCAAAGGAATATTTCACGTCCTCTGACGTAAGCGCACTGCCGTCTGAAAAAACAAGATCCGTTTCGATAAAGACCTTGAGAATGAGTCCCGACAGGCTGTGGGATACTGCAAGGTCATTAACGGGAGAAAAAGAATTATCAAGTCTGTAAAGATATCGGTAAACAAGCGAGGTCAGTGAGCTGTTAAGCACCGAGGTGCAATAAAAGGGATTCAATGAATCCGTTGAAATATAAGGAATACTCAGACTGCCTCCGGGAATCTCTGCCTCCGGCTCCTCCTGAACGGGAGCTGTCGTTTCCTCGTTTGAATGTATTGAGCAGGCGCAAAGGCTTATAAGCATAGCCGAAAGCGTCAGCAATGCCGTAACACGTCTCAATTTATAAAATACTGAAGCGTTCAACTGAAACCGCCCTTCCTGTTTTGTTATCTGTCTCAACCACAACGCAGTCCATTCTGCATTTACCGTCGGGGTTCTTAAAATGCACGGGAAGTCCCGTAATAACCTTTCTTGCAGCACATTCTTTTTCAACACCAAGCACCGAATCACACACGCCCGTCATACCGACGTCCGTAACGTATGCGGTACCACCCGAAAGGATCTGCTCATCACCCGTCTGCACGTGCGTGTGAGTACCCAGCACCGCGCTGACTCTTGAGTCTGCATAAAAACCCATAACTCTCTTTTCAGAGGTTGCCTCCGCATGAAAATCCACAAGGATATTCTTTATCCCCTGAAGCTCATCCTTTTTTAATATTTCATCAAAAGCATCAAAGGGATTATCGCAGGCATCCATATATATTCTGCCCATAAGATTAATGACACAAAGCCTCATACCTTTTTTTTCAAGCACCCTGTAGCCCACGCCCGGTGCCTGACGGTGAAAATTTGCAGGTCTTATAATGGGGATATTTTCATTTTCAAAATATTTTTCTATTTCAACTCTTTTAAGAGCGTGATTACCCGTAGTAAGCATATCCGCTCCCGAGTCAAGAATATGGTCACACGAGCCCGGAAGAACGCCGTTGCCCTGTGCGGAATTTTCTCCGTTTACAATACAAAAATCGATATTCTGCTCTTTTTTAAAGGCGGGGAGCACTTTTCTTAAATGCTCACAGCCCTGGGGAGCCACTACGTCCCCGACAAACAATATTCTCATAACTTACCTTTTTACTTTTTATACTTCAGAACACGGCAAAGCCACAGACACTCCGCCCTTTGCCGTTATTAAAACTTGCGAAGCGCTCCTGTGCCGTACAACCGTCTGCGGCTACAGCTTATCTGCGGCTTCAAAAAATCTCCCGAGTTTCCCCGGGAGATTTGGTTTTTATTTTGCGTAGTCAAATACGCGGTTTTCTCTGATGATGTGAACCTTGATCTGTCCGGGATATTCAAGCTCTTCTTCAATCTTCTTGGAAATATCTCTTGCAAGAACAACCATCTGATCGTCACTTACAGTTTCGGGCTTAACCATTATACGAACCTCACGGCCTGCCTGAATAGCAAAGGATTTGTCAACACCGTTAAATGAGGTACAAATCTCTTCAAGCTGCTCAAGACGCTTGATATAGTTCTGTATATTCTCTCTTCTTGCACCGGGACGTGCGGCAGATACGGCATCTGCAGCCTGAACCAGAATTGCAACGAGAGTCTTTGCCTCCACGTCACCGTGGTGAGCCTCGATTGCGTGAACAACCTCTTCTTTTTCCTTGTACTTCTTAGCATATTCAACACCCAATGAAATATGAGTGCCTTCCTGCTCATGGTCAAGAGCCTTTCCGATATCGTGAAGAAGACCTGCACGCTTTGCAGTCTTCACGTCGATACCGAGCTCAGATGCCATAAGACCTGCAAGGAATGAAACCTCAAGTGAGTGATTAAGTACGTTCTGACCGTAGCTCGTACGGTATTTAAGACGTCCGAGAAGCTTGATAAGCTCACCGTTGATACCGTTGACACCGGCCTCAATAACGGCTCTTTCGCCCGTTGCCTTGATCGTGGCTTCAACCTCTTTCTTTGATTTTTCATACATTTCCTCAATTCTTGAGGGATGTATTCTTCCGTCAGTTACAAGCTTTTCAATAGTAAGTCTTGCAATCTCACGGCGTACGGGATCAAAGCTTGATACCGTGATAGCCTCGGGTGTGTCATCGATAATAAGATCAACACCCGTAACACTTTCAAGTGTTCTGATGTTTCTTCCCTCGCGTCCGATGATTCTGCCCTTCATTTCATCATTGGGAAGGTCAACAACGGAAACGGTGGTCTCGGCTGCATGATCAGCAGCACAACGCTGGATAGCGGTAGTGATAATTTCCTTAGCAAGGTTATCTGCCTCTTCACGGGTGCGCTGTTCGATTTCCATAATCTTAAGTGCTTTTTCGTGAATAAGGTCACCTTCAAGATTCTTAATGAGATATTCTTTAGCCTGCTCTTTTGTAAAGCCCGAAATCTTTTCAAGCATATCAAACTGACTTCTCTTGAGGGCTTCAACCTCCTCAAGCTTGTCCTCAGCTTCCTTGATCTTCTTCTGTAAGACGTCTTCCTTCTTTTCAAGAGCTTCGGTCTTCTTATCAAGAGACTCTTCCTTCTGGATGATTCTGCGTTCCTGACGCTGAACCTCGTTTCTTCTTTCCTTTATCTCTTTTTCGTATTCCGTTCTCTCCTTGTGGATCTCGTCCTTAGCCTCAAGAATAGCCTCTCGCTTTTTTGTCTCGGCTGTGGTAAGAGCGTTGCTGATAATTCTTTTTGCTTCTTCTGTTGCGGAGCCGATAGCCTTTTCTGCTACCTTACGTCTGTGTTCGGAGCCAAGGAAAAAACAAGCGACACCGGCAATCACAGCCGCAACAACTGCAATAACAATTGCAACAACAATAGAAACCTGCATTAATTTTACACCTCCTGTTACTTGGTTTAGTATAGTGAATGTGCCGTCAGGCACAGGAAACAGTAATAATGCATAAATAAAATCTATATCAAAATCTATTTAAAAGGTTCGGCAAAATTACCGCATCATTGCCTCCCCACGCATTATCCATATTATTTTATAATTATTATAACAAAAAGTCAAGTGCTTTGACTTTACATTTGCATAATTTTTCACAAATTTTTCAGTATCCGTGAAATTGAATTCGGTACACACTCGTACAATGCAAAAAAGGATATGCAGAAATTCCACACATCCTTTTTACCTTGTTCAATTACCGGAACAAAAAAATTAAAGTCCCCTGCAATTTCAGCTTATCAAAACTTTTTTACAAATCTCGCAACAAGCACAAACGCTATGAATCCGATAAGAAAGCTTATTGCGGTGGTAATCACCTGATAGTCAGGCATATCGACAACAAGGGTACATCCTGCCAAAGCATCTACCCCACTTAATATCAAACCTAAAACGATACCGATAAAAATTGTACCCGGGAAAATCACAGCGCCGATTACAAGCATAACAGCAAGTATTTTCAGCATGGTTTTTCCGGAAGGCAACCATGTACTGCCTCCACCGGAGGAACCGTACGTGTTTTTCATATTTTGTTCCCATTGTGCATTCTCAATCTTCTTCAATGATTCTGCCATATTTCTGGTTTGCTCCAAAATCTGCGACTGTCTGTAGTCTTCTTCCCAACCCATAAGTATACCTCCAATAATTTTTTAAATTATAGCCCGATTACGGGCAATTGTCAAGAATAAACTCACATTTTACAATTACACTAATGCAAAAAAGGATTGATAAAATGATTGTATTTGACAAATTATGGAATGAATTAAAATCCAAAGGAATATCACAGTACAAGCTAATCAGAGAATACGGAATAAGCACAGGTCAGCTTGACAGACTCAGAAAAAACGGTAACGTAAACACTCACACACTTGATATCTTATGCGAAATACTTGATTGTGATCTATCAGATATCGCAGAACACAAAAAGACGGAAAAATAAAATACAAAATAACAATTAAACAAACAGTATACATCAAGGGGCTCTTGCAAGGCACAAAACCTGCAAGAGCCCTCAAACATTTTTATGTCACAAAAAGGACACGATTTATTGTCATTTTTTGTTATTGCATCAGTTCCCTTATTATTTCAAAAACCTGAAAGGGTGTCTGTGCATAATATGTATACGCATTGTCCCTCAGCGTCCCGAATTCATCAAAAAGAAGTGCCCTTATACCGGCGCTGAGTCCCGAGCCGCAATCAATAGCACGGTCTCCCAGCATAATACAGCAATTTCTGTCGAGGGAATGCTTTTCTATCAGATAATTCACGGCATCAGGCGCCGGCTTAAAGGGGAAATCCATTTCCCGTGTTACAAAATCAGAAAACAAGGGAGTAAGACCGTACAGATCAAGATACTGTATCGCAACCTTGTCCCGATGAGTATAAAGATAGTTTCTGCCGCCGTTTTCGGTTATATATCTGAGAATCTCGGGTATCCCCTCATAGGGTACGCCCCTAGGGAGAAAATCAAGATCATCCTCAATTTCATAAAATTCCCGCTCGCCGTCAGGGGGCAGCTCAAAATATCGGAATGCCTCTCTAATGCTGATTTTAAGTCTGTCGAAGGCTTCCTCCTTGTCGATCTCTCTCCCGTGACGTCTGAAGTATTCACATAAAGCGGCGGTTGTGTGGGGATAGGTATCAAAAAGCATACCGTCAAAATCCCATATAAATTCAGTTATCACACTCAACCAGCTCCTTTGCCGCAATACAGGCACCGAAAACGGGCTCTTTTATCAGCACACCGCAGTCCTCGCATACATCTGTGAGGTATCGGGTAAAACAGTCTCTGAATATTTCACAATGCTGAAAAACACCGCCATACAGGGAAATACCGGGCATAGGGGGCATTTCCTTTATAAGCGCCTGCACAGTTTCCGCTAAAAGCTCAGCCTGATTTTCAAGAATGCGAAGAGCCGCCTCATCACCTTTTTTCGCCGCATCGGACACCCTTACAGAAAATGCGGCAAGAGCCTTTCTATCCTTTTCGGGGGAATAGAATTTCTCAACAAGCTCCTCCTTGGAGCTGACGCCGGCGAAATCAAGAAGCATATCTCCGAGGATAGTGGTCTTTCCCGTTCCGTCAAGAGCTCTGACTGCCTCACGGATACCGTCAAGAGCTATTCTGTAGCCGCTTCCCTCATCACCTAATACGTAACCGTAGCCGCCCTTTGTTATTATTTCACCTTCTGCATTGAAGCCTGCCGCCATAGAGCCCGTGCCCGCAATCACAACTGCGGTATTTTTCTTTCCCGTAGCTTTAAGCGCAATAAAAAGGTCCGAATCCATAATTATTCTGTCGCTGTTGAAAATTCCGTCACAAAAATCCTTTTTTGTTTTCTCATCGGCTCTTCCGAAAAGAGCTGAGGAGCCCACACAGACACCGTCAAAATGAGTTATCCCGGTGCTTTCTTCAATAGCAGCAAGCATTTCTGACATATTTTTGCGGGCATTCTCCAGCCCCTCCGAATAAAAATTTACGGAAGAGCCCACAGTACGGCATATTTCGTTGAGAGCATCATCACATACAAGGCAGGTGGTTTTTGTGCCACCGCCGTCAATACCGAGAAAATACATATATTTCAACTCCGTTTTTATCAGATAACCATAACAAGCGTGCCGGCTGTTATAAGCACACAGCCTATTGCACTTTTAAGAGTAAACTGCTCGTGCAAAAAGATAAAGCTCAGAATAAGCGTTATTACAACGCTGAGCTTATCAATGGGGATAACCTTTGATACGTCCCCCATCTGAAGTGCTCTGTAATAGCACAGCCATGAGGCACCCGTTGCAAGCCCCGAAAGAATAAGAAATATCCAGCTCCTTTTGCTTATATCGGAAATTGAGCCGAAGGAGCCTGTAATAAAAACCATTCCCCAGGACATAAACACAACAACCAGTGTCCTGATTGCGGTTGCCAGATTGGAATTGACTCCGTCTATTCCGATTTTTGCAAGAATAGATGTTGCCGCCGCAAATACTGCCGACAGCACGGCAAATACTACCCACATACACATATCTCCAAACCATGGCTTCACGTAGCCGTTATTGTATAAATCAAGTCGGAAGAAAGCTGATTCTCCCGACTTGAATATTTTTATTTTGCTTTTGCCTTTTTTGCAGTCTTAGCTGCCTTTTTCGCATCCTGCTCGGCAACCTTAGCCTCAGCCTTTTCATATTCATCCAATGCCTTGGCAAGCTTTTCCTCAAGTGCGGCAATTTTTTTCTTGTCGGGCTTTTCATCCGTATCGGCGTCTGCCTTTGCATTCAATACAACAAGCTCCTCTGAATATTTTTCAACAAGAGCCTTCATATCCGCAGCCTTTTTTCTGTTGCGGTAAAGGGGGATCTCATTGAAATAATCAACACCCTCAATGGGCTTGGGATTCTTCGTATACTTGATTGTGAAAATCACAAGAAGCGTTCCGCATACAGCAACAAGAACGAGAGAGAGAAGCTGTGAGGTTCTGATATTTGTATCTCCTATGTAAAGAGAGTCTGTTCTCATACCCTCAACTATCGAACGCTCGATACCGTAAAGAAGACCGTATCCGAGGAACAGCTGTCCGCTGAACTTTCTGAACTTCTGACAAACGATAAAAAGAATGATAAAGCTGAAAAGGCACCACAGCGATTCATAAAGGAAGGTGGGATGCACGGGCGCTGACGGATCAACAATTATCTCACTGCCCGAGCTTACGAGCTTTGAAAGATAAGCCTCTGTTTTTTCCGAATACATACCCCATGGAAGCGTTGTATTGGTACCGAAAGCCTCCTGATTGGCAAAATTACCCCAACGGCCGATTCCCTGACCGATAAGGAAGCTCATACCGCACAGGTCAAGAAGATTGAGAATATTGAGCTTTTCGACCTTACACACTATGATACCTGCGAGAATACCGCCTATGAGACCGCCGTAAATTGCAAGACCGCCGTTCCATATCTGGAAAATCTCTCCGGGATTCGCGCTGTAATAATCCCATTTACTGAAAACGAAATAAAGTCTTGCACCTATGATTCCTGCCGCCGCACCGTAAATGAGCACGTCAAGCATCTTATTTATGTCCATCTTCCATACGTACGCCTTACGTCCGCCGAACAAAACGGCAAGAGTAAGTCCGAACGCAATTATGACACCGTACCAACGGATAACGATGGGAGCGGACAAAAAGGGCAGATCTATTTCACAGAAAACGGATGATACCGTTACGGGATCTTTAAGAAAAGAAAAAAATACCTCTGTTTTATCGGGACAAAAAGTCATAATATCACCCTTATATCAAAAGTAGGAAAATTATTCGTAATCGTCTTCGTTTTCCCAGTTGTGCCATACTGCCTGAATGTCATCGTTATCCTCAAACATTTCAAGCATCTTGCCCATACGTGTGATATCGTCACCCTGTAATGCCGTATAGGTTGAGGGAACGTACTCGGGCTGAGCGGAAACAACAGTATAACCAAGCTTTGTAAGAGCCTCGGAAACGTCAGCAACTGCATTTACGGCTGTACGGATGTCAAATACGCCCTCATCGGGAATAACGTCATCTGCGCCTGACTCGAGAGCATCCTCCATGATCTTATCCTCATCAACGTCCTCGCCGTCAACAAGAACAACACCCTGACGGGTAAACATAAACATAACCGAGCCCGACTGTCCCATATTACCACCGAACTTATCGAAATAGTGACGCACGTCACCTGCGGTTCTGTTTCTGTTATCTGTAAGAGCCTCAACGACAACGGCAACACCTGAAGGACCGTAGCCCTCGTAGATTATCTCCTCATAGTTATCGCCGCCGCCTTCGCCTGCGGCCTTCTTGATGATTCTTTCGATATTGTCATTGGGAACGTTTGCAGCCTTTGCCTTAGCAATAACGTCCTTCAGTTTTGAGTTACCCGCGGGATCAGGTCCGCCCTCTTTAACGGCAACGGCAATCTCTCTGCCGATTTTTGTAAATACCTTTGCTCTGGCATTATCCGTCTTTTCTTTTTTTCTTTTAATTGTGCTCCATTTGGAATGGCCTGACATAAAAAACTTCCTTCCGTTAAAAATAATCATATTAAGACAGCATATTATAACACACCAAAAACAATTATGCAAGAAAAACTCTGCTTATTGTTGAAAAAAATAGGGTATTGTGATATTATTACTAAAAATAATAATATACGGAGCTTTCAGATGAAAAAACTTACAGCCTTTATGAAGGCATATAAGCTTCAGATCATTCTTGCCCCCGCATTCAAGATGTTTGAAGCAATACTTGAGCTTTTTGTGCCTCTTGTTGTAAAGAAAATAATCGACGTGGGAATTGCCTCGGCGGACACGGGTTATGTTCTCAGAATGTGTATCCTTCTTGCGGGACTTGCCTTCGTGGGACTTGCTTTTTCCATAACGGCACAGTATTTTTCGGCCTACGCCGCCGTGGGAATTTCATCCTCCCTCAGACATTCCTTGTTTTCTCACATAGGCTCATTATCATACAGTGAGCTTGATACAATGGGAACGTCAAAGCTTATCACCAGAATGACAAGCGACGTAAATCAGGTTCAGAACGGCATCAATCTCACGCTGAGACTGCTTCTGCGCTCCCCCTTTGTCGTATTCGGTGCTATGATCATGGCATTCACCATCGACACGTCGGGGGCACTGACCTTTGCGGGCACTATACCCTTGTTATCCCTTGTTGTTTTCGCAATAATGCTCGGCACAGTTCCGCTTTACAAGGGAGTTCAGCAAAGACTTGACGGGATTCTGTCAAAAACAAGAAACTCTCTCACAGGCGTCAGAGTCCTCAGAGCCTTTACAACTGAAAAAAGAGATATTGCTGATTTCAACAAAAAAAACGAGCTGCTTTTATCTGCTCAGATGAAAGCAGGCAGAATCTCTGCTCTTCTCAATCCTCTGACCTACGTAATCATAAACGGAGCAATTATAATCCTCATATACACGGGAGCGCTGAGAGTTGACGAGGGACTTATCTCTCAGGGCGCAGTGGTCGCATTATACAACTATATGTCTCAGATTCTCGTGGAGCTTATAAAGCTTGCAAGCCTTATAATCACTATCACGAAATCAGTTGCAAGCGCAAACAGAATAAGTGAGGTCTTTGACACGTCAAGCTCTGTTTCCTACCCCGAAAAGGGTGCCGCCCCGGATTTCAGCGCACCGCCCGTAGAGTTCAGAGGCGTTTCCTTTACCTATAAGAATGCAGGCGAAAAATCCCTTGACAATATTTCCTTTACGTCCTCAAAGGGAGAACGCATAGGCATAATCGGCTCCACAGGCTCGGGCAAATCCACCCTTGTAAACCTTATCCCCCGCTTTTATGATGCCACTCAGGGCGAGGTTCTGCTTTTCGGCAACCCCGTCAGCGCTTATGACAAGCAGACTCTGAATTCACTCGTTGCTGTTGCCGCACAAAAGGCTGTGCTTTTCAGCGGAACCATAAAAGAAAACCTTTTATGGGGAAACAAGGATGCTGATGAAAATGATATGATGCTTGCAATAAAAACAGCTCAGGCTGAAGATATTATCGCTTCCAAATCGGACGGCTTAGAGGAATATCTTACCGAGGGCGGTAAAAATCTTTCGGGCGGTCAGAAGCAAAGACTCACTGTTGCAAGAGCTCTCATAAAAAAAGCTCCCGTTCTCATTCTTGACGACAGTGCATCGGCACTTGATATGGCAACCGACTTAAAGCTCAGACGGGCAATAGCCTCTCTGGAGGATGCACCCACCGTTTTTGTCGTTTCACAGCGAACAAGCGCAGTTATGGACTGCGACAAAATACTTGTAACCGAGGACGGAGAGCTTGAGGCTGTCGGAACTCACAGTCAGCTCATGGAAGCAAGTCCCGTTTACAGGGAAATATATGAATCACAGAACGGAGGCGGCAGAAATGAGTAAAACAAAAGCTCCCAAGGGAACACTCAGAAAGGTTCTTACCTTCATTTCGGGATATAAGCTTCTGGTTTTTATATCCGTTCTTCTTTCCGCCGTTTCTGTTTGTCTCACTCTTTATATTCCTCTGCTTTTCGGTAATGCAATTGACCTTATAACAGGCATGGGCTTAACAGATGTTGCGGGAGTTGTGAAAATTCTGACAAAAACCGCGGTGCTGGCTCTGATTTCCGCCCTTGCATCGTGGGTTATGAACACAATAAACAATAAGATCACCTTTTCCGTGGTCAAGGATATAAGAAACCGAGCATACGAAAAGATCAATTCCCTCCCCCTTTCTTATATCGACACTCATAAAAGCGGTGATATAGTGAGCCGTATGATCACAGATGCTGATCAGTTTTCTGAGGGCCTTCTGCTGGGCTTCACCCAGTTTTTCACAAGCATTCTCACAATTCTCGGAACACTTGTGCTTATGCTTATTCTTGATTGGAAAATTGCGCTTGTGGTTGCCGCGCTCACACCCGTTTCTCTTTTCGTTGCGAAATTCGTCACAAAGCACACCTATAAATTTTTTCGTGAGCAATCCGAGGTCAGAGCCCGTCAGACGGCGCTGATTGACGAAATAACGGGCAATCTCAGAACGGTCAAGGCATTCAACAAGGAAAACGACTGCATTGAAGACTTCTCCGAAATAAACGAGCAGTTAAAGAAGACCTCTCTCAAAGCAATTTTTTATTCCTCCATCACAAACCCCTCCACAAGATTCGTAAACGCCATAGTTTATGCGGCAGTTGCCTTTACGGGTGCGGCGGCAGTAATCGGAGCAGGCTCCATCACCGTCGGAATCCTTACCTCCCTTCTTGCGTATGCAAATCAGTATACAAAGCCCTTCAACGAAATATCAGGCGTTACGGCAGAGCTTCAGAATGCATTTGCCTGTGCGGCAAGAGTTATTGAAATTCTTGAAGAGGCTTCGGAAATTCCCGACAAAAGCGATGCTGTCATCAAATCAGACGCCGACGGCAATATGGAAATACGCAACATTGCATTTTCCTACACTCCCGACAAAAAGCTTATTGAAAACTTCACTCTCAGCGTAAAAAGCGGTCAGAAGATTGCCATTGTCGGCCCTACGGGATGCGGAAAAACCACTTTTATCAATCTTCTTATGCGTTTTTATGACGTAAATTCGGGCACAATAGAAATAGACGGCACCGACATACGGGATATGACGAGAGACTCTCTTCGCTCCCTTTACGGCATGGTGCTGCAAGAAACCTGGCTGATGCCTGGCACCGTAAGAGACAATATAAAGATGGGAAAGCCCGATGCCACCGATGAGCAGATCATCGAGGCGGCAAAGCTCTCCCACTCGTATTCGTTTATAAAAAGACTCCCCGACGGTCTTGATACCGTTATCGGGGAGGACGGCGGAAATCTGTCGGGCGGTCAGAAGCAGCTTCTGTGCATAACGCGAGTTATGCTTACGAATCCCAAAATTCTGATTCTTGATGAAGCAACCTCCTCAATCGATACAAGAACGGAGATCAGAGTACAAAAGGCCTTTGATACTCTGATGAAGGGAAAAACCGGCTTTATCGTCGCCCACCGTCTTTCTACTATACTCGGAGCCGACCGAATCCTTTATATGGAAAAGGGACAGATCCTTGAAACGGGTACACACCATGAGCTTATGCAGCTGGGCGGGAAATATGCCGCTCTCTTCAACAGCCAGTTCCGCGCCTGACATCCTGAAGACTCAGTGCAGTATAATACACCTTATTTCTTTATTCTGAGCATATTTCACCGTTCCTGCCGTTCCCCCTGTCATTTTTGTAAGATAAGCAATGCAGACACAGCTGTTATCCACCATATAACGGTTTCTCACCTGCATACAGCCGTTAAAATATACGGGAGAAAGGCACCTGACCTCATCGGCGCTGTCCTTAATTTTTCTGTATCGTATTTTATTTTCCTCAGACCACTTTACATCCTGATTCTCACAAGGTACAATAATATGAAGTCTGATCTGAGGATATCTGTCCTTCAAAAACAGCACCGCCTCTGCGGCAAGCATATCAAAGCCTATGGCTCCACCCGAATAAAATTCGGTTATTCCTTCAGCAACAAGCATTTCTATACTTTCAACAAGACGGCGGCAAAGAGCGGACATATCCCCCTTCGGAATGAATCTGTGCCCCGTAAAGCAGCAGGATCTGTTTTTCATTTTTCACACCTCGTTCAGAATTTATTATGAAAGGAAGTTTCATTATGATAATCGATTCAATCAAAAACGCAAGTAAGTATTACTCCGTCCATCCCTCATTTAAGGCAGCATTTGAAGCACTTGCCGCAATAAATGAGGATACTCCCAACAACAGAATCACTGTTGACGGAGATAATATTTTCATTAATCTCTCAGAATACACCAACAAAAACGTAGATGAATGTCCCTATGAGTCTCACAAAAAATATATAGACATTCAGTTCGTTGTATGGGGACGCGAGTTCATTGATATATGTCCCACCCAAGGACTTAAGGCAACGGATGACCGCCTTGATACCGACGATATAGCCTTTTATGAAAACGGTGAAGCCTTCAGCCGCGCAGACCTTACCGAGGGTACTTTTACCGTAATCTTCCCCGGCGAAGCACACCGCCCCTGCGTTGCCCCCGACGGCAAAGGCGTCAAGGTAAGAAAAGCAGTTGCAAAAATAATATATTAAGCACCATCGGAACTTTTTGCCGCTGCCTCAATGGCTGCGGCTTTTTCGTCCTTAAAAAAATCACCCGAGCTTATATGCAGAAATTCATGCTCGAGACTTTTATACTGCTGCTCCGTTGAAAGCCTGTCGTTGATATATACGTTATAATTTCCCTGCTCATCGGGAATGGTAAAAGCACGCACCGTCATAGGCAGGTGAATTTTACGAACAAAAACATTTTCAATCATTTTTTTCATACTCCTGAAGAAAGCCTGAATGCCTTGTGTAAAACGCACCGAAAAAAAGAATTACTCAATTTGTCAGTGCATCCACAATTTTGATAAGCTTATCAAGATCCTCCTCCGTTGCCTTGGCAGAAAGGTCAAACAGAAGCTTTCTTTTTCTGAAAAGCTCATTTCTCATACAATCAACACCCGAATCCTCTCCCGTGAGAAGACTCATAGGCACCTGAAAATAATCGGAAATTTTTTCAAGAGTTGCAACGGAAAGATTTTTCGTGCGGCCCTTTTTCAGCTCGGTAAAAACTGAGCTTCCGATTCCCACCGCCTGGGCAAGCGCAGACAGCTTGATTCCCTTTTCGTCACAAAGCTCTTTGATAATATTGTAAGTATCCATAATTTTTCCCTCTTTCACATCCACGACAAAAAAACCTTGACTTTTACAGAATTCTGTATTACAATATGCCTGTAATACAGTGTTCTGTATTTTTTTCTCTTTCATCGAAATTATAATACTGCTTTCTGTAATTGTCAATTGTTATTTTTCAGCCTTTTGTATTTATCGATAAAAGAGTAATCTGCACTCATTCCGTCACAGCGGTGCGGCGGCTGGGATATATATGTTCCTGAAAACAAGTATACTGCGGTGAGTGTACTATAAATGGGACAACATAGGTCAGAATCAAAACAACGGAGGTTAAGACTATGAATGATTTTTTAGACTCACAAATCCAATGTCCTTTTTTTGTCAGCGAATCCGGACTTCTTATATGCTGTGAGGGCTTGCTTGACACCACGTGTATGACAACTTCGTTTCCCGATAAAGAAGCGAAGCTTCAACATATTAATTGCTATTGCAAAAAAAAGGACGGCGGCAGCTGTCTTATGGCAACAAGCCTTTTTGAGAAATATAAAAGAATAGGTGAAGCACAGACCGAGGAGGAAAGACTGAAAAGAATTAAAATTCTCGACACTCTTGTTTACACCGGCAGAATAAGCTTCAAGCAGACATGTAAGACATAAAACCGGACTTAAAAAAATATAAAAAGAAAACCGACTGCTTTTGCACAGTCGGTTTTTCTTATACGTTTCTACAAACGTAATAAATTATTCTGTTGCGCCTGCTGTTGTTTCTTCGCCGCCGATGCTGAATCCGAGCTTGTCGAAAAGCTTCATAAAAGCATCAAAAAGAGCGCCAAGGAACTTAAGAAGAGCAGTAAAATCGAAATCTGACATTATTTTCACCTCTTAGAAAAACTTAAAAACAAATCCAACTCATTCTGTTGCTTCGCCGCCTAAAAGACCGCCGAGCTCGCTGAGATCAAGATCACCGAGAATTTCGCCTAAACCGAAATCTTCACCGAGGAACTCTGTAAGAGCAGCAAAAAAGTCAGTGAAAAAGCTGATAAAAGCCTGAAGTAAATCCTCCATCGATTGCACCTCCCTGAATAAAACTATATCAAATCACAAAGTGAATGATAACAAAAATTATGCGCCTGTTGTCTCTTCGGGAGCAGCAGTCTCTTCATCAGCAAAAAGCTTTATGCCGATCTTCTCAAAGAAGTTTGCGATGGTATCAATAAGCTCCTTGAACATTGCCATCCAATCTTCGATTGAAAGAGAAAAGTCTATAATCATAATTACACCTCTTTACTAAAAATTATGCACCTATTGCAGGATCATCCTTTGACTCTGTTTCAGGATACGTGTACTCATCATCCTCGGGAAGAATGAGAATACCAAGCCAAGCAAACATCTTTTTGATTGCGCCGAGAATCTTTTCAATAAAATCAAGCACCTGTCCGGAAGTTACACCGAGAATTGAATCTCCCATTTGTTGCACCTCGCTTTCAAAATTTATGATATTTATTCATTAACACTATAACACAAACATAAATTGAGCACAATAGCAATTTAACTCAAATATAGTTTTTTGTCCAAAATTTACACAAATAACACAATTGCGCAATATTTAACAAAACAAACAAAAACATTTTTTCGTCAGTTTTTCACAAATACCGCCGTCCTTTTTCGGAACAGCGGTACTCTTCAGCCTCTGACAGCTTATAACACCTTTGATAAAAAGTCCTTAAGGCTTGCTGATTTAGGATTGGAGAAAAATTCATCGGGAGAGCCCTCCTCCATTATAATTCCCTCGTCAACAAAGAGAACTCTGTTGGCAACCTCTTTGGCAAAGCCCATTTCATGGGTAACTATTACCATGGTCATACCCTCGTCGGCAAGCTCCTTCATAAGCTCAAGAACCTCTCCGACCATTTCGGGATCAAGCGCCGAGGTGGGCTCGTCGAAAAGGATCACGTCGGGATCCATAGCAAGAGAACGGACTATTGCAACTCTCTGCTTCTGACCGCCCGAGAGAGATGAGGGATATGCATCCGCCTTATCCTCAAGACCGATTCTTTTGAGAAGCTCAACAGCCTTTGCCTTTGCATTTTCCTTGACCTCAGCAACACTGCACACAGGCTCCTTTTCACCCTTTATCAGATGAAGCCCCTTGAGAAAATTGCCGAGCTTTGCTTTTCTTATGTTCTTTTTGCCTACGTAGACGGGAGCCAACATTATGTTCTCAATTACCGTCTTGTTTGCAAAAAGATTAAAATGCTGGAAAACCATTCCCATCTTCTGACGGTGCACGTTTATGTCAACCTTCATATCGGCAATATCCTCACCACCGAAAATTATGGAGCCGCTTGTGGGATCCTCCATACAGTTGAGACAACGGAGAAACGTACTCTTACCGCTTCCCGATCTGCCGAGAATTACAACCTTTTCACCCTTTTTGATGGTGGTGGATATGTTCCTGAGAACCTCATTCGAGCCGAAGGATTTACAGAGGTTTTTTACCACTATAAGGTCCTCGCCGTTTTTTACACTAACGTTATTTGTCACCTCTGCGCAGCCTCCTTTCCATAAGCTTTATACCGAAGGATATAATACATACTATAACAATGTAAAGTAATGCCATTACAAGATAGGGCACCATAAATTCATAGCTGTTTGAGCCGATATAGTTGAATGCAACGTATATATCCGTAGCACCGATAAAGGATACGACAGAGGTTTCCTTAACAAGTGCAATAAACTCATTACCGAGAGTGGGCAGAATATTTTTTATAGCCTGAGGGATGACGATCTTCATCATTGCGGCACCGTAGCTAAGCCCCACGCTTCTGCCGCCCTCCATCTGTCCCTTATCAACGGAGAGAATACCGCCTCGCATCATTTCGGAGATATATGCACCTGAATTAAGACCGAAAACGTAGATTGCAACCTCAACAGAGGTCATTTTCACGCCGAGAAGAGGAAGCATAACGTAATAGAAAACGAGAAGCTGTGCCACCATAGGAGTACCGCGGAAGAGTCCTACGTACAAGGAGCATATTCCGTCAAGGATTCTGACTGCAAGCTTATATTTCGGAAGAACTCTGACAGCGGCAATGATGGTACCGATAACGATACCGATAAGCAGACCGCTTACAGCTATTATGAGTGTATTCTGAAGTCCGGTAAGAACCTCGTTGTAGCCGCCCTGCTCAATAAAGATCTCGAGAAAGCGCTCTACCTTAACAAGAAAATTTCCCATATCACTTATTCCTTATAAAACGATTATCGCAAGCAAAAACGCGAAACGGTTTTTGCACAAAAGTCGCAGATCCGCCACAAATGCTCTCAAAGGAAAAAACTACCCAAAGCATTTATTTCTTTGGGTAGTTTGGTATTTACCTTAATTACCCCTAAGGGGCATTTGCTTTTTCAGGTCAATTATGCTACAGCGTTGATAGCCTCTGTGATGCATACTGCGGGAGCAGCATCAATAACAACGTAGTTGATGTTGCCGTTAACAAGATCCTGAACTGCAAGAGCACCATTCTTGTAGCCTACACACTCAACTGCATATCCGTCAAAGCCCCAGTCAGCGTCACCCTTTACATAGAAGTTACCTGTTGTGCCGTTCTGCACACCGATCTTAACAGTGTTGTCGAAGCCCCTGAGAATAGCCTCTACACCTGCAACGTCTGTGCAAGCATCAAAAGTTGTGTCGTCACCCTTAACGATGAGCTTCTGTGAAGCCTGATAATAGGGTGTTGAGAAATCAACGTGCTCTTTTCTGTCTTCCTTAACAGTAAGACCTGCCATAGCGATGTCAGCCTTGCCCTGACCTACGGAGAGGCATACAGCGTCGAAGTCCATATTGCTGATAACAAGCTCCATATTGAGCTCCTTAGCAAGAAGAGCAGCGATCTCCATATCGATACCGTAGTAGTTTTCACCAAGCTTATACTCGAAGGGCTCGAAAGCAGCATTTGTTGCAACAACAAGCTGATCCTTAGTCTCATCAAGCTCTGCGGATACAACAGCAACGGGCTCACCGTCACCGAAATAATTGTTGCAGATAGCATCAAATGTACCGTCGTTCATGATCTTTTCGATGAAAGCATTAACCTTTGCAAGAAGCTCAGGCTGATTCTTATCAACACCGAAAGCGTATTCCTCTTCTGTAAGGTTGATGTCGATAACCTTAACAGCAGTTGTTGCAGCAGCTGTTGTTTCGTCGCCTGCTGCGGTTGTCTCTTCTGTATTTCCGCCGCAAGCAGCAAAGCAGCCTACAACAAATACAAGTGAAAGTAAAATTGCAATTAATTTTTTCATTTTGATTATCTCCTTTTAAAGATTTTTATATTGCAGGGTAAAATATACCACTTAGAGAAAGAAAATGCAAGTTATTTTGAATATTTATATACAACTTTGTGAAACATTACCGCACAGCACCTGAATAAAATACAGCTTTTATGCATTATGATGTATATTTTTTCATTTTTATTGAATATACGTTGATTATATTCATAATTTATACACATCTGAGAATTATCCGTCATCGTCTGCACTGACGGAAAAAGTGCTGAAGGGACAAAAAAATACAGGTACGGCGAACCGTACCTGATTTTTTGTTCTTAAATCTAAAACTTAAGCAACAGTTGTCTCTTCAGCAGCCTCAGTTGTCTCTTCAACAGCCTCAGTTGTCTCCTCAGCAGCAGCTTCAGTTGTCTCGTCAGCAGCAGCCTCAGTTGTCTCGTCAGCAACAGTTGTTGTCTCATCAGCAACAGTTGTTTCCTCTGTGTTGCCGCCACAAGCAGCAAATACACCAACAACAAGAACAAGAGCAAAAAGAACAGCGATTAACTTTTTCATAGTTAAATCCTCCAAAAATTAATTTTATTTTTTAGCGTTATTACCAAAACGCAAGAATGAATATACCACCTGATGTAAAAAAAAGCAAGTGTTTTGTAACAATTGTCATAAAGTTTATGATTAATCAACCAAATATATTGCGCCATCCGAATGATTTTATGCACAATAACGGTAAAAAGTTACAAATCGGTTTCAATAAGCCGTTTTTTCTCGGGCGGCTTTTTTCCCGTATCAAAAAAACAAATTTATTGACAACGGAAATTAAAAATTGTATGCTGAATGTTAGATGATAAAATGTATATTAAGTACTATGTTATTATATGTTTTATAATTATTAGTAAGGAGTGCTTTCAATGAATTCCACCGCCAAAAAAATCATAAGCCTGCTCACAGCTGCACTGTGTGTATTATTTACCCTTGCCGCCTGCTCGGATAACCCCTCTACGCAGTCCGACGGCACGGAATATACGATCGGAATATGTGAATTTGCCGATCACGCCGCACTTGAGAGTGCAACCGATGGCTTTAAGGCGGCTCTTGAGGAAAAGCTTGAGGGCAAGATCACCTTTGACGTTCATAACGCAGGCGGTGATAAAACCAATGCGGCAACAATATGCTCGGGCTTTGTAAACGATAAATATGATCTCATTTTTGCAAATTCCACAAATGCCCTCTCCGCCGCGGCTGAGGTTACCGCAGAAATCCCCATTGTTGCATGCTCCGTTACCGATTTCGAGTCAACTCTCGGCATTTCCGTAACTGACGGAAAAACAGGAATCAACGTAACAGGCTGCTCAGACATACTTCCGCTTGAAAAGCAGGCAGAGGTCATCAACGAGCTGTTCCCCGAAAAGGGCAAGGTAGGAATTCTTTACTGTTCAAGCGAAACAAATTCAAAATATCAGGCTGATGCGATAACCGTTTATCTTGAGGACTTCGGCTTTACCTGTGAAAACTATACTTTCGTTGATACAACGGACGTAACTCTTGTAGCACAGACAGCCGCTTCGGAATGTGACGTTATTTATACTCCTACGGACAATACGGTAGCCTCAAATACGGGTGCTATCAACAATATTCTCGAGCCTGCGGGCATTCCTTTGGTAGCGGGAAATATTGACGTTGCCGTAGAATGCGGTATCGCAACCGTAGGAATAGATTATTATCAGTTAGGCTATGAGGCAGGCCTTATGGCTTACGAGATTCTTTGTGAAGGCGGAAATCCTGCTGATATGGAGATCCGTTATGCCGGCGAATACTTCAAAAAATACATTCCCGAAAGAGCAGCTGCTCTCGATATTGAAATTCCCGAGGGTTACACTCCTATAGAGGATTAAGAGATTTACCTGACTATCCGTTTCCCATAAGACTGTCCGAAGGCGTACAAAGGTACGTCGAGCGGCGAGGTTTGTTCGTAACATAAAACATTAAAATTTTAATTATCTCAGCTTATAAAATAATTGAGGAGTTGGAACAAGTATGACCTTGCACCAACCCCTTGTTTATTTTGTTTTATTTTATTTTATGTGGTCTTCGCTTTTTTTCATTCCCTTTTTTATTCCAGGATGAGAGTTGTGTTATATTCGTCAACTCCGTAATGGCCTATGCTGTTTTTAAGCATTTCCATAACGTCAAGCGGTTCTCCCTTTACCTTTACGGTCTTTTTAAGAACACTGAATACAGGTGAGAAGCGGCCCATAACTCCCATAAAAGCCTCATATTCGGGAGTACCCTTTACATAGGGAGCATTTCCCACAAACACGTTTCTGACGATTTCAGCAAGGAAGTCTCTGAGAGGTCTGTCCTTTATCGAATCGTCGCATTTCACAAACACCTTTGAGCAGACAGAGCCCAGAGTTGCATTGTTGATTGCCTTTCCGAGGAAAGCAAAAACATTCTCCAAGGCTTCATTTGCGGGCATATTGAGCTTTCTCATAAGACGTGCAGGATCATCCGCCATACAGTCAAGATACATATTTATCATCATATCAAACTGTCTTTTGAAATATTCCTCATTGGTAAGTCCGCCCTTATCCCAATCGAAATCGGGAACGGGCAGAGATTCTAT
>JAZOOE010000110.1:0-14568 GCA_045654865.1 Acutalibacteraceae bacterium | reverse complement strand
TCAGCAACGGGACGTGTTTATGTACCGCGACGTAAAGAAAACTCCGAAGCCGAAAAGCAACAGCTCCTCAGGACGCTCAGGCGGCTCCTCCTTTGGTTCCGGCAGTTCAACCCACACCTCCTCGTCCGGAAGAACCCACGGCGGTTCAAGAGGCAGCTTCTGATTCCGTTTTTGTTTCTGCTTTTATGTAAAAATTCCCGATCATATAACCGATCGGGAATTTTTTGTCCTTATATTCTGTTTTACTCTGATTATCAGATTTCTCTTCCGCAGATCTCCTTGAATGCTCTCTTTGTAATTTCCATCATTTCCTCGAACTTGATTTCCATATCGGCAACAAGAGCAAACTGTGTATGACAGCGGACAAGATTATGATCTGCATATTCCGTCTTGAAATATACGTCACCGTCAATATAATCGGTAAGGAATCTCATACCGCACTCAAGAGTCATCATTTTGGCGGCAAAGGGAAGAAGTCTGACCTCCTCGTCAACAAGGCTGCTGCCCGCCGTTGTAAGAAAGCCTCTGACATACTGCTCATAAAGTCCGAGATCGAGAGAAACCTTTGTAACGTCCTTCTCATCCTCAGCTGCAGTATTTGCACCAAAGCGGATCGCATCACCAAAGTCATAAAGGCTCAGTCCCGGCATAACGGTATCAAGATCAACAACGCATATAGGCTCGTTCGTTGTTTTGTCAAAGAGAATATTATTGAGCTTTGTATCGTTATGAGTAACTCTGAGAGGAATATCTCCTATGGTCAATTTTCCCGTAAGCACGTAGGTTTCGTTACGGCGGGCATAGCAGAAGCCTATTTCCTCTGCTACGTATTTAACCCTTCCCTCAGGATCACGCTCAATAGCATTCACAAGATTTTTGTAACGCTTACCCGTATTATGAAAATCGGGAATTGTCTCATAAAGCTTTCCTATGGGAAAATCTGCAAGAAGTCTCTGAAAATCTCCGAATGCCTTACCCGCAGAAAAGAAAACCTCGGGAGATTCTATCCTGTTGTGAGAAAAGCTGTTTTCGACGTAATTGTAAAGACGCCAGACTCTGCCCTTATCGTCCTTATAGTGCTTTTTGCCTGTTACGGTGGGCTTGCAATAAAGAGTTTCTCTCTCAGTATCTCTGCCTGCCGCTAATATTTTATCCCTGAGATATGAGGTAACACAATCGACGTTTGCCATAAGCTCATCGGGATTTTTGAAAACCGTGGTGTTTATTCTCTGAAGCAGGTGTTTCATTTCAACACCATCCACATCATAGACAACCGTCAAAGTGTCGTTTATATGACCGTCTTTAATGGGATAAAACTCAACAAACCTTCCGGCTACAGCAAAATTATCTAAAATAGCTTTTACCTCGTTGTATGTAAACATTAAGCAATGCCTCCTGCTGATTATTAATTGAATTATACCACACAGAAAAAAATAGTCAAGTTTGTATTTTTATCTTTACATATTGCTTTATTTAGGTTAGAATATATAAAGATAATTTTTAGGAGGCTCGTATGAAACCTGTTTATAAAAGAATTCTTTTGAAATTAAGCGGTGAGGTTCTTGCGGGAGAAGCAGGCCACGGCATAGATTTCAATATGGTAAACAAAGTATGTTCCGTTATCAAGGATGTGTCCGATATGGGTGTCCAGATAGGAATCGTAGTAGGCGGAGGCAACTTCTGGCGCGGCCGCTCCAGCGGAGATATGGACAGAACCAGAGCCGACCACATGGGCATGCTTGCAACAGTAATCAATTGCCTTGCTCTGCAGGAGGGACTTATTCAGGCAGGAAACGAGGCTGTTGTTATGACAGCGCTTGATATTCAGAGAATGGCTGTTCCCTTCAACAAAGACGAAGCCGTAAAATATATGAACAACGGCAGAATCGTTATTTTCGGTTGCGGAACGGGAAGCCCCCTTTTCAGCACGGATTCCGGCGCGGCACTCAGAGCAATTGAAACTGACTGCGATATATTCTTCAAGGCTACGAACGTTGACGGAGTTTACGACAAAGATCCGAACAAATTCGACGACGCTGTTAAATATGATACACTCTCCTATGATGAGATGCTTGAAAAGCATCTGGGTGTTATGGATAATACGGCAGCGGCTCTTGCGGGCAACAGCCGTCTTCCCGTTCTCGTTTTCAATCTTAATGATCCCGAAAACATCAAAAAGGCCGTTATCGGCGAAAACATCGGTACAATCGTTAAATAACAGGCATCAGCTTGAAAACATAAAAATAAATTTCGGAGGAAAACATTATGAAAACCGTATTTGAATTTGCAAAGGAAAAAATGAACAAATCCATTTCAGCACTTAACTCAGAATATAATTCAATCCGCGCAGGCAGAGCAAACCCTGCAGTTCTTGATTCCATCAGAGTTGATTATTGGGGTGTTCCCACTCCCGTAAACCAGATGGCTGCAGTTTCTGTTTCAGAGGCAAGAATCCTTGTTATTCAGCCCTGGGACAAGTCTGCATTAAAGCTTATCGAAAAGGCAATTCAGACATCAGACATCGGCATCAATCCTCAGAATGACGGCTCCGTTATCCGTCTTACCTTCCCTCCCCTTACAGAGGAAAGAAGAAAGAGCCTTGTAAAGGACGTTAAGTCAACCGCAGAAAACTCTAAGGTTGCTATAAGAAACATCAGAAGAGATGCTATTGAAAAGCTCAAGGCTATGAAGAAGAATTCAGAGATCACCGAGGACGATCTTAAGTACGGTGAAGGCGAAATTCAGAAGATAACCGACGATTTTATCAAGCAGGTTGATTCCGTTGCATCTGCTAAAGAAGCAGAAATCATGGAAATCTGATCATGGCTGACAATAAATTTTCAGTTATTCCGTCTCACGTCGGGATTATAATGGACGGTAACGGCAGATGGGCAAAAAAACGCGGTCTGCCGAGAAAAATGGGCCACATTGAAGGAGCAAAAGCATTCAGAAGAATCGGTGAATACGCCGGCGAGCTCGGCATACGCCATATTTCGTTTTATGCATTCTCCACCGAAAACTGGTCCCGTCCCGAGGACGAGGTCAACGCAATTATGAAGCTTTTCGGCGACTATTTACAGGAAGCAGAGGAAAGACTTCAGGAAAATCTTGAAAAAGGTATCCGTCTGAGATTTCTCGGCGACAGAAGCGGGCTTCCCCTCGAGCTTATAAGCGCTATGGATTATCTCGAAAATGCAACCAAGGATATGACAAAGGTTAATCTCAATCTTGCCATAAACTACGGCGGACAGCAAGAAATTCTGCACAGCGTTAAGAGCATAGCAAACAACGTCCTTTCAGGAAAAATTAAGCCGGAGGATATAACCTTGGAGATGCTGCAGAACGGACTTTACACCGCAGAACAGCCTCCCGTGGATCTCGTTATAAGACCAAGCGGCGAGCAAAGACTCTCAAATTTCCTTTTATGGCAATCGGCTTATGCAGAATTCTGGTATTCTGACGTTTTATGGCCCGATTTCACCGAAAAGGATTTCGATGAAGCTTTGGCTGCATTTGAAAAAAGAAACCGTCGTTTCGGCGGAGTGTAAAAAAACTCGGCGGATGTATACCATCCGCCTTATTTTAAGATATCAGAAGAGGAACTAATACTTATGAAAACACGTATAATCACCGGACTTGTAGGACTTGTCATCGTAATAGGCTGGCTGTTCTCAATGTATACACCTATTTTCACCGCAGTCTTGTCGATTGTCGGCGCAATCGGTGTTTATGAGATTATGAAGACGTTTAAGGTCAAAAATATCGCTTTCGGTATTCTTTGTCTTGCAGTATCGGTAGCAATCCCCTTTTATTTTACATACAAGAGCTTGATAACTATACCTTTGTTCCCGATTATTGCCGCCGTTGTTCTGGTTTCTCTGATTATTATGGTGCTTGATTTCAAGCGTCTCACCTTCGATCAGGTTGCCTGCTCACTTTTTGCATCGGCATTTGTTCCGTCTTCCCTTTCCTGTGTAATTCTTTACAGAGATACATATAAGGCTTTCCCCGATTCATATACTGAAAGCGACGGAATATTTTTCATTTTATTTGCATTCTTCTGCTGCTGGCTTTCGGATACCTTTGCATATTTCGTAGGCAGAAAATTCGGCAAGCATAAGCTTGCTCCCGAAGTATCTCCCAAGAAAACTATAGAAGGCGCAATAGGCGGAATTATCTGCACTGCGGCTCTTAATGCGGCTCTCTTCTTTGTTTTCAAATTACGCTTCAATCTCTCAGAAAACATTTCTCTTCCCATCGTACTTGTCTCCTCCGTGCTTCTCTCTGTTATAAGCATATTCGGCGATCTTGCCGCATCAACGATCAAAAGACATCACGGCATCAAGGACTTCGGAAATCTTCTTCCCGGCCACGGCGGTGTTATGGACCGCTTTGACAGCTCTTGCTTTGTA
The DNA here is from genome assembly GCA_045654865.1 of Acutalibacteraceae bacterium. Lineage (GTDB taxonomy): Bacteria > Bacillota > Clostridia > Oscillospirales > Acutalibacteraceae > RUG806. The sequence goes on along the minus strand of JAZOOE010000110.1, from coordinate 10,156 downwards.
TTCCCCGCACTTTATTCAATTATTACGATTATCGAAGGCATAAATGCTATATAATTAGAAGGTAAGGCTATGAAAAAAGCAGTAACGATTTTAGGTTCTACAGGCTCTATAGGCGTTCAGTCTCTTGACGTGTGTGAAAAATCCGGTTATTCTGTGGAGGCAATAACAGCGAACAGAGATTTCAAAAAAATTGAAGAGCAGATAAGAAAATTCAAGCCCCGCTTTGCGGCGCTGAGTGACGTTGCCGCAGCTGCAGAGCTGAAGCTTCGCTGCCGCGACACCTCAACTAAGATTTATTCAGGAATTGAAGGCGTCTGCTTATGTGCCGCCGAAACGCAGGCAGACACAGTAATTGACGCTATTGTCGGCCTTGCGGGGCTGAGACCTGCCCTGAGTGTTCTTGAAAGCGGGAAAAATCTGGCTCTCGCAAACAAGGAAGCACTTGTTGCAGGCGGCAAGCTTGTTCTTGACGCCGCAAAAAAAGCAGAAAAAGCTATTCTTCCCGTTGACAGTGAGCATTCGGCAATTTTCCAGTGTCTTCAGGGCAAGCCCTCAAACAAAGCTCTCAAAAAAATCATTCTGACCGCATCGGGCGGCCCGTTTTTCGGCAAAACAAGAGCTGAGCTTGAGCACGTTACGGCAAGGGATGCACTGAAGCACCCCAACTGGGATATGGGTGCAAAAATCACCATTGACTCAGCATCTATGTTCAATAAAGGCCTTGAGCTTATTGAGGCACATTTTCTTTTCGGCATAGAGCCTGAAAAAATCGATATTCTCGTTCACAGAGAAAGCATAATTCATTCAATGATCGAATATGATGATAATTCGGTTATTGCCCAGCTGGGACTTCCTGATATGCGAATTCCCATACAGTATGCTCTGACTTACCCTGAAAGATTCCCCTCTCCCGTTGAAGAGCTGAATCTTGCAAAAATCGGAACACTCACGTTCTTTGAGCCTGATTACGACGTTTTTGATTGTCTCGGTATATGCCGCGAGGCTATTATCAAGGGTGGACTTTATCCGGCTGCTGTCAACAGCGCAAATGAAGAGGCAAACCGTCTTTTCAGAGAAGATAAAATCGGCTTTAATGATCTCGGACGTCTTATCCGTACTGCATTTGATGTTGTTCCCGATAAAAAGGATTATACCCTTGAGGACATCAAAGAAACGGATATCGCTGCAAGAAATGCCGTGCTTCAAAGCATCTGATTTGATGCTCTATATAATGTTAAAATATTTAGAAAGGTGATTCTCCTTGCAAAATTTTCTTCTATCAATTTCAGCCGGCGCAGTCTGGGGAAAGATCTGGCCGATTCTTTTTGCAATTCTCTTTTTCGGTATAATAATTGCATTACATGAATTCGGGCACTTTTCAACGGCTAAGCTGTTCAAAATAAAAGTAAATGAATTTTCAATCGGTATGGGCCCCGCCCTTCTGAAAAAACAGAAGGGTGAAACTCTTTACGCGCTGAGAATTCTTCCTATCGGCGGTTTTGTTTCGCTTGAGGGAGAAGACGAAGCCTCCGACGATCCGAGAGCCTTCGGCAATCAAAAGGCATGGAAAAGACTTATAGTTATTGCTGCAGGCGCAATTCTGAATATTATACTCGGTCTTCTTCTCATCGGAATAATGCTCGGAATCAGCGGCAAGGTTCCCACCACAACGGTAAGCGACACAACGGATAATATGTATACAGCCGAAACAGGTGTGCTTGTCGGCGATAAAATTATCAGTATCGACGGCACAAAAGTACATTCCTCAAGAGACCTATACTATTGTCTTTACAGAAGTGACGACGATAAATTTGATATCGTTGTCAGAAGAGACGGAGAAAGAATTGAATTTTCTCAGATGGAGGTAATTTACGACAGTCAAGAGGGCTACTGCTCATTCATTGTTGCAAATGAAAGCGTCACAGCACTCAATATCGTCCCCGGTGCGGTAAGAGAAACTCTTTCAATGACAAAGATGATATGGCTCAGCCTTATAGATATGGTAGGTGGCCGCTATGGAATGGATGAGCTTTCGGGCCCCGTAGGAACCATCGGAATCGTAGCTGATACGGCAAGCACTGCAGCTGCCTCAGCAGACTACGCATCAATAATCTTCATTCTTGCATTTATCACCGTAAACGTCGGTGTGGTAAATCTTCTTCCCCTCCCCGCACTCGACGGCGGCAGACTTTTATTTATTGCGATTGAGCTTATTTTCAGAAAACCCGTGCCTAAAAAATTCGAGGCATTGGTTCACGCCGCAGGTCTCATTCTTCTTTTAGGACTTATGGCGTTGATAACGTTTAACGATATATCAAATCTTATCAAAGGATGAAAATATAATGGCAAGCAAAAAACAAGTCAGAGTAGGCAATTTTTATCTCGGCGGCGGTGCACCCGTCAGAGTTCAGTCTATGCTCAACACACCCTCATCTGATATTGAGGCATCCTTAAATCAGGCAAAGGAGCTTGAAAAAGCAGGCTGTGAAATAATAAGAGCTACTGTTCCCGATATGGAAGCAGTAAAGACAATAGCTAAGCTTAAGGAAAATATAAGCGTTCCCATTGTGGCTGATATACATTTCGACTACCGTATGGCACTGGAGTCAATTGCCGCAGGTGTTGATAAGATCAGACTTAATCCCGGCAACATCGGCTCAGATGACAGAGTCAAGGCTGTTGCAGACAAATGTATTCAGCATAATGTTCCCATCCGTATAGGCGTAAATTCCGGCTCCGTTGAAAAAAGCATTCTTGCAAAATACGGTTCACCTTGTCCCGAGGCACTTGTTGAAAGCGCACTTTATCACGTTAAACTGCTCAACAGATTTGATTTTGACGATATTGTAATTTCAATAAAGTCCTCAGATGTTGCAACCACCTGTAAAGCCTACAGACTGATGGCACAGAAAGCCGACTATCCTCTGCATATTGGTGTCACGGAAGCAGGAACAGAAAGAATGGGAATCATAAAATCATCAATGGGAATCGGCGCACTGCTGCTTGACGGCATTGGAGATACCATTCGTGTTTCACTTACGGCTCCTCCCGTCAACGAGGTTTACGCAGGCTTTGATATTCTCAAGGCCGCCGGCATCAGAAGCACGGGAGTAAACCTTGTTTCCTGCCCTACCTGCGGCAGAACAAAAATTGATCTTATCGGTCTTGCAACTTCGGTTGAAAACGCTTTGAGAGACTGCAACAAGAATATAACTGTTGCAGTAATGGGTTGTATCGTCAACGGCCCCGGAGAAGCAAAGGAAGCCGATATCGGCATCGCAGGAGGAAACGGAGAGGGACTTATTTTCAAAAAAGGAACCATCCTCCGCAAGGTTCCCGAGAGCGAATTATTCAATGAACTCTTAAAAGAAGTTGAAAAATTATAATTTTTTCCATTGTATATATTAACATAAAGACGGTGAACAACCGTCTTTTTTTATTTAATGTTAACAAACTTCTGTTACTTTTGTAACTTTTTGTAATGATTTGCTTGATTTTTGTTGCGAAATAAGGCATAATAGCACTGTTGCGAAAATCAAAGATTTGAGTTATTTCAAACATTCGGAGGTTTTTTAATGCAAAAAAAATCAATGCTCAGAGCTTTTTGTATGCTTCTTGCGCTTATTACGGCATTTTCCGTGCTCCCCGTTACAGCAAGTGCAAACGAAACACAAAAGGTTAACGGAGCCGAGGCAATTATAGCCACAGCCCTCGCTGAGGAAGGCTATACCGAAGGCTACGCAGAGTATACAAAGTACGGAGAGTACTTTAATTATCAGGGCGCATGGTGCGGCGCGTTTGTTTCCTGGTGTGCCAGAATAACGGGCATTCCTCAGGACGTTATCCCCACTAATCTTTCCAGCACCGCTATGAGAGACTATTTCAAGAACCAAGGTCTTTATCATTTATCAAAATCATACGGAGGTACATATACACCTAAAACCGGTGATATTGTATTCTTCACAAGCATTACGTCATCTCAGAGAAGCGCAAACAATATATGCCACGTAGGCCTTGTTGTTGCAGCTACCTCATCTTACGTTACTTGTATTGAAGGTAACTGTCCCGACAGAGTTCGCAAGCTCGACAGAGGATATACAAATTACATTGTAGGATTCGCAACTCCTAAATACGAGGGAATTGATTTCAACGCTCCCAACAACGGCTCAACCTTCAAGGCAGGTACATACGTTACAAACGAGAAAATGAATTTCCGTGTAGCACCCAACGGTACCGTTATCACCACGATTCCCGCAGGTACGACCGTAGAAATTACGGCAATTGAGGGCGTATGGGGAAAAACGGTATATGAAGGCAACATCGGCTGGATGTCGCTTGAATACAGCACGTATCAGCCCACAGCCACCGAGCCCGACAATGATTCTTCCGACAGCGACGAGGAAGAAAATACCCCCGACACTCCCGCACAGCCTGTTCCCGAAAATCAGTACAGGGTTACCTCTACTATGAATCTTCGTGAATCATATACCGAAAGCAGCAGAATTATCGGCAGCGTTCCAGCCGGTACTCTCATTCAGGTTACCGAGATTTCGGATGACAATTGGGGCAAGGTCACATACGGCGGAGTTACCGGCTGGATGAACCTTAACTGGAGTGTTAAGTTTGAACCCGAAATAGACTGGCTCGTTATTGACATATCATATTCTCAAGCTCCGGAGGATCTTGATTGGGTTCAACTCAAAAATGAAGGCGTAAAGGGTGTAATTATCAGAATCGGCGGCAGAGGCGCAGCCGGTGAAAGAGTTATCTACTCTGACGTCAATTTCCTGAAGCATTACAATGCCGCAAAGGCAGTAGGTATGCATATCGGTGTATATTTCTTCAGCTATGCCCTCACGAAGGAAGAGGCAATAGCAGAGGCAGAATACACTCTTGATATACTTAAAATAAACAATTGCCAGCTCGATCTTCCCATATACATTGATATGGAGGATTACGGCAGTGATAAGTCTCATCTCAACGCAGGCAAGGCTGTTTGCTCAATGGTTCTCGACGAATTCTGTAAAACCGTTGAAGCGGCGGGCTATACCGCCGGCATCTATTGCAGCCGTTCATTCGCAGAAACTCACGTTAACCCCGAGGTCTTTGAGGGCAGATCCACATGGATCGCAGAATGGGATACTGACGTTTGCTGCTTCAACGGAAATGTTGATATGTGGCAGTATTCAGAAACCGGCAAGCTTAAGGGTGCATCAAACAAGAATATTGATATGAACCGCCTTTACGTTGACTATCCTTCTAAGATCAGAAACGATCTTTACGAAAACGGACTTATCGAGGACGGTGACATTTCCTTTGACGGTCAGGTATCTTCCGCAGACTCAAGACTTGCGCTGAGATTTGCCGTACACCTTGAAACTCCTACAGAGCTTCAGATAAAGGTCGGAGATATTGACAAAGACGGCAAGCTTTCTGCCGCAGATGCAAGAGAGATTCTTAAAATAGCCGTTTCAATGTAACAATCGACAACAGCCGAGTGTTTTAAAACACTTGGCTGTTTTTTTATAAAACGTCAAAAAAAAACAAGTCTGCCGCCGGACATATAATCCCTCTCATAAAAAGCCGATAAAGACAAAAGAGGATAAAAAAAGCGATGATCGAATAAAACTATATAAACCAAGAGCTTCTGCAGATATTAAACCTGTGAAGCCCCAAAATTATGTAAAAATTTCAGGAACAGGTTAAATTTTTATGCTTTATTTTACAAATAAACCTCGCCATCGGGCAAACAAACCATGGCTTACGCCTTGATTCCCCCTCGGTTTATCCGTTCCGCATCTTTTTTCCTATCTCCTTAATTAAAATGAGCTGTAAAAAAACGAAAGTTTTTTACAGCTCATCTTTCTTTTATTATTTTTTACTTTCAGGATAAGTATATCTTATTTTTGTACCAAAACAGCCCCAATCAGCCGTTTCGCACCACAAGCAACACCTTCCCCTCTTTATTTACAAAACGGCTGTTTTACAGCTTTATATTGCACTTAATTCGCCCGCCGCGCTTTGCGTAGGGGCTGTATGCTATAATTTCAACCTTATAATCTCCCCTGCCGAGCTTTCCGATCTCAACTGACTTCTCACTCGAGTCTACACTTACGTATCCCGAAATCAGAGTTTTAGCAAAAACAATCCCCTTTTCCGCAGAACGGACGGTTACCTTATAGTTTTCCGCAGGATAGAATCCTCTTGCTTCGGGGAAACTGAGAATAATCGTATTATCGTCACTCAGTTTCATTGTTGCGCCTGCGTCCGCAGGGAAAAGCACGGGAGTATCCAAAGATTTCTGTTTATGCCAGGTATAATTTCTGTTTCCTGTGCTTACAGCATCAGTGATATAATATTCACAATCATCAAAGAAGCTGTCATTTTCAATATCATAAAGCTTAATTAAAATATTACCATCAGCATCAACCTCAACAAGTCTGAAGCCTCCTGTTTTTCCCGGAGCATCCTTGTCACCCTCTATGTAATTGAGATTTCCCATAAATGCAGAAAGGGATCCGCAGCCTACCGCCGTAAAGGCACCTTGCCACACTGAACGGGGATCAGAGGGAGAATAGTGGGAATGCCCCGAAAAATCAACCACCTGAGGATATTCTCCGAGCACCTTTCGCAGATCCGTATTACCCCAGTTTATACTGCCGTATACAGTTGCAAAGGGATGCGGATGCTGATAAACGAATATCGGCTTTACTGCGTTATCCTTAACCGCCTCATCAAGCTGAGTTCTCAGCCAATCAAGCTTTTTAACGAAATTTTTACCGTCATCATCATAAGAAACACCGATAAAGTGAAAGCCATTGATGATCTTATGGGTATCCACCTCGGAGGATACGTGTTTTTTATAAACCTCATATCCGACAGTAGCATCCGTATCACGATATCTGATAAACTCGTGATTTCCGAGAACCGTAAGCAGCTGTGTTCCCTCTCTTAAATTATTCCTTGCAATTTCGGTATAGACGGCATATTCCTTGTCGTCTCCGCCGCCTGTAAAATCTCCCGCAACCATAACGGCATCAAACCCCTTGTATGAGTCGGATTGCTCTGAATATTTATAGCAAACGTCAAAGAGCTTAGTGAATCTGACAGCGGCCTCCTGATCAGCCTCTCCGTTAAGATGGATATCGCTGCATGCGGCAAATCTGAGAACAGGCTTAAAGCTGTCACCGGCGCTAAGCCTTTTGCCCTTACCCGGATTTTTAACACGGGAAGCAGTGAACAAAGCTCCGATACCCGCAGTTATAGTCTTGCTCATAGCCTGACTGAAAATATTGTTTACTGATTGCATAATTACACCTCGAAAAATTTACTTAACTCAGCTTGCGGAAAATTTTAATAATACAAAAGCCTTCCCGAGTTAATCCGGAAGGCTTTTTATTTTAATTGTTACGGTTATTTTTTCTGTAGGCAAGATAATCCTCAAGAATTATCACAGCCGCAACAGCATCCACCGTATTCTTTCTTTTAGAGCCTCTGACATCCGTCATATTCATAAACTTATGTGCGCTTACCGTTGTCAGTCTTTCATCTCTGAGAACGGTCTTTATTCCGGAAAGCTCCGAAAGCCTCTGAGCAAAGCCTTTGCAGGCTTCGGCACGGAAGCCCTCACTGCCGTCCATATTCTTGGGAAGACCGACAGCTATCTCCTCTGCCTTGAGCTCTTTAGCCTTAGCGGCTATCGTCTCGGCAAGCTTTTCGGAATTTCTTTCATTTATAACGCAGACGGGTGATGCGAGGAACTCACTTTTATCACATACGGCAAGTCCCGTTCGGACGTCACCGTAGTCAACTGCCAAAATAACCATAATTACTCCTGATTAAAATTCGGGGATATCGTACTCGGGTGCATCAGGATTATCCGTTGAACCGCCTCCGCTGCAGCCCTGACATACACCGGGGAGGAAATCAACCTTATACCAACCGGTTTCTCCCGTACAGCTTGCACTTGCAAGAAGTCCGGTGCCCGTGCAGTAGGTTCTTCTTACCACCTCGTCACCCATTTCAAAGCCCTTATATTCAAGTCCCTTATGGATTCTTGTCATAACCTCTTTATACACCTTACCGGCAGGATTCTGACCGTAGAAGGATGTATTGATGGGCTTCTGCTCCTTTTCAAATCCTGTCCATGCACAGCCTACATAGTATGCAGTACCGCCGCAGAACCACTTATCGTGATTGTCTGAGGTCGTACCTGATTTTGCCCAGTTCTCCTGACCGCTGACAGCATAAGCACCACCGGTACCGTTGGGATAGGTAACAACACACTTGAGAAGCTGAAGCATAACATCAGCCGTTCCTGAAGAAATTACCTGCTCGCCCTCCCTGTTGGGTTCAAGAATAACCTCAGTGCCTGCCGCATTGGTTACTTTATAATAACACCAGGGCTCATAATAAACACCGCCGTTGCCGAAGGTTACGTAAGCCGCCGCCATTTCAAGACAGGTAAGACCGTAATTCATAGCACCGATAGCAAGAGGTGCATAATCGGCATCACCCTCAACGAGAGTTGATATATGGAATCTGTCTCTGAGGAATCTGTAGCTTGTGGTGGGAGTGATCGCATCAATGATTCTTGCAGGAATGGTATTGAGAGAGGGAGCAATTGCCTGAGGAAGATTCTTAAGATCATCCACGCTGCCTGTAACACCGCCGTAGTTTGTGGGCCAGGGCTTATCCTCGCCTCTGAGAGCAATACCGTAGTTGGGAATATAGCTTGACCACGTATAGTAATTAAGCTCAATTGCGGGAGCATAAGCTGACAGGGGCTTTATTGTAGAACCGGGCTGTCGTGCTGACGACGTACCGATATTAAGCGTTCTGTCACCCGTTTTTTTGCCGAGTCTGCCCGCTGTTGCAACAATTCTTCCCTCATAGTCCATAATTATCATAGAAGACTGAATTGCAGGATCCTCTTCCGTATCATCTTCCTTGGGGAAGGTTACTCTGTTTTCGTATACGTATTCTATTTCATCCTGAATACCCATATCAAGAGCTGCATATACCTTGAGTCCGCCGTAATATACCTTACGGAATGCTTCTGATTCGGTATAACCGTACTGTGCTCTGAGGTCATCGATAAGAGTCTCAATAACAAGGTCAACGTAATAGCTGTTGTATTCGGTATCAACAACAACGTTCTCTTCCTCAGAATCATCATCGCTTGTTTTATTGCCGTAGAAAACAACATCTTCAGCAATAGCGGCATCATATTCCTCCTGAGTGATATAGCCCTGCTCGATCATATAATCAAGACATTCAATGGCACGTGCACGGTTTGCCTCGTAATTGACTATAGGATTAAAGCCTCGGGGAGCTTTCGTAATAGAAGCAAGAATTGCACTTTCCATAAGAGTAAGCTCACCTACACCCTTGTGGAAATAATACTCTGCACCGGTCTTTATACCGTAACAGCCCATATCGAGATAAATGGTATTAAGATATGCCTCAAGAATCTCATCCTTATCAAAATGCCTTTCAAGTGCAAGTGCGTTCTTGATCTCCTTGTACTTTCTTACAAAGGTACCTGCATTTTCACCCGTAAGGTTTTTGATAAGCTGCTGTGTAAGAGTGGAGCCGCCCTGAGAGAAGCCGTACTTTACAACAACGCCTATGGTTCTGATCCAGTCAACCCCCTTATGATCGGGGAAGCGCTTATCTTCAAGCGCAACAACAGCATCCTGAAGATCCTGACAAACCTCGGAAAGTTCTACCCATTCACGGTTCTCCTGACCGTGAAGACGGGCAATTTCCACTTCATTACCATCAGAATCATAGCCGTAAATAATTGTGGTCTGACTCTGATTTGCAATATAGTTATTCAGGTCTATGTAATCAACACCGGCAATATCGTTTTCGGGATTATGTCCTATGGAAAGCAATCCGACGTCGGTAAATACGTCAACTACAACGATTCCGACTGTAAGAACGCCTATCATAAAGATCATAAGAAATACCGTAAGAAAAACGGTAAGTCCCTTGCTCATCTGCTTTTTCTTCTTTCTCTTTTTAGCAGGCGCTGCCTTTTTTTCTTTATTCAACTCAACCATCCTTTTTTTATAAAATTTCGATTGAAACGTAAAACAATCCATATTGAGTTTTAGTATAACACATATTTTCGAAAATGTTTAGTATATTT
>JAZOOE010000109.1:0-6418 GCA_045654865.1 Acutalibacteraceae bacterium | reverse complement strand
CGGCACCGAGGTCAGCACCGAAGCCTGCCTCTGTTACGGTGTAGTCACCCATCTTAAGAGCAACCTTTGTTGCCATAATTGAGTTACAGCCGTGTGCAATGTTTGCAAAGGGACCGCCGTGAACAAATGCGGGAGTGCCTTCAAGTGTCTGCACAAGGTTGGGCTTGATAGCATCCTTGAGAAGTGCTGTCATAGCGCCTGCTGCCTTGAGTTGTCCGCAGGTTACGGGCTTATCGTCGTAGGTATAGCCTACAATGATATTTGAAAGCTTTTCCTTAAGCTCAGTAATTGAATTTGAAAGGCAAAGAACTGCCATAATTTCACTGGCAACGGTGATGTCGAAGCCGTCCTCACGGGGAACACCGTTGGCTTTGCCGCCCATACCGTCAACAATGAAGCGAAGCTGACGGTCGTTCATATCAACACAGCGCTTCCATGTGATTTTTCTTACGTCAATACCGAGCTGATTGCCCTGCTGATTGTGATTACCAAGCATAGCCGCAAGAAGATTGTTAGCTGCACCTATGGCGTGAAAATCGCCTGTAAAGTGAAGATTGATATCCTCCATAGGAACAACCTGAGCATAGCCGCCGCCTGCGGCACCGCCCTTAACACCGAAAACAGGACCGAGAGAGGGCTCACGAAGCGCAACGGTAACGTTCTTGCCGATTCTTTTAAGACCGTCTGCAAGACCGATTGTTGTGGTTGTTTTTCCTTCACCTGCAGGAGTGGGAGTAATAGCAGTAACAAGAATGAGCTTACCGTCCTTCTTGTCGGTTTCCTTAATAAGCGCAGGATCAATTTTGGCTTTATAATTGCCGTACTGCTCAATATACTTTTCGTCAACGTCTGCGGATTTTGCTATTTCTGTAATGTGACGCATCTGACAGCTCTGAGCAATTTCTATATCGGATTTGTATTCCATTATATTTTCCTCCTTGTAGTTTTAAGGGGAGAGCAAAGAAGCAGTTTTTCTGCCTCTTTGCTTTATTTTTTATTTAAAGTATTCTACAGCAGACTTGAACATCTGAATGTCATATTCACCGGGAACATTCTTGTAAAGGCCGTCACCGATTCTTTCTGAGTGTCCCATTTTGCCGAATACTCTTCCGTCGGGAGAGGTGATACCCTCAATTGCACAAAGTGAGCCGTTGGGATTGAAGTCGATATTTGCTGTAGCATTGCCTTCAAGGTCAACGTACTGAGTTGCAATCTGTCCGTTCTTTGCAAGCTCAGCAATAAGCTCGGAGCTTGCAAGGAATTTACCTTCACCGTGTGAAATCGGAACGTTTACAATATCGCCGACGTTCATTGAGCTGAGCCAGGGAGACTTTACGGATGCTATACGGGTGTGAACGATTCTGCTCTGATGACGGTTGATGTTATTGAATGTAAGGGTAGGACAATTTTCGTCAGTGTCAATAATCTTACCGTAGGGAACAAGACCGAGCTTGATAAGAGCCTGGAAGCCGTTACAGATACCGCACATAAGACCGTCACGGTTGTCAAGAAGGTCTGTTACTGCTTCTTTTACCGCAGGATTACGGAAGAATGCAGTAATGAACTTAGCTGAGCCGTCGGGCTCGTCACCACCTGAGAAGCCGCCGGGAATAAAGATGATCTGGCTTTCCTTTACTTTCTGAGAGAAGCCCTCAACGCTCTTTGCTACGTCTTCTGCCGTGAGATTTCTTATAACGAAAATTTCAGCCTCTGCACCTGCTTTTTCAACAGCGCGTGCAGAATCATATTCACAGTTTGTGCCGGGGAATACGGGAATAAGCACCTTGGGACGGTTGACCTTGTTCTGAGGTCTTGCACTGCACTTGCCCTCAAAGGAGAATGTGGGAATTTCACCCTTGTCCTCTTTTGCCTTGGTGGGATAAACGTTCTCAAGAGTAGCTGTGTGTAATTTATAAAGCTCTTCAATTGAAGCGGTGTCGTCGCCGAGGCAGATAACGGGCTCAACGGTGGTTGTACCGATCTTCATAACTCCGGGGAGCTCAACGTCTTCTGTAAGCTCAGCAACTATGAAGCCCCACATTCCGAGATGCCAGTTTTCTTTGATGTCGGCACAGGAGGTAAAGCCGATGTTGTTACCGAAGGACATCTTCATAACAGCTTCGCCGATACCGCGCTCAACTGCCCATGAGGCATTGACCTTACCTGCGGCACAGAGCTTGCGGAATTCTTCCCACGTAGCCTTGAGGCTGTCTGCACTTTCATCCTTTGCGCCGAAGAGATATACGGGATTACCGGCAGCCTTGAATTCGGGAGTTATAACGTCCTGCTTCTTAATGGGAGCAATAGCAAATGAGATAAGTGTGGGAGGAACGTCCTTGTCAAGGAAGGAGCCTGACATTGAGTCCTTACCGCCGATAGCGGCAGCGCCGAGCTCAAGCTGTGCATCAAGGGCACCGAGGAGTGCGGCAAAGGGCTTGCCCCAACGCTCGGGCTCAGTTTTTAATTTCTCAAAGAATTCCTGTAAGGTAAGATATGCTTTTTTATAGTCACAACCTGCTGCAACAAGCTTTGCAACAGAGTTATATATTGATGCGTGTGCACCTGTATAAGGATCAACAGAAAGGTGATCGGGATCACAGCCCCAGCTGAATACGCTTGCCATATCAGTTTCCTGACCGGGAAGCACGGGAAGAACTGCAGCCATAGACTGTGTGGGCGTGAGCTGACGCTTTCCGCCGTAGGGCATTGTGATGCTGCCTGCGCCGATTGTTGAGTCAAAGCGTTCAACAAGACCTCTCTGGCTTGCTGTGCGAAGGTCGGATGCCATTTCGCGTAATGAGCCGAACATAGCCTTGCTCAGAACAGAAAGATCCTTTTGTGTTACGTGAGCGTCTGCGTGCTTAACAGCACCGTTGGTGTCGAGGAATTCGCGGCTGAGGTTGGCAATAACGTTGCCTTTCCACTTCATAACCATACGCTCTTCCTCAGTTACAACGGCAACGCGGTAAGCCTCAAGATTTTCCTTTTCTGCATATTCAATGAATTTATCAGCATCTGATGCCTCAACGACAACAGCCATACGCTCCTGAGATTCTGAGATAGCAATTTCGGTACCGTCAAGACCTTCATATTTCTTGCGTACAGCATCAAGGTCGATCTGAAGACCGGGAGCAAGCTCTCCGATAGCAACGGAAACACCGCCTGCACCGAAATCATTACAACGCTTGATAAGACGGGTTACGTCGGCGTTTCTGAAAAGTCTCTGAATTTTTCTTTCCTCGGGAGCATTACCCTTCTGAACCTCTGAAGCCATAGTGGTAAGAGACTTCATATTGTGGCTCTTTGATGAGCCTGTGGCACCGCCGATGCCGTCTCTGCCGGTGCGTCCGCCGAGAAGAACGATAACGTCACCGGGAGCAGGTCTCTCACGGCGTACGTTGTAAGCGGGAGCAGCCGCAACGACGGCACCGCATTCCATACGCTTTGCAACAAAGCCCTCGTGGTACATTTCAGCAACGTGACCTGTTGCAAGACCTATCTGATTACCGTAGGATGAGTAACCTGCGGCAGCTGTCTGACAGATCTTTCTCTGAGGAAGCTTGCCGGCTAAGGTTTCTGCTATAGTCTTACGGGGATCGCCTGCGCCTGTTACTCGCATAGCCTGATGAACGTATGCACGGCCGGAAAGGGGATCTCGGATGCATCCGCCGATACAGGTTGCGGCACCGCCGAAGGGCTCGATTTCCGTAGGATGGTTGTGTGTTTCGTTCTTGAACATAAGAAGCCAGTCCTGATCCTCACCGTTAACGGTTGCTGTTACGTGAATTGAGCAGGCGTTAATCTCCTCACTTTCATCAAGCTCGGGAAGAAGACCGCGCTTTTTAAGAGTTTTGGTGCCGATTGTGGCAATATCCATAAGCGTCTGAGGACGCTTTGCTGCCTTTTCCTCTCCGTAGACCTCTACTCTTGCTGCAAGATAACGATCATAAGCCTCCTGTACTGCAGGATCGTCAATACGAACGTTATCTATATGTGTGGAGAATGTTGTATGACGGCAATGGTCGGACCAGTACGTGTCAACAACGCGGATTTCTGTGATTGTGGGATCTCTGTGCTCCGTATCTCTGAAATAAGCCTGGAGGAACTTAAGATCATCAAGATCCATTGCAAGGCCCTTTTCATCGAGAAGCTCGGCAAGAGCTTTTTCATCCATTGTAATGAAACCGTCAACGGTTGCAACCTTGTCGGGTGCGGCATAGGTTGCCTTGAGTGTTTCAGGCTTTTCGAGAGCTGCTTCACGGCTTTCAACGGCATTGATTACGTGATGCTTGAAAGCGTCTATGTCAGCCTCTGAAAGAGCACCGTAAAGAGCATAGACCTTTGCCGTACGGATGAGAGGACGCTCACCCTGAGAAATGATCTGAATACACTGCGCCGCAGAGTCTGCTCTCTGGTCGAACTGACCGGGAAGCGCCTCGACTGCAAAAACGTAAGCCTCGGGAAGACGGATGCTGTCGGATACGTTATCAAGCTGAGGCTCTGAAAAAACAGTCTTTACGGCATAGTCAAACAGCTCTTCCGTGATGTTTTCTGCATCATAGCGGTTGAAAAGACGTATATCCTCCAAGCCGCTGATGCCGAGGAGGTTTCTTGCTTCATTAAGAAGCCCCTTGGCTTCATTGTCAAGTCCCGCCTTCTTTTCTACATATATACGATAAACCATAGATAAATTTCCTCCATTATCATTTAGCCTGAAGCGCACGCTGACCTATATCGGATCTGCGGTAAGCACCTTCAAACTTAACACCGTCACAAAGACGGTAGGCCTCCTTTATTGCGGCTTCAAGAGTATCGGCAACTGCTGTTGTTCCGGTAACTCTTCCGCCCCATGTCAGAAGCTTATCATTCTCCAGCTTTGCGCCTGCTATGTAGGTTGCTGCAAGTGCTTCATCAGTGAAGGTGATCTCATAGCCCTTTTCATAGGCAGTGGGATAGCCCTTTGATGCAGTAATTACACAGCACGCACTCTTCTCTGAGAATTTTACCTGAATTTCGGAAAGTCGCTCTTGCGTAACTGCTTTCATTACGGTAAGGAGATCGCTTTCAAGCAAGGGAAGCACGACCTGAGTTTCGGGATCGCCGAAACGGCAGTTATATTCTATTACCTTTGGACCGTCCTTTGTGATCATAAGACCGAAATAAAGGCATCCCTTAAAGGTTCTTCCCTCAGCGTTCATAGCGTTTATTGTGGGAAGGAAGATTTCCTGCATACATCTGTCTGCAATATCCTTTGTGTAGTAGGGATTGGGAGCAATCGTGCCCATACCGCCCGTATTGAGTCCCGTATCATTGTCTCCGATACGCTTGTGATCCATTGAGGATACCATAGGAGCTACGGTTTTTCCGTCTGTAAATGCAAGCACGGAAACCTCGGGGCCCTCAAGGAATTCTTCAATAACGATGTTGTCACCGCTTTTTCCGAATGCCTTGTCAAGCATCATTGATTTTACTGCATCCCTGGCCTCCTCGAGGGTGAATGCAATTATAACACCCTTGCCCAGTGCAAGACCGTCAGCTTTGATAACTGTGGGAATGGAAGCTGTATCAAGATATTCGAGAGCCTTTGCCATATCGGAGAAGACCTCGTATTTAGCAGTGGGAATATTATATTTTTTCATAAGGTTCTTCGAAAAAACCTTACTGCCTTCGATTATTGCGGCATTTGCTCTGGGCCCGAAGCAGGGAATTCCGATTTCCTCGAGTCTGTCAACACATCCGAGCACCAACGGATCATCGGGTGCAACAACCGCATAATCTATCCCGTTTTCCTTTGCGAAATTCACAATGCCGTCAATGTCGGTAGCACCGATGCCGACTAAAGTGGCATCCTTTGCCATACCGCCGTTGCCGGGAAGTGCAAAAATCTCAGTAACCTCGGGATTTTCCTTGATTTTTTTTATGATGGCGTGTTCTCTTCCGCCACCGCCTACAACCATTATTTTCATTTTTGTTTCTCCGTCAAATCAATGGTGGAATAAGCGCATTCCGGTGAATGCCATTGCCATACCATATTTGTCTGCACATTCAATTACAAGATCATCACGGATGGAGCCGCCGGGCTGAACAACGTACTTAACACCGCTCTTTTTTGCTCTCTCGATGTTGTCTGAGAAGGGGAAGAATGCATCTGAGCCGAGAGCAACGCCGTCACGTGAGTCAAGGAAAGCTCTCATTTCTTCCTGAGTGAAGGGCTCAGGCTGAACGGTGAAATACTTCTGCCAATTGCCGTCTGCGCAAACGTCTTCCTCGTTTTTATTGATATATCCGTCAATTACGTTGTCACGGTCAGGTCTGCCGATTTCGGGCTTAAAGGGGAGGTTAAGTACCTTTTCGTGCTGACGAAGGAACCATGTGTCAGCCTTTGTGCCAGCAAGGCGAGTACAGTGAATTCTTGACT
>JAZOOE010000108.1:0-2694 GCA_045654865.1 Acutalibacteraceae bacterium | reverse complement strand
TATAAACTTTACCCTTGAGCAGGGTGAGGTGCTTTCCATCATCGGCTCATCGGGCAGCGGTAAGACAACGCTTCTCAGATGTCTGAATTTTCTTGAAATTGCAGATGAGGGAAAAATAAGTGTTGACGGCAAGGTGCTTTTTGACAGTGCCGACAAGACAAAGCTTTCAGAGGAAAGAATAAGAGAAAACAGATTGAACTTCGGACTTGTTTTTCAGAATTTCAATCTCTTTCCCCAATATACGGTGCTTGAGAATCTGACTCTTGCCCCCACGCTTCTTAAAAAGGGCGATGCCGAGTCCATCAGACGTAATGCTCTTGATATTATCAGAAAGGTCGGTCTTGAGGATAAGGTGGATTTTTATCCATGGCAGCTTTCGGGCGGTCAGCAGCAGCGTGTGGCTATTGCCCGTGCTCTGGCGCTTGAGCCTAAGATTCTTTTCTTCGACGAGCCTACGTCTGCACTTGATCCCGAGCTTACCATTGAGGTTCTCAAGGTTATCAAGGCCTTGAAAACAGCAGGACGAACTATGGTAGTCGTAACTCACGAAATGGAATTTGCCCGTAACGTTTCCGATAAGATAATCTTTATGGCAGACGGTATAATCGAGGAGGAGGGCTCCCCCGAGGAGGTATTCCTGAATCCCCGTTCAGAAAAAACAAAGGCATTCCTTTCCAAATCATTTGAATAAATCCGGCCGTTTTCGGGAAAATATTTCCGAAGACGGTAATTTTTTATCCTCCTGCGGCATAAAGCTTACTATAGGACAAGACCTTGGTGGTAAAAGGAGAGCAAACCACAATTAATGGTAAAAGTGCACCAAAAACAAGCTCTGTGTTTGGCTAAAAATTCCCTGAAAAAGTTACAATTTGTAATCTTACAAAGTCCACTTGTCATTTTTGTTAGTTTTATACAAAAACTCCTCCTTAATAATTTTGCCGAAATAAAGAATTCCGTCAAAACAACCGCTATTTTCAGATAAAGTCAAATTTAAATTTATGGTACTTGTGCAATTTGCATAAAAATTAAAAAATTTTCGACTTGACATTTGAAAAACCTTTGAATATAATGTGCAAAGTCTCAACCCCATAGTGAATTGAGCAATATCTCAATGAGGATTTTGCCCGATTAAATTACGAAATAGGAGTTTGATTATGAATACTCACAGTAAGAGGGATGAGCAAATGACCTCAGGTGAGAAGAAGAAGTTTTCTTTTAAATCTCACGGCATTTCAGCTTACCACGCAGCTCCCGCTGTTCTGATGGCTGTTGCCGGTCTTGCTCTTACAGCTGTTATCAGTGATGTTCCTACCTCGTTCAATAAGGTATTTGCTTCTGAGGATATCATTATTGAAGAAAATATTGATTCTGCCGCAAACGGCGGTGTCGCTCAGAATGTCGGTTTTGTTTCCGTTGACAAGGTTCTTCCCGAAACAAACTACGTGCCTCTGCTTTCAGATGATATCCGTGACAGCAGAATACAGCCGGATGAGGGCTATGACTTTTCCTCTCATATTTCTGCCATAACTGAGGAGCATGCAGAAACAAAGCTTGACGAAATGGAGAAAAAGGACAGAGAAAGAGAGCTCTGGGAAGCAAGCGGCGAGCCCGTTGCAAGCTCAAACAGAAATCTTTATCTTGACACCTATTGGTATCAGAGAGGTCCTTCAAACATCCCCAGCACGGGTGCATACACAAGCTGTGTTCCCGGACAGGTAATTTCTCAGATGGTTCCTCCCTCATCACTTACCTTTGATGAAAACGGTGTTCCCGAAAATTATCTTTATTGCATTGAAGGCAAGTCCACAGCCTACTACGGCGGCTATATGACCGCAACCGGCTCAGCCACACGCCCCGGTGTTGTAGCGGTAGATCCGAGAGAAATTCCCTACGGAACTGAAATGTGGATAGTTTCCGCTGACGGAAGATTTGTATACGGCTTTGCAAGAGCCGAGGATACGGGCGGATTTATCTATTGGCCCAAGGGTGCAACCGTTGACCTTTATATGAATACCTACGCAGATTGCTGTGTATGGGGCTGGCGCGGAGTCAAGATATACGTTCTTCCCACGTCTTACAAATAATAATTTGTGCCGGACACTTCCTTGGTCGTGTCCGGTTTTTTTGCGTCTTACGGCATTTGAAAGAATAATGTGTAAAATAAGGCAAAATAAGAAGAGTTACGGTGAATTCTTGTAGAGTATCGTTAAAAGACAAAGTCTTCAAATATGACTTATTTTGAGAAGGTTTTGCGGATGTGTCGCAAACGCATCTGAAAGCGTGGGGAGAGGTGATAAAATCCGCGCAAATATGGGCTTAAAGAAAGCATTTTTCACGGTTGAAGCAATTAAATTTTAAAACCGTTTATTTTTTATAAAAAAAGGTTGACTTTTGATTTGCGGGGTGCTAAAATATATGAGCATCAAATGTGTATGCAAGCGCCGGTAGCTCAGCTGGATAGAGTGTTTGGCTACGAACCAAAAGGTCGGGGGTTCGAATCCCTTCCGGCGTGCCAGAAAAAAGCATCGCAACAGCGGTGCTTTTTTCAATTAAATCCGTCATTCTGACGGAATAAATCCACTTGCGTGGATGAAATCACTTCGTGATGAAATCCGACTTCGTCGGAAGCTTGACGGATTTGATTTAATCTGAAGCCGTAGGCTGAAGATTTCATCTGAAACTTGTTTCAGATTT
>JAZOOE010000107.1:0-2278 GCA_045654865.1 Acutalibacteraceae bacterium | reverse complement strand
CGCAAAACGGATATAGTCGTATGTGTCGGATATTTCAGCGCATTTTCTGCAGGAATTCACGTCTGATGCACAGATTACAATACCGCTTATGCCCTTTTTGGGAAGAGAGGAGAGAAGCTCAGTCAGATCCTCGGAAAAGCTTGAATCATCATAATGTGCATGGGAGTCAAAAATGTTATTATACATATTTATCTGACCTTTGAGCCTGCAGGAATACCGTCAACGAAAATAACCTTTACGTCATCCTCACTGCAGTCAGCCGCAAGAATCATTCCCTGGCTTTCAATGCCGCAGAGGGTTGCAGGCTTTAAGTTGGAAACAAGAATAATCTTCTTGCCGATGAGGTCCTCGGGCTTGTACCACTTTGCAATGCCTGATGCAACGGTTCTCTTGCCTGCACCGTCAAAAACAGTGAGCTTGAGAAGCTTCTTTGCTTTTTTAACGGGCTCGCAGTCAACGATTTCAGCAACTCTGAGGTCAACCTTGGCAAAATCCTCAATGCCGATTTTTGCAACGCCCTCAATTTCAGCCGCATTCTGTGCAGCAGCCATCTTTTCCTTCATTTCCTTTTCGATTTCAGCCAGCATTACGGCCGCATCAATTCTGTTGAAGAGGGGAGTGGGAGCGGCAACCTTTACGCCGATTTCAGCAGCACCGAAGGAGAGAATGCTTTCATAGGAAGCCTTGTCGCAGTTGATCTGCTCAAGAATTGCCTTGGAGGTGTCGGGCATAAAGGGTGAAAGCTCAACGGCAATGATTCTGATAGCCTCAAGCAGGTTATAAAGAACGGTTGAAAGTCTTTCTTTGTTTGCTTCGTCCTTTGCAAGTGCCCAGGGAGCAGTTTCATCAATGTATTTGTTGCTTCTCTTTGCGGAGTTTATAACAGCCTCAACTGCATCTGCGATTCTGAAATCGTCAAATGCCTTTTCCATTATGGGAAGTGCACTGAGGATGTCAGCCTTGAATTCATCGTCAAGAGCTTCTGTCTTGTCGCAAACGGGAAGAACACCGTCGAAATACTTGTTGATCATTGCAACGGTTCTGTTTACAAGATTGCCGAGAGTATTTGCAAGGTCGGAGTTGAATCTTTCAATTATTGTCTCATAAGAAATTGAGCCGTCAGTTGCATGGGGCATTTCGGAAAGAAGATAATATCTTACCGCATCAACGCCGAAGCGTGCCGTAAGCTCGTCTGCATAAATAACGTTGCCCTTTGACTTTGACATCTTATCCGTGCCGAAAAGAAGCCAGGGGTGACCGTAAACCTGCTTGGGAAGAGGCTCGCCCAAAGCCATAAGCATAATGGGCCAGTAAATCGTATGGAAGCGGATAATATCCTTGCCTACAATGTGAACGTCTGCAGGCCAGTATTTAGCGTAATTTTCACCGCTGCCGTCGGGATCGTAGCCGAGTGCTGTGATGTAGTTTGAAAGAGCGTCAATCCAAACGTAAATTACGTGATTGTCGTCAAAGGTTACGGGAATACCCCATTTGAAGGAGGTTCTTGAATCGCAGAGATCCTGAAGACCGGGCTTGATGAAGTTGTTGAGCATTTCCTTCTTACGGCTTTCGGGATAGATAAAGTCGGGATTGTTCTCAATATGCTCTTCAAGCTGCTTCTGATACTTTGAAAGCTTCAGGAAATATGCTTCCTCCTTCGCAAGCTTTACTTCTCTGCCGCAATCAGGACACTTGCCGTCTTTGAGCTGACTTTCTGTAAAAAAGCTTTCGCAGGGAACACAGTAATGTCCTTCGTAGGAGCTCTTGTAGATATCGCCCTGATCGTAAAGCTTCTTGAAGATCTTCTGAACAGCCTTTTCGTGATAATCGTCGGTTGTTCTTATGAAATGATCATAAGTAGTGTTAAGATTGTCGCAGATATCCTTTATTTCGCCTGCGATCTTGTCTACGTGCTGTTTTGGGGTGATACCCTCGGATTTTGCCTGTTCTTCAATTTTCTGTCCGTGCTCATCAGTTCCTGTGCAGAAGAAAACATCGTAGCCCTGAAGTCTCTTGAAACGAGCGATGGCATCTGTAAGAACTATTTCATAAGAGTTTCCGATATGAGGCTTTTTAGAAGTGTATGCTATTGCAGTAGTAATATAATATTTTTTACTTTCCATAATTAAGTTACCTCCTCAACTAATAATGATTATTATACTAATTATTAACAATAATTTCAAGTATATTATTTGCAGTATGATTACTGATAAAATTCTTTACTTTTGCTCTTTAATGTGTTAAAATGATTGAAAAATGTTACGAATGGTGATGAATA
>JAZOOE010000106.1:0-12779 GCA_045654865.1 Acutalibacteraceae bacterium | reverse complement strand
ATTGACAGTTCCCGAGTCAGCGGGCATTCTGCCGGTCACAACAGCCCTATACATTCTCCGAAAGCTGTGCTCCTTGATCTGAAGTGCAAGCTCTGCGTGTGCAAAATCATTTTTTGCGACCATAAGCAAACCGCTTGTATCCTTATCAATACGATGAACGATACCCGGTCTTATAACACCGTTAATAGAAGAAAGTCTTCCCTTGCAATGGTAAAGCAAAGCGTTTACCAGAGTCCCGTCCGGATTTCCCGGAGCCGGATGCACAACCATTCCCTTTGGCTTATTTACAACAAGAAGATCATCATCCTCATACACGATATCCACGTCAATATTCTGCGGCACAGCCTTCAGCTCAACGGGATCGGGAATCATTACGGTTACCACGTCACCATTTTTAACCTTCATGCTTTTCAGCACGGTCTTATTGTTGACCGTAACACCGCCATCTGTAATAATCTTCTGAATACTGCTTCGGGATAGATTTTCAACCTCGCAAGAAATAAGCTTATCAAGTCT
Source organism: Acutalibacteraceae bacterium (assembly GCA_045654865.1). GTDB lineage: Bacteria > Bacillota > Clostridia > Oscillospirales > Acutalibacteraceae > RUG806. The sequence continues at coordinate 12,263 of JAZOOE010000106.1, read as the reverse complement.
CTCTCCCTCATTTTCTCTGTTGACCTCAAAGCTGAATTCATCCATGGCTTGCTTCCTCAGCCTTTTCAATTTTCCCTTTGCGAGAATCTCTCACAATTTCATATACAAGATATATAATGAGAGCAACAGCTCCGCAGGTGATAAGGCAATCGGCAAAATTATATACAGGAAAATTAACAAAAAGAGTTTTTATGTAATCAACAACAAATCCTCTCATAATTCTGTCTATAAGATTTGCCGCACCGCCTGCAAGAATTACGGGAATACATATGTCATACGCCAACGGACGCTTTACGGGAAGCACAATATAAACAAACACGGCAAAAATAATTATCCCCGTAAAAACAGATAAAAGCTGAGGGTTTCCGTCAAACATACTCCATGCAATTCCTGTATTCTGAACGTAAGTCCAGCCAATGAGTCCTTTTATAAAATCCACGTCCTCATAAAGGGCTATATTATTGACAACGATCTGTTTTATAAAAAGATCAATAGTAATAAATAAAGCAATTCCGAGAAGCTGTACCAATACCGTGATCAGCTTCCTCTTATTATATTTTATCAAAACAAATCCTCCGAAAAGACAACTTGGTCAGCTTTAATTATTTTCTTCTTCTGCCTTTTCTCTTAAGTTTACCCTTGGGAGTTTCATTTTTCACCTCAGGCTCTTTCTCCTCAAAAGCAGATAAATCAATATCAAAGCCTTCCACCTTATCGGTGTCGGATGAGAATTTTTCTTCTGTCATTGCAACCACTTTATCTGCAAGTGATGTTGCAGCAAAATCAAAATCACTCTCGGTTTCAGCAGACTCATCAGAAAAATCACTGAAATCATCAAAGCTGTCAAAATCATCGGCAGCATCGGCAAGCTCAGATATATCATCGAAAACATCCTCTGCCGTATCAGCTGCCTCGGCTTCACCAATGACAGTATCAGAAGTTATTTCATCAACCTTTTCTTCGGAAGAAGCATTTTCAATGCTTGCTGTCTGCTCATTTACAACATCGTTTATTGCACTGCGGATATTATCGGCAATAGCAGAAAAATCATCCGTGTTATAGTCAATTGCGGCAGATGACAAAACATCCTCTGTTTCCTCAGGCTTTTTTTCTTCCTTATATTCGGGAGCCTCAAGAGCAATATCGGAAAAATCAGAGAAGTTATCAATCGCCTTTAACTCCTCAAACGTATCAGTAGCAGGCGCACGGTCTTCCTTATTAAAGATAGCCTCAATGCTTGCTGCAGCCTTAGAGGATGCTATTATTTCGGGCGCTATTTTGCTGTCCTCGAGTGCAAAGGGATCTACGGTTGCCTCTCTTTCCTTATAAAGGCCGTAAACTGACAGCATCTTGATAACATCAACGTCCTGAGCAATAGGCTCAAGATAAGCATCTACATTAATCTGGAAAACGTCGTCATTTTCCTCAAAGGCAGGCAGAACGGACAATGCCGTTTTCTGAGCCGCAAGCATTTCCTCGCTTGCCCTTACCTGTTTTTCAAGGCTCTCACGGAGCTGAGTTGACTGACTCTGGACGATCTGATAATTCTTCTCTACGGTAGAGATCAGATCAATAAGCTTAACCTTAAGATTTGTTGCTAATGACGTCATTCTTTCACATTCATGCTTTGCACCGCTGAGCATCTGAGCGGCCTTCTTGCTTGCGTCATCCATCATAGCATCCGCATTCTTATCAGCCTCGGTAACCTTTATACGAGCGTTTTCCGAAGCATCTGACAGCATAGCAGCACTCTGTTCCTTTGCATTTACAAGAATAGACTCAACGATGGTATCCGCCTTGCTTAATGCTTCCATAACAGAATTTTCTGCTTCAAAAACCATCTGATTTGCTTTAGCCTTTGCCGCAACAAGCATTTCTTCAGCCTGCTTGCGCGTTTCCGTCTGAATAACAGAACACTTTTCCTTGGCATCCTGAAGCATAGCCTCTGCAGATAATTTAGCATTTTCCACTTCTTTTTCGGCGCTTGCCTTTATATCCGCAACCTCAACCTCAGCACGGGATTTAGCTTCCTCAAGATACAAGAAGGAATTATGACTGCTGACACGATTTAATTCATCAGCCTGCTTTTTTGCTTCATCAACCATCTGTGAAGCTCTGTTCTCTGCTTCATTGATGAGCTGAGTAGACGTTGCCTTTGCTTTTTCAAGACTTTCTTTTGCATTTTCAATAATTGCAACAGATTCAAGCTTTGCATTTTCAATAGCACTTTGAGCTTCCTTGGTAATTGCGGCAGATTCAAGCTTTGCATTTTCAAGATCATTTCTTGCACCGCTTATAATCTCTTCAGCCTTTTCCTGAGCATCCTTAATCAAGGTCTCAGCATTCTCCTTTGCATTATTAACAAGCTCAGAAGAATATTTCTCAGCTGCGGCAGACAGCTCCTCTGCTTTATTGGCAGCCTCATCAATAAGCTTCTGATTTTCCGCTGCAATATTTTCTTTAGTAGTATTTGCAATAATAATTGCCTCATCAGTAATCTCTCCGGCAGAGATCTTAGCATCAGCAATCAACTGATCAGCCTGCATTTGTGCTTCATTTACAAGGGATTCTGCTTTAGATTTTGCATCGGCAACAATAGCGTTGGCATTTTCTTTAGAATCGTCGATAACACTCTGTGCATGAAGCTTGGCCTCCTCGAGCATCCCCTTTGCCTTTTCATCGCAATCGCCGAGAAGCTCGTTAACACTTGACTCAACTTCAGCCGTGACACTTGCTGCAGATTCTCTTGCTGCGGCAAGATAACCGTCAGCCATGACCTTTGCGGATTGAATTATGCTTGTATATTCAGCCTCAGCGGCAGCCGTTATTTTTTCAGCCTTTATATTGGCATTGTCAATGATGCCGTCGCCCTTGTTAATAATTTCAGCAACAGCATTATTTGCATCAACTATTAATGCATCAGCCTGAGACTGAGCTGTAGCAATAATAAGATCTGCACTTTTCTGGGCATTAAGAAGAACGTCACGAAGTACATTTTCATCTTTTCTGTATTCGTCAAGCTTTGCTGCAAGCACACTGAGCTTGCGTATAAGTGTTCCGTTTTCCTCAAATATTTTTTCATAATCGCTTATAATCGTTGCAAGAACTTTATCAACCTCTTGAGTAGAATAAACGTCATTTTCAAGTTTGTTGAGTTCTATCTGCTTTAATTGTGCCGGACTAAGCATAAAATTTCGCTCCCTTTCGTGATTCAGATTATATTACAATCTTTTATTATTAAACGAAAAACATTCCGTTGTTTTCAAGCTCATCAAGCAAATCACCCATAACGTCTACATTGTAGGGCGTGATAATATAAGTGTTGTTGGCTATTTTCTTAAGTTTACCGCCGTTAGCGTAAGCAACACCGCTGAGGAAGCAAAGAAGTCTTCCTGCTTCATCCTTCATAGTTGCCTCAAGATTAAGCACAACCGTTCTTTTTTCGAGTAATTCATCAGCAATTCCCGTTGCCTCGTCAAATCTCTCAGGCTTTTTAAGAACAACCTGAAGCTTTGCTGTTGTGTGAATGTCAACAACCTTTGTGTTGTGATGAGGAACAGCACTTCTTCTTTCCGTATTTACTGAACCGAATCCCTTGGGGGCAGTTTCCTGTGCTCCTGCGGGATCATATTCGATATCATCCTTATCGGATTCATCAAAATAACCATCCTCAATACCGATCATTTTTTTAAGCTTATCACCAATACTCATAATAAAACTTCCTCTCAAAATATGTTAAATAATATAATACATTAATATCTGCGATTTCCGAAAAGTGAGCTTCCGACTCTTACAAGAGTGGCACCTTCAAGAATTGCATACGTGTAATCTGATGACATTCCCATAGATAACACACTAAAATCAACGGCATTTCCCAACTGAGACCTGAGTCCTTCAAACAGATCCTTTGTTTGCTCGAAATATTTTCTTGCCGTTACTTCATCATCGCATATCGGAGGCACACACATAAGCCCTTTTAACCTTACATTCTGAGCTTCCGTTGCATAAAACGCAGTTTCATTCAGACATTCAGGCAAAAGGCCTGTTTTAGCTTCCTCTCTGCCGATGTTTACCTCAAGCAGAATATCCATTATCTTATCACTTTTGACTGCCTGTCTCGATATCTCGTCTATAAGAGATTTACTGTCGACAGATTGTATCATTGAGGCTATATCAATGATCTTGCGAACCTTGTTGGATTGAAGATGTCCGATAATATGCTTTTCAACGTCTGCGGGCTCAAGAAAATCTATTTTGGATAAAAGCTCCTGAACCTTATTTTCACCAATAAGCCCGACACCCAGAGAAAGCATCTTGTTTATCATCAGCGGACTTACTGTTTTGGTCACCGCCATCAACGTTACATCATCCGGCTCTCTTCCGGATCTCAGGGCCGCCTCCGCAATCTCCTCGGTAACGCGCTTATAATTTTCTTCGAGAAAACCGAATTCCTCATCAATTAAGAAGTTTTGCTGCATATAAACCCGATCCCTCCAAGATTACTTCATCATACACTTCAAGAAAATCATCATCTTCCGTTTTCTTTACCAAAACCATAGTGTCATCATTGTATAAAATCTCAACGGCCTTAAAATCAACAAGATTTCCTACTTTTACATAAACACCCTTTTCACCGTCGACAGTTCTCAATGCCATTCTGTCAACAGCAATACCTGTAACGGAACCGACTCTGATTTTTACCGGCACCTTTCGCAACTGAGCAATATCCTCATTCATAAGATTACTGGAAAGAATCAGCGTAACATTATCCGTGCCGTCTTCTACGTTTATTCTCTCAATCTTCATACTTATCTGATCCACCTGCGAATTGCCGAATATCACCATAACATTCAAATCCACGGTTTTTGCTTCAAGTGCATCGATAGTTGTGTTACACACAAGATACCAGTTAAAGTCACTTATGATCTTTCCGACACTGTTCGGGTTAACACTTGCAGGAGTGGAATCCAGATACTCGAGAATACTGTCAACCTCACTGCAGGTTAAATCCTTGACATGCGAATAATCAACAACGTTTTCAAATGAATCAACGGAATTAACGTAGTAGCCGGATGTAGGAGCCACAATTCCAGCATCAGGCACCGAGTCGGCTTTAAGCGCATCATATTCAATGGTCAGCGCAGTAAGCACGTCAGACACATCAACCTTGACACCCGTAACGATCTGTTTTTTGGTTACTGCCTCTCTTACCTCTCTTGAAAGCTCGTATATTGCCGCTAAATCATTATTGTCTACAGCAGATGATAATTCAAAAACGGCATTATTAACTCCGCTGTTATACACCTCAATGTCCGTTTGCAAAGTTCCTACAGAGCCTGATGAAATTTCGGTATAATAATCAATTTCTTTTTTCAGCTCATCAATTCTTGAAGAATTTTCAGCACTTTTTTCGTTAAGAAATACGTTTGCAACAGGCTCACCGATTGCAACCTTTGAGCAATTCGGAACAGCAGGAACGATAGTTCCTGAGGTTACGTTATCAATCGGTACCTCCTTTCTGACCACAAAAGCCTCAACGTCAATCGTTTTGTATATTGTTTGTTGAACAGCTATCTGTGTTTTAAGGGTACTTTTTCCGGTCAGCAGCCTTAAAGAAGGAAAAGTTACGATAAATACCAGAAGCACAAGGGCAATTACTTTAAGAACCGCTTTTTTCTTGGGATTATTTATTTCAAAATCAATCTGGGTATTTATCTGTTTCATTGGTTTAAGCTTAACTATCTTCTTCAATATGATCACCTGCCTTAAACAATTGTGTCGTATTTATATAATCAGCTGCGGCGTTGACCGCATCTTCAAAGGAATCAAATTTATCACAATAAATTCTGTAAGCATCATTATTTCTTCTGAACCAGGTCAATTGTCTTTTAGCATAATTGCGGGTTGCCCTTTTCAGATTTTCACTTGCATCCTCGAGACTTATATCTCCGCTGAGATATTTTGCAATTTCCTTGTGTCCGATGGCCTGGGAGGCTGTATCATCAGGATGTCTGTCAAAATATTCCTTTGCCTCCTCAACAAGACCTTTTTCTATCATTCTATCAACCCTCAGGTTGATTCTGTCATACAACAGTTCTCTGTCCGAATATTCAAGACAAATATACGCAGACTCATAAGGACTGTCAAAAGAGGCAGCACGCCGTCTAAGCACCGAGGGCTTTTCTCCTGTGAGATAATAGGTTTCAAGAGCCCTCAGGACTCTGCCTTCATTATTAATATGTAATGAGGACGCCGTATCGGGATCAAGTTCAGTAAGCTCACGATATAACGCTTCAATTCCCTCTTCAGCTCTTCTTTTTCTGAGCTTATCCCTGATCACGCTGTTATCGGGCTGTTCTTCAAAATTAACATTATTTAATAATGAATCAATATATAAGCCCGTACCGCCGCAGATAATTACGTTCTTGCCGCGTTCCGTAACAGCATCAATCGCCGCTTTTGCATCCTTGACGTATCGTGCGACACTATATTTATCATCCGGAGACACAAAATCAATAAGATGATGAGGAATCCCCTGCATTTCATCGGCAGTGACCTTTGCGGATGCAATATCCATACCTTTATATATCTGCATTGAATCAGCCGAAATAATTTCGGCATTAAATATCTTCGCCAAAGCAACGGCAAAAGCACTTTTCCCCGATGCTGTGGGCCCCGCTACAACAATTACGGGAATTTTCTTTACAGTCTCTTCCATTTTATATTCTACCGAATTGCTTTTCAATTTCATATTTTGTCAGCTCATACATAACCGGTCTGCCGTGAGGACAGTAACGGATCGAATCATCGCTGAGCAATTTTTTTACAAGTGCCTTCAGTTCCTCTTCCTTAAGCTCATCGCCCGCCTTAATCGCCGCTCTGCAAGCGGTGGAATGATACAGCCAATCGAGTTTTTCCGGCACAGGACGGGCATTACCCTTTGCAAGCTCTCCTGCCATTTCAGCAACAATAGCCGTAATGTCCTCTTTATGAAGAGAAACGGGACATTCTCTGATGAGAACACAGCCGCTGCCGAAATCATCAATGACAAATCCACCCTTTTCAAACACATCAATATTTTCAAGCACTGCAGCATATTCCTTACCCGAAAGCATAACGGAAACAGGAGCCAAAAGCATCTGAGAATTTACAACCCCTTTTTTTTCGGTGAGCGTGTTAAAAATCATCCTCTCGTGCGCCGCGTGCTTATCAATTATGTAAAGCTTATCACCGGCTTCAACAAGTATATACGTTTTGAAAACCTCTCCGATAATTCTGAAGCTGTCATTAAAACATGGCGAATCAGTATTATCCTGAACTTCCCTTTCGTCGGATTTGCAGATAACACAGCTTTCCGTTTTCTCCGAAACCTCTTCATTGCATTTCTCATTATCGTCATCAACAAGCCCTGCATTTTGACCCGGCTTGTCTTCCTGAGAAATAAAATCTCTGAAAACGTTAGTCGTATCCTTAAATACTGCTATTTGCGGCTTCGCCGAATAATCAACGGCGGTAACTTCATTTTTGTCTGCATTCAAATCCGCAGAAGAAAACACTGCATTATTTTCGGACCTCTTTTCAATTCTATCTGCTTGTCCGATAACTTCAGCTTCAAAGACATCCGCTTTTTTTTCAGGCGTGTCTGCCTTAATGTCTAAATATTGGGGCCGCTTTTGTTCGGATACAAAAGTCGGGGCAAATACTGCTTTTTCCGTCTCAGGCTTTTTTTCCTGTGCCGACATAGAAAGCTGAACACCCGACGGAACAGCCTTTGCGGTTATGTCTCTTTTATCCTTAAGAACAACCTCGGGGCGTTTTGTATCTCCTCGGCTCAATGCCGACCTTGCGGCATAAAAAACAGCTTCAAAAACAGCTGAATCCTCAGAAAATCTGATTTCTGTTTTTGCGGGATGCACGTTTACGTCTATGCTTCCGGCGGGAATTTCGACAAAAAGGAAACAAACGGGAAACTTGCCGACCATAATACTGTTTTTATATGCTTCATCAAGTGCAGCTGCGGCAACGGGCATACGGACGTATCTGCCGTTCACGTAGCAAAACTGCATATTCCTATTCGGTCTGTTATTGAGCGGTCTTGAAATATAACCTGATATCTTTATGTTTTTATGCTCGTATTCACAAGGAATCAGAGAATCGGATATATCCTTGCCGAAAACTGCAAATACAGTATCCTTTATATTTGAATTTCCAGGAGTTGCAAGAACCTGCTTCCCGTCTTTTATAAAGCTGAATCTTACTTCGGGATGCGCGATCGCAATCTTTGCCACAACGTCATTTACGTACGTAGCCTCCGTAATATCCTTTTTCAGAAATTTCATTCTTGCAGGCGTATTAAAGAAAAGATCTCTTACGATGATGGTTGTACCCTCGGGGCACCCTGCATCATCAAATACTGTTTCCTCTCCGCCTTCAATATCTATCCGCGTACCTGTTTCCTCACCGGCTGTTTTTGTCATCATGGAAAGTCTGGAAACAGCGGCAATAGAAGGCAAAGCCTCACCTCTGAAGCCCAGCGTGAAAATAGAATCCAGATCCTCTCCAGATTTTATTTTACTTGTAGCATGACTTATAAAAGCCGTTCTTACGTCATCACGGCTGATTCCGCAGCCATTATCGGTGACACGAATATATTTGACACCGCCGCTCTTTATTTCCACGGTAATTGCCGTCGAGCCGGCATCAACGGAATTTTCAATCAATTCCTTTACTGCAGATGACGGACGCTCAACGACCTCACCTGCCGCAATAAGCTCTGCTACTGATTTTGGTAAAATATTGATTTTAGGCATTACATCCGCCACCTTTCAATATAATAAAATTAAACTAAACGCTTCTTTATATCATAAAGCTTCTGCAAGGCTTCGATTGGTGTTAAGGTGTTAACGTCGACCGCCTTAAGCTCTTCTATAATAATATCATTAAGCCCCGAGAACATCTGCATCTGCATCTGCATACCGCTGTCCGAACTGCTCTCGGATGCTTTTGTATTTGTGAACACAGGCTCAGATCTGTCGGAAAGTCCTTCAAGCTCTTTAAGAATGACCTTTGCGCGATTTACCACACTTGAAGGAATACCTGATAATTTCGCAACCTCAATACCGTAGCTGCCGTCTGCGGCACCGCGTACGATTCTTCGGAGGAACGTAATATCGTCTCCTCGTTTTTTTACCGATGTATTGAAATTCTTAACTCCCGGCAAAATACCTTCAAGCTCGGTCAACTCATGATAATGTGTTGCAAACAAGGTTTTTGCGCCGATTTTTTTCTTGTCAGCAACGTACTCAAGAACTGCACGGGCAATGCTCATTCCGTCATAGGTAGAAGTTCCTCTGCCTATCTCATCAAGGATAATGAGACTCCTGGAGGTGGCATTTGCAAGAATTGAGGACACCTCACTCATTTCGGTCATAAAGGTTGACTGACCGCCTACAAGATCGTCCGATGCACCTACTCGGGTAAAGATGCTGTCCACAATTCCGATGCTTGCGCTTTTTGCAGGAACAAAGGAGCCTATCTGCGCCATAAGTACAATAATTGCCGTCTGCCTCATATATGTTGATTTACCTGCCATATTGGGACCGGTAATAATCGAAGCAACATTATCCTTATCGTCAAGATACGTATCGTTGGGAACGAATAACGCATCATCAAGGAATTTTTCAACAACGGGATGTCGGCCATCCTTGATGTCAATAACGTTACCGAGATTCACGTCAGGTCTTACGTAGGAATTTTCCTGAGCAACTGTTGCCAGAGAGCACAGTGCATCAAGTGATGCTATTGCCACAGCAGTATTTCTGATTCTGAACTGACATTCGGCAACAGCTTCTCTTATGGAGCAAAACAGTTCATATTCAAGCTTTGTAATTCTTTCCTGAGCACCGAGCACCTTGGATTCAAGCTCCTTAAGCTCGGGAGTGATATATCTTTCACAGTTTGATAAGGTCTGTTTTCTTATGTAATTTTCGGGTACGTACTCCTTAAAGGAATTCAGCACCTCGATATAATATCCGAACACACGGTTATAACCGATTTTAAGCTTCTTGATACCGGTTCTTTCCTGCTCCTCCTGCTCGATCCTTGCAAGATAGCCTTTACCTCCGCTGACAATCGCTCTCAGCTCGTCAAGCTCGGAATGATAACCGTCCTTTATCATATTTCCTTCACGGACGGAAAATGGCGGATCCTCACATATTGCAGAATCTATCAGATGACGAATATCGCTTAACAAATCCAGCTGAGAGTGCAAATCTCTGAGCATATTACAGGAGCAATCCTTCAGCAGCTCTTTTATCGAGGGGAGAGTATCGGCAGTCTGCTTGAGGCTTCTCAGCTCCTTCGCATTGGCTGAACCGTATACAACCCTCGTCATTATTCTTTCAAGATCATTGATTCCACTGAACGCCGAAACTAATTCACTTCTGATCTGATTCAGTTCATACAGCTCTTCAACTGCATTCTGTCTGTATATAATTCCCGACAGATTCACAAGCGGCTGCTCTACCCAGCTTCTGAGAAGTCTCTTACCCATTGCCGTTTTTGTCTTATCAAGCACCCACAGAAGCGAGCCCTTTTTCTCTCTTCTTCTCTCTGTTTCCGTCAATTCAAGATTGCGTCTTGTTACGGCTCCGAGTGAAAGAAATTTCTCATCATTATAAATTTTAATTTCGGTGATATTACCCAGAGAATTCTTCTGAGTATCATAAAGATAAGAAAGAAGACCGCCGAGAGCCTTTACGGAATACGGCATTTTTGCAATCGGCAATTCTTCGATTGCAGCAGAAAAGTGCTTTTCAACAACGTCTGTATTGACTTGCGTATCAAAGGCTGTCTCATTTTTCACAGAAACGAGAATATCAGTCTTTCTTGATATGTAGGTTTTGAGTGTCCTGTTTCCGGGAACCTCCTCGTTCGTTATGAGCTCAGAGGGAGAAAAACGAGCGATCTCGTTTATGATCTTCTCTGCAACACCCTCGCCGCACAGCTGACTTACGTAAAGCTCTCCCGTTGAAACATCACAGAAGCTGAGTCCGGAATGATCTCCCGAAAGATAAATGCAAGCAAGATAATTATTTTTTTCCTCATCAAGCATAATACTCTCGGTAACGGTTCCGGGAGTCACAACTCTGATAACGTCTCTCGTGACAATTCCCTTAGCCTGAGCAGGATCCTCTGTCTGCTCACACACGGCAACCTTATATCCCTTGGCAACAAGCCTTGCTATATAAGTATCAGCCGAATGAAAAGGAATTCCGCACATAGGTGCTCTTTCGCTTTGTCCGCAATCTCTTCCGGTCAAAACAAGCTCAAGCTCACGGGAAGCTGTTTTCGCGTCGTCAAAAAACATTTCATAAAAGTCACCGAGTCTATAAAAAAGCAACGCATCCTTATAAGATTCCTTGATCTTAAAATATTGCTGCATCATCGGTGTATATTCTACCATCGTCTGTACTTCCTTGTCTGTAAAAATTTATCAGCCGCAACCGCCGCAGGAGGAACAATTACCGCTGCAGCCTACTTCTGCAGCCTGAGGCTCACAATTTGCGGGATCCTCACCGTTCACACAAAGAGTAAGAATCTGAATAAGGTAATTCATCATTGAATCAACATCATTCTTTGCCTCTTCATACTTTTTCATATTTTCATTAAGCATTATCTGACCGTAAATCTCTCTGAATTCAGCATCCATACCCTCAAGCTTATTGTTATCGGGTTCTTCCTTTGCTGACTCATTCTGATATGAAAGCTGAATAAGATTAAGTTTTCCGATAAGTCCGTTAAGCTCAATATCAGCCTCGTTTGCTTCCTTTGCTTTAATGAAAGCAAGGTATCTTTCGTCCTTCTGAATAGCTGCGCCCAGCTCTCTTACTGCTTTAATTACATCCATTTGTTTTTTCTCCGTTTCATTAACTAAAATTTATTTATTACACGATCTCACCTGATAAAATCCAGTTGAGTGCATTCGTAACCCTGACATTAACAAAGCTTCCGATCAAAGACTCGGCACCGTCAAAATCAATATTTATGTTTCCGTCGGTTCTGCCGGTAAGTCTGCCGTCGCTTTCTTTTGTGAAGCCCTCTACGAGAACCTCATACACCTTTCCCACCATTGAGGCACATCGTTCAGCTGCAACAGATTCCTGAAGCTTCAGAAGCTCAGAAAACCACATTGATTTCTCCTTATAGCTCACGGGATCCTCCATAACGCTGGCTTTTGTTCCTACACGCGGCGAATATATAAA
>JAZOOE010000105.1:0-8930 GCA_045654865.1 Acutalibacteraceae bacterium | reverse complement strand
ATAGAATAAAGAATAATGAATAATGTCGGAAGACACTTCGTGTCTTGATTGTATAAATATTTTGCATACGGGAAAATGTTACAGCCTCCGAATTCCGAATTCCGAATTCCAAATTTGCTTTACATTGTTCCGAATTTACTTTGCATTGATCGAATTCGCATATTGTTATTTTGCACATAAATAGCAAAATGAAATTGTCAGAATCCGACAAAATACAGAAATGTGAAAATCGCGATAATTTTTCTTGAATACTCCGTGTGGGGGGACTATAATTGCATACGGAATAAAAGAAAAAGAAGGTTATTGTATGAATCTTAAACCCAAGCTTTTTTCGGTTATGAAGGGATACACCAAGGCACAGCTCGTAAAGGATCTCACAGCAGGTGTTATCGTTGCCGTTATTGCCTTGCCCCTTTCAATTGCCCTTGCTCTTGCATCGGGTGTTACTCCTGAGCAGGGACTTTATACTGCCATTATCGCAGGCTTTGTTATCTCATTTCTGGGAGGAAGCCGCGTTCAGATTGCAGGTCCCACAGCCGCCTTTGCCACCATTGTTGCAGGCATTGTTGCTAAAAACGGCTTCTCGGGACTTGTTCTTGCCACACTTATCGCAGGTATTCTGCTTGTGCTTATGGGTGTGTTTAAGCTTGGCAGTCTCATTAAATACATTCCCTACACCATAACCACGGGCTTTACGACGGGTATTGCCATAACGCTGGTTATCGGACAGCTCAAGGACTTCTTCGGGCTGACCTTTGAAAATTCACCCATTGAGACCGTAGAAAAGGTTGAGGAGGTAATTCACACCTTCCACACCTTCAATTTCGAGGCGCTGATTATCGGACTTATCTCCCTTGCGGTGCTTATAATCTTCCCGAAATTCATAAAGAAGATACCGCCCTCAATATTTGCCATTGTTATATCTGCCGCTCTTGTAAAGATATTCGATATGAATGTCAATACAATAGGCTCTCTTTATACAATTTCCTCAGCTCTTCCCGTTCCTTCATTACCCGAATTTTCCTTTGAAACGGTCAAGGCTATAATTCCCGATGCATTTACTATTGCGGTGCTTGCGGCGGTTGAGTCACTTCTCAGCTGTGTTGTTGCCGACGGTATGACGGGCAGCAGACACAACTCAAATATGGAGCTTGTGGCTCAGGGCGCAGGTAACATTGCATCTGCTCTCTTCGGCGGAATTCCCGCAACGGGCGCGATTGCAAGAACAGCCGCAAACATCAAAAACGGCGGTAGAACCCCTATTGCAGGTATGGTGCACGCTGTTGTGCTTCTTCTTGTGCTTGTGGTATTTATGCCCTATGCGGCACTTATTCCCATGCCCACTATTGCCGCAATCCTCTTTGTTGTTGCATACAATATGAGTGAGTGGAGAGAATTTATTGCAATTATCAAGCGCTCACCCAAGAGCGACTCTCTCGTGCTTGTCGTTACCTTTGCTCTTACGATCGTCTTTGACCTTGTTGTTGCAATTGTTGTGGGTGTAATCCTTTCAACGGTGCTCTTTATGAAGAGAATGAGTGACGTTACTGATGCATACGGCTGGAAGGAGATTGACGAGAACGAGGACGACGGACACATAAAGCACAGAAGGGTGCCCGAAAATACCCTTGTATTTGAGATCACCGGACCTATGTTCTTCGGCGCATCAAATAAGATTGCAGAGGTTATCAAGGGTGCAAAAAAGCAGGTGCTCATTCTCAGAATGAGAAGCGTTCCCGCAATTGATGCAACGGGTATTCACAGCTTCGAGGCTGTTGTTAAGAGATGTAAAAAGGACGGAAAAACCCTTATCCTTTCTCACGTAAACGAGCAGCCTATGAAAACCCTCAGAAAGTCGGGACTTCTTTCGGAGATCGGCGAGGAGAACGTCTGCACCAACATCGACGAAGCATTGAAGAAGGCTGAAACAATAAAGTGATGCTTCGCATCCGCCGAGCAAATTCGGAATTCGGAAATCTGAAAAGGTAAATAATACAAAGCCCTCTCGTACCGCAGTACGGGAGGGATTTGTTTTTTTTAATGAATAATGAATATAGAATAAAGAATAATGAATAATGTCGGTAGACACTTCGTGTCTTGCTTGTATTAATACTTTGCATACGGGAAAATGTTACAGCCTCCGAATTCGGAAAACCTGCAAGGGAAACAAGAGGCGGTTGGTTTTTTTAATGAATAATGAATATAGAATAAAGAATAATGAATAATGTCGGAAGACACTTCGTGTCTTGATTGTATTAATACCTTGCTCACGGGGAAAATGTTACAGCCTCCGAATTCGGAATTTCGAATTTGCGTAGCACGGTTTTGAATTTAATTCTTGTTTTTTTATACAAATTCTGTATAATATATAATGGAATATTTTGGGAACAGAAAACCATTATAATAATACGGAGGGAAAAATATGAGAAAAATCACAAACATCAACAGCGGTTGGAGGGTTCTTCTTGACACGAAAACTCTTCCCGAGGCAAGTGCTGAAGGCTGGATTAATGTTGATCTGCCCTGGACGTGGAACGGTAAGGACGGTCAGGACGGCGGAAACGATTACAAGCGCTTCACCTGCTGCTTTATGAAAGAGCTCACAAGGGAGGAGCTTTCAGCGGGTGAGGTAAACTACGTTGAATTTCAGGGTGTCAATTCCTCTTGTGACGTATACTTTAATAACAAAAAGATATTCACACATCACGGCGGCTATTCAACGTTCCGTGTGAAGCTTGACAGCGCATTGACAGGGGACACGAATACTCTTGCGGTTATGGTTGACAATTCCCCCAATAACTACGTTTATCCTCAGATGGCTGACTTTACCTTCTACGGCGGTATCTACAGAGACGTTAATCTCATAAGCGTTCCCGAAAAGCATTTTGAGCTTGATTATTTCGGAACTCCCGCTATAAAGGTTACCCCCGAAAAGAAAAAGGACGGCAAGTGGGAAATCGAGGCTGTTGCATACGGTGAGGGACAGGTATGCTTCAAAATTCTTGATGCCGAGGGCAACAAAATTGCCGAGAAGACACTAAGCGGCAAAAATCCCGAGGCAGAATTTGAAATGGAGAACGTTCACCTCTGGGACGGTCTTTGCGATCCCTATCTTTACACCATTGAGGCTGTGCTTATGAATGACGGCGAGGAGCTTGACAAGGTAAGCACACGCTTCGGCTGCCGTACCTTCAGCGTTGATCCCGAAAAGGGCTTCTTCCTTAACGGCAGAGCATATCCCCTCAGAGGTGTTTCCCGTCATCAGGACAGACCTGACATCGGTAACGCTCTTCTTCCCGAGCATCACAGAGAGGATCTTGAGTTTATTCTTGAGGTTGGCGCAAACACCATAAGACTTGCTCATTATCAGCATTCCCAGGTTTTCTATGACCTTTGCGACGAAAAGGGACTTGTTCTCTGGGCTGAGATCCCCTACATCTCAATGCACATGCCCGAGGGCTTTGACAACACCGTTTCTCAGATGACGGAGCTTGTTGTTCAGAACTATAACCACCCCTCTATATTCTTCTGGGGACTTTCCAATGAAATCTCTATGGGCGGTGCCGAGGATGAAAGCCTTATAAAGAACCACAAGACTCTTAACGAGCTTTGCCATAAGCTTGACAAAACCCGTCTTACAACCATTGCGGCTGTAACTATGACGGATATTGACTGCGAATACGTCGGTATTTCAGATATTCTTTCATATAACCACTATTTCGGCTGGTACGGCGGTACAACGGATATGAACGGCCCCTGGTTCGATGATTTCCATAAGAAATATCCCTCAAGAGCTATCGGTCTCAGTGAATATGGCTGTGAGGCCCTCAACTGGCATACCTCAAACCCCCCTCAGGGTGACTACACCGAGGAATATCAGTCCTACTACCACGAGGAGCTTATCAAGCAGATCGCAGATCGCCCCTATCTCTGGGCAACTCACGTATGGAATATGTTTGACTTTGCCGCAGACGCAAGAAGCGAGGGCGGCGAGGACGGAATGAACCACAAGGGACTTATGACCTTTGACAGAAAGTATAAGAAGGACTCCTTCTATGCTTACAAGGCATGGCTCAATCCCGAAAAGATGGTGCATATCTGCTCAAGGAGATATATTGACCGTGTTGGGGGCGAAACAAAGGTTACCGTATATTCAAACTGCGATACCGTTGAGCTTTTCGCAAACGGCGTATCAGTAGGCAAGCAGACAAAGGGCAAGTATCCCTTCTTCTACTTTACCGTAAAGAATGCAGGCGAAACCACCCTCAGAGCTGTTGCGGGCGAGCTTAGTGATGAGGCACTTATCCGCAAGGTTGACACTCCCAATGAGGCATACGTCCTCAAGGAGGAGGGAGCAGTTATCAACTGGTTTGAGATCGATACTCCCGTAGGCTATCTTTCCATTAACGACAGTCTTGGCGACATCTGGGCAACCGCACGCGGAAAGGCTGTGCTTCTCGGTGTCGTTGCAGGACTCGTAAAGAAAATGAAGTCCAAGGGCGGCGAGAAGAAAGAGGTTGCAGGCTTCGATGCATCCAACCTTAAGATCAGCCGTAAAATGATAAACAAGACCACCATAGGTATGCTTATGGGCTTCTCCATCAAGAGAGTATGTATGATGGCAAAGGGCATCTTCACCAAGGAAGAGCTGCTTTCAATCAACAAAAAGCTCAACAAGATAAAGAAAAAATAAATCAATGCGCGCTGTCCTGCGGAAGACCTCTCCTCCGCGGGACGGCGTTGTGCTTTTGTAGGGATCAGAAGCAAAGGAGCATACTGTATTGTTCATTTATGGCGATAATAAGCTGTATTCCGAAGCCTTGGGGCAAATGACGGAGAGTGTTTTAAGATAAAAAAAGAGCATACGGCTCTATCCCGTATGGGAGGAGGGCGGTATACTCTTTGGTTGTTTTGTTGGTTTATTTCTGTGTCAGCTGCTTTCTTTTATTTCTTCGCACGCGGTTGATGTGTCTTTCAAAATCTCCGCTTGCAAGAAGCTCGGCAAGGACTATCTGAATATACGTGGGCACTGTGCAGGAATAAAAGCCGAGGCGCTCCTCATATTCCTTGACGAGCTTTTTGGGAATAACCATATAGCCAACTCTCAGTGAGGAGGATATGGTTCTTGAAAATGTGTTCATATATATAACGTTATCCTCCCTTGAATGGCAGAAAAGGGTTTCCTCCGGCTTTCTTGAAACGGAGAATTCCGATTCAAAGTCATCCTCGATTATATACCGATTTTCCCTTTGCGCCCATTTCAGATATTCGTGTCTTTTGGATGCATCGGCGGTTACGCCCGTAGGATAGCTTCTGTAGGGGGTAATGTGCAGAACGTCGGCGTTGCTTTTCTGAAGAGCCGTGCTTTCAATGCCGTCGGCAGTGAGAGGGAGCTTCTGAACGTGCACGTCTGCCAGAGAATAAACCTGCTCGATCTTATTGTAGGAGGGGTATTCGATGCCGTAAACAAGGTCTCTTCCCAGAAGTCCGATAATCAGATTATAAAGGTATTCCGAGCCCGAGCCGATAATGATCTGCTCAATATCAGCTGTTATTCCGCGGGTTCTTGCAAGGTATATCTGAATTGCCCGTCTCAGCTGTATACAGCCGGAATTGGGGGAACGCTCAAGGATGCCCTCTCCCATCATTCCTATAACTCTTCTCATTGTCCTTGCAAGAACAGAAAAGGGGAATTCGTCATCGCTTTCGGGAATATGATCCGTCTGATATGGCAGCTCAAAGGACTCTCCGCCTACAGCGGCAAACGCGTCCTCTGCACAAAAGGTGACGAAATATCCGCTTCTCTCACGGGATTCTATATATCCCTCTTCTCTTAACAGCTCGTAGGCGTGCTCTGCCGTGATCGTGCTTACTCCCGTTTCCGTGGCAACGGTGCGCTTTGAGGGCAGACGGCTTCCGAAGGTGTAAATTCCGTCGGTTATGTCCTTTCTCAGCTGATCATACAGCTGTAAATATGCAGGCTTTGGTAAAGCTTCATTGATAATATATTTCATCTGGTTATATAAAAATCTCTCTTTCTGACTATTTTTATGTTATCAGTTTTATTGTATACTGTTTGAGCGGCAGATTCAAGAGTATATTTTTTGACTGTCAGAAGAAAAATACATAATGGTTAAAAGAGGCTTACTATGAAAAACAAAAGCGCAACCCAAAAACTTGTTGTTGCAGCTCTGCTTGCGGCTCTTGCATGTGTTGCAACTATGGTTATTAAAATTCCCTCACCCTTAAAGGGCTATCTTAATCTCGGCGACTGTATCGTCCTTTGTGCCGGCTGGATTCTCTCTCCCTTATATGGCTTCCTTGCGGCAGGTATCGGTTCAGCACTTGCCGATCTGTTTTCGGGGTATCTTGTGTATGCTCCCGCGACCTTTGTTATCAAGGGACTTATGGCGCTTGCGGCATACTATATATATAAAATGCTTTGCACCAAAATTAACAGCCCCGCCTCCCGCATAGTCAGCGCGGTTATTGCAGAGGTAATAATGGTTCTCGGCTATTACGTATTCGAGGGCTTTTTATACGGCTTCTCGGCATCCCTCGTAAACGTGCCTGCAAACGCCGTTCAGGGTGTGGCGGGACTTGCTCTGGGCTTCGTGCTCATTAAAATATTTGAAAAAACAAAGCTGTCCTTTCATTAAGGGATTCCGATATAAAAATTTCAGCCGTGCGCTTTTTCGGGTGCACGGCAGTTTTTATTGCCAAAAAGCAGAGCGGGCAGAGGATAATAAGCCGTAAACGGGGGGATGGGGCAAAACAAAAAACGCTTCACCGTTTGTTTTCGGTGAAGTGTTTTTCTGATAACGTATTTTTATCTGTGTCCCTTAACGAGAACCTTTGCTTTATCGCAATCGCAATCACAGCCTGCAAAGTTTACCATCTTTTCTGTCATTACGTCCTTCTTGTAATTCTTGGGCTCTTTTACTACCTTCATTTTTTTGCCTCCTTTCCGAATTTATTTTTATCAGACCTCGTCAGCCGTCTGATTATTTTTCCATATAGCCTTGATTATTTCATCGAGACAATATTTTTCCACGGTGCACTGCTTGACACCCTTGAAGTTTCTCTGATAGGCACAGCCGCCCATACAAAGGGGGAGCACCTTGCAGCGTGAGCATTCCTCGTCCTCAAGAATATCCGTACCCATATAAGTCAGAAGATTTACTATGTTGGTCTCCTCCGGGTAGGTCCTTATATTGCCGTAGGCGGCTGTAAGGTCGCCTATCTGATTCCAGCATTTATAAAGATAGCCCTGCTCGTCAATGGCAAAGGAGTTTGCTCTCTCTGCCTGACAGGAGAAAAATTTATTGGGCATTTCGGGGATGAAATCCTCTGTGAGAATGTGAGGAATTTTGATTTCTCTTGCAAATTCCTCGAGGCTCATTTCCGCCGAGCAGTTGCCTTTGTCAGTTTCCGGGAAGCACTCCATTCGGGCGGGATATACGTGCGCCGAGGGATTGAGCTCCTTTATGATCTCACCCAGCCTTATATAGCTTTCACGGTTTCTTCTGTCCGTATTAACTCTGACGCTTACGAAAACGTCATAGTCCTTTAACATAGCAATTTTTTCAAGGGTGACGTCATAGGTGCCGCGGCCGCCTCTGAGCATTCTTCTCGAATCGTGAACGCCCTTTTCTCCGTCAAGAGTAAGCTGTATATCCTCGATTTTCAGCTCCACCATATCGCGGGCGACGTCGCGGGTGAGAAGATAGCCGTTTGAGATTATGCTTGCCGCATATTCAATACCGTTTTCCCGACAGTAGTCCATAAAACGGCGGCTGAGACTCTTTACGGTGTCCCATGCCATAAGGGGCTCGCCTCCGAACCAGTCCACGTGAAGTCTTGAATAGCCTCTTGCTTTCAGCTCACGCGTAACAAACTCAAAGGTTCTGTCCTGAATTTCTGCGGTCATTGAGCCCTTATGGTGCTTTTCAAAGCAATAAATACAGCTGAAATTGCAATCCATTGTAGGTGCAATAACTATTTGCAGATTCTTGTTTGAATAGCTGTTTTTTCTGTTGGAGAAGCGTATAAATGCCCGTTCGTCATATTCGTCGGGAATGAGAAACTGCTTTTCCGAAAGTATGGCAAAGCGCTCGTCCTTGTCCATACCCTCTTCAAGACAGTGATTATAATAATCAAGATCGTACTCGTCCAGCTCGGCAATAGCCTCGGTAAGGACGTTGTAAAGCAGATAATTGTGGGGTGAATTATCTGTTATAACGTTGTAAAATGAATATTTCATTGCTTTTGTTTTTCGTTTTCGTCTTATTGGGCAATCTGCTTGTTTTCCTCGTGTCTCTTGGCTCTCATAACCTCAAGCTCCTTATACATCTGCTGCTTCTTTTCGCCCTCAACGTCGTATAAGAGCTTGAGTATAACAGCCTTGAGCAGGTTTGCAAGAGCATAGCCGAATACAAGGAAGGCAAGAAGCCAGAGGCAGGTATCCCAATAGCTTTCCTTAGCCTGCATTGTCTCAAGAAGATTGTCAACGTTTGAGCTTTCATAGCCTATCCAGAAGAGCATATAGGGGATAAGAAGCTCCTTGAGATAGTTGAGCACGTTGTTTATCCAGCCGGGGATAGTGCCGTGGATAGCCTCAAGTCTTTCACCTGTCTGCCACTCAAGATAGTCGTTGAATTCAACATTGAAGTGGGAGTTGGAAAGCTCCTGAAGACCGACGCCTACACCGAAGATGAAGTAGAAAATGTAGAATAACAGTCCGAATTCATGTGAAACGGAAACAATGGCAAAGATAATTGCAGCAACCGTTATGGAGTAAATACCGCAGAATTTAAGAATCTTTGTAGGCTCAAGCTTCTTTGAAATCCTGGTACAGATTGCAATACCCACAACGGTACCGATAGCAGTGGGAAGGGTAAGAAGAAGGTTCTTTGAGGAGCCCACGGTAA
>JAZOOE010000104.1:0-3165 GCA_045654865.1 Acutalibacteraceae bacterium | reverse complement strand
CCGAAGGTGTTTGAGGATGTAAGAACAGAATGAACAGATGTTTTGTTACACATACAGCAGGTAACGGGTAAATGTTGCATAGTTGTCATAATCAACAGCTCCTTTTTGTTTTTTATGTAACTATGCAGTATTTTTAAAAGTTCTGCAGCAGGGGGTGATTTTTTTGCCCGTGCAGTGCATTTTGACAGTTATAATTAAACTGAAATTTCCGTTCTGACAAAAGGAGCGGCGCCAAGCTCAAGACTGCGCTCAGAGGGGAGTGCGCCGCCTGCAAATAAGCTGAAGTTGCCGTGGGTATATTTCTCTATGCCCTCCTCCGAAAACAGAGTAAAGCATCGATCGTCAAAGGAAAACGTTACGGTCTTCTCTTCGCCGGGGGCAAGGGTGATTCTTTGGAAACGCACAAGACGGAGCATAGGCTGATTTTCAAGCCCTGCACTGTCAAGATACAGCTGTATGACCTCATCACCGATGAAATTTCCTGTGTTTTTTACCTTTACAGAAGCCGTATTTCTGTCAGCTGTCAGGTCAGAGTATTCGAATCTTGTATACGAAAGACCGAAGCCGAACGGGTACAGCGGTGTGCGCTTATTATACATATATGTTCTTCCGTGTGACATTTCGTAATCATCAAACGGAGGCAGATCACTTGCGGACAGGGGAAAGGTAGCGCAAAGTCGTCCCGAGGGATTTATTTTACCGTAGAGGATTTCCGCCAATGCCCGTCCTCCGGATTCACCCGGGTACCATGCTTCAATAACTGCGGCGCTGTCAGCGTGTATTTGGGGAATTGTCATAGGGCTTCCCGAAACAATTACAACAATAAGATTTATGTTGACCTCATATAAACGGCGAAGAAGCTCACTCTGCTCAGAGGGAAGCTCAAGAGAATCCTTGTCTCTGCCCTCTCTTTCATATTCTGTGCCAAGTCCCACTACCGCAATGACTGCATCGGCATTTTCTGCTGCCTCACATTCCGCATCAAAGAGCTTGCCGTTTTCTTCACAGGGCATAATCCAACTAAGGTGAATTTCAGGCTCCTCTGCGGATTTTGCATATTTTACGGTAATTGAATACTTAGTATCTGCTTCAAGATAAATCGTAGCTTCTGTCCCAACTGTTTTGCCATCGATTATAATTTCGGGTATGTGGCAGGCGGTGCAGCCACCGTAGGTGAGACGCAGATAATGATAACCGGTGACGGACGGGCAGAGAAAGCCCTCCCAACAAATGGAATATTCTGTGGTTTCAATAAAGGAGTCGGGCATACTGTTACGCCATGCAAAGTCAACGGCATCATCCGTACGGGATTTGCTGCTTTCTGAAAATTCTCCGTTGTTATAGTACGTACCCCGAAGACCTGAGTGACCGTCGGGTGTGCGCAGATGCTCGTTTGTGATAATTGCATATTCATCCGCTGAGCGCGTTCCCGTAAAACGGACAAAGCTTACGTTTTCGCCGCCCTCTGCGCGGATGCCGTCAAGAGGGGATACGGGAGTGTTTTTCGGCTTGCCGCTGTAATCACCGAACTGACAGAGATGGGCATTGTTGCCCACTACCGCCACCTTCATGTCGGGTTTAAGGGGAAGAATACCGTTGTTTTTAAGCAGAACGATTGATTCTGCCGCTGCACGGTGGGCAAGCTCGGAATGACGAGGACAGCCGATAACGGATAAGGGAATATTTCTGAACGGGATAAGCTCCTCGGGATCAAACTGACCGAGTCTGAATCTTGCAGTAAGCACCCTTCTGCAGGCTTCATCAATGCGTTCCTCTGTTGTTTTTCCTTTCCTTAACTGTTCTTCAAGAAATTCCACGTAGAAATGCTCCCAGGGACTGTAGCTTCCGCATTCAAGATCCACACCTGCATTCATTGCGGCAGATGCGGCATCGGCAGGATTTTCGTGTCGTTTGTGACAGTCCCACAAACGTGCTATTGCACTGCAGTCGGAAACCACGTAGCCGTCAAAGCCCCACTCGTCGCGCAGAATCGTTTTAAGCAGATAAGGACTCTGATGACAAGGCTCACCGTTTATTGCATTGTATGCCGCCATAACAGCGGCGGGCTTGCCTTCCTCAACCGCACGGCGGAAGGGCTCAAGATGATATTCTCTCAGGGATTTTTCACTCATTTTTGCATCACAGCTGAAACGGTTGTGTTCCTCATTATTTGCCGTGTAGTGCTTAGGTGTGGCAATTGCCTTTAAGTATTTCGGATGATCCCCCTGAATACCGCGGATGAATGCCGCCCCCATTTTTCCTGCAAGGTACGGATCCTCACCGTAGGTCTCTCCCGTTCTGCCCCAACGGGGATCTCTGCAAAGATTAAGGTCGGGGGACCAGAAGGCAAGAAGACCGTTATATCTGCCTTCGTATTCTTCCTTTGTAACGTGAGTGCCCTTGCCGTGATGGTGAGCGGCGCGTGCCTCATCGGAAATAGCCTCTGCTATTTCCTCAATAAGCGCAACGTCAAAGGTGGAGCCAAGTCCGATTGCCTGAGGAAATACAGTGAATTTTCCGGGACGGACAACTCCGTGCAGGGCCTCATTTCCGTGATTGTATTTCGGTATGCCGAGACGCTCATTGGCAGGGGAGGTTTCAATAATTATCGCAAGCTTTTCCTTGATCGTCATTCTCCCGAGAAGATCATCTACACGCTCTTCAACGGGAAACGAGGGATTTTTGAATTTTAATGTATTATCCATATCGCAGCATATATTCCTTTTCAGTGTTATTTTATCTGATTGCCGTAGAATGTCTTATTTTCAGTATATTGGATTTCTCGAAAAATAGCAATGCCTTTCCCTTATTAGATAGCATCAGGGCAAAAAAATAAAAGGAAGACCGAAATCTTCCTTTTAAGTATTGTTTGTATCAGTCAATGGACTTCATTGTGGGGAAGAGAAGGACGTCACGGATTGCCTGGGAGTCGGTAAGAAGCATTACAAGACGGTCGATGCCGTAGCCGATACCGCCCGTGGGAGGCATACCGATCTCCAGAGCATTCAGGAAGTCTTCGTCGGTGTGGTTGGCCTCATCATCACCGGCAGCAAACTGCTCTTCCTGTGCAGCAAAACGCTCACGCTGATCGATGGGGTCGTTGAGCTCGGAATAAGCGTTTGCCATCTCCCAGCCGTTCATAAAGAACTCAAAACGTTCAACGTA
>JAZOOE010000103.1:0-3782 GCA_045654865.1 Acutalibacteraceae bacterium | reverse complement strand
AATTTTGATATAGTCCGGATAAGAAAGTAATCGGGAACAGTGAATATCAGTGATACGGATACGGACGGAAGATAATGAGTGAGCAGAAGCTCCTTGAAAAATTCGAAATCAAACCCGTCAACCAAGGATACGTATGATATTACGCTGTAGAAAGCTAAAAGTATCAGGTTGATATATATTGCCGTAAGTAGAGTATTTCTTAAAACGTATCGGAGCAATAAGCCCGTAGCGCAGGCTGTAAGGGCAAATAAGAAAGCAAGAGTGCCGTCGGGCAGGGGGGAAGCAATATCCCATAAGGCTCCCGATAACAGACCGAAAAGCAGAGCTGAAAATTCACGCTCGTGCATCGCAATTGCCGTTGTCAACGGGATCAGCAATAAAACGGGGAAACTGATACCGAGACGCGGTATAAATAAAAACTGAGTGATATAAGCAACAACGAACAATGCTACGTATGAGATCTTAACTGATACGTTGGCTATCGCTATTTTGTTTTTCATTGTAAATCCTCGTTATTTTGTTTTTCCTTCAAAATCGGTGATTATAAAAACGTCCGTAAGCACGGAATAATCAGCCTCGGGAAGAAGAAGAGCATAAACGCCGATGCCTGTCTCGTCGGTTTTGATCTCCTTAACGGTACCGATGATGAGATCCTTCGGATAGATTCCTCCGATTCCCGACGTACACACTGTACCACCGGAAACGATTGGGGTACTCTTTGTCAATCCGCAAAGCTTGATGTAGCCGGTTTTTGATACTGCGGATTCAGCCTCCGTATAACAGCTTTCTCGGGTTCTGATTTCATAAGAACTGACGCTGACGTCGGGATGAAAAAGCGTATATACGATGCTTGAGTTTTCTGTAACCTCCTTGACAACACCGATAAGCACGTTTGAGTAGATAACGGGATCGTTGACGGAAATACCGTCTGAAGCTCCCTTATTAAGAGTGAACGTGCCATAAAAATCGGATTGGTCGCGAAGTATAATTTCTGCAGGGGTAAAGGAAAAATCGGGGTTATCCTCTTTGACCTCGAGGAAATCCTCGTAGGCTTCGAGCTTGTGTATGGTTTTTTCGTAGTCTATGAGCTCAGAACGAAGCTCAGCGTTTTCGCTTTCGAGCTCCTCTATTTTATCGGCATAAGCTTTTGATGAAACAAAATAGCCGTTGAAGTCATCTAATGTATCGGCAATTGCTACCGCGACATTGTGAAGCGGTGAAATAATAAAGCCGAGAGCTGAAGAGAGGGGAGATGTTCCGCTGTTTGAAACAGCGGCAACTGAAATGCCGAAGAGTAATGCCGCAAAAATTGCAAGAGATATCTTGAATTTTATGCTTATGAAAAAGTTTTTCATTTTATTTCTCCAAAATGCGCCTTGTGCTTATTTTGTGATATTTAACGTGTCCTTCTGCAGACATATTCCGATGCCCGTTATAACGGAGTCGTGGGGATTATCTGCAATATTTACTTTCATTCCCGTGTTTTTTGAAATTAATGAAGCCAGACCTCTTAATTGTGCGCTGCCGCCTGTAAGTGTTATTCCGGATTCTATGATATCGGATGCAAGTTCGGGAGGTGTTCTTTCAAGTGTCTGATGAATAGCATCTATGATCTGAGCTATGGGATCGCTGAGAGCTTGTCTTATGTCAGCTGATGTTATCTCCTGTGTTTTGGGAAGTCCGTCGGAGAGGTTTCGGCCTTTTACTATTATGGCACCCTCGCCTGAATAAGGAGCTGCTGAGCCGATGCTGATTTTGATTTCCTCTGCCGTTCTTTCGCCTATGAGCAGATTGAAATTTTTTCTGATGTATTGAACTATTGCGTTGTCAAAAGCATCGCCCGCGGTTTTTACCGATTTTGCTGCAACAATGTCGCCGAGAGAAATTACTGCAACCTCGGCAGTTCCTGAGCCAATATCTACGATCATATTGCCCTTGGGCTCAATAATGGGAAGACCTGCTCCTATTGCAGCCGCCATAGGGGCTTCTATCAGGCTTACGTATCGTGCACCTGCGCTTTTTGCTGCATCGTGAACAGCCTTTCTTTCAACCTCGGTA
Source organism: Acutalibacteraceae bacterium (assembly GCA_045654865.1). Classification (GTDB taxonomy): domain Bacteria; phylum Bacillota; class Clostridia; order Oscillospirales; family Acutalibacteraceae; genus RUG806. The sequence continues at coordinate 1,724 of JAZOOE010000103.1, read as the reverse complement.
ACGCAAGAGGGAATACAGATGATAACTCTTGCTCTTGAAAAAAGTGAGCCGCTTGTAGCTTTTTTTATAAGAAATCTGAGCATATCCGCCGTTATGTCATAGTCTGCGATTACGGAATCCTTTAATGGCTTGATCGCGGTAATGGAGCCGGGTGTTCTGCCTAACATGGATTTTGCTTCTTCTCCGACTGCGACAACCTTTGAGGGCACTGCCTTGACGTCAACAGCTACAACAGAAGGCTCCCTTATAATAATGCCTTTGCTTTTTTCGCATACAAGGGTATTTCCTGTTCCGAGGTCAATTCCGATATCTTGTGAGAATAACATAATAGAGATACGTCCTTTCAGAAATTCAGTGTTGGGGTTGTAAAAATTCTGACGTTTTACAACCCCTTGCCATAATTTTGTATTTTTATCAGAATGTTGAACTCATATCTGATTCGATTTGCTCAACAACGGTTTTGCTTGCTGTAGAATTTTCAATCTTTTTCTGAAGAAGCTCATAGAACAGATCTTCATCAAGAGGTAATTCAACAGTCTTGTCAAGCCAGGAGGAAAGGAAAGCGGCATTTGAGATTGTAAGACCGTTTACACCTTCCGCACCGTTTGCTATAAGGGGCTCGCCTCTTAAAATGTGAGCAGCAAATGCATTCATAACACCTACGTGCTGTTCGTTAAGACCGTCGGTTTCAACGGTTACCCATTCACCCTCGATCTTGCCGAAGCCCTTGTCAGAGTTCTTTGTGTATTCAGATGTTGCTATGTTTAATTTATACATTCTGATCTCATCATTTTCGCAGATGATCTTAGCCTTATCGAGAGTAATCTCAAGTCGGTTTGTGCCGGGATAATCACCTGTGGTCGTAATGAACGTACCTGTTGCACCGTTGGGATATTCAACGTAGATAGAAACGTCATCCTCAACCTCGATGTCGTGCCATTTACCTTCGTGGCAGATGGCCTTTACCTTTGAGGGCATACCACAGATCCACTGCCATAAGTCAAGCTGATGGGGGCACTGATTGAGCATAACGCCGCCGCCTTCGCCCTTCCACGTTGCTCTCCATCCGCCGGAGTTGTAATAAGCCTGAGTACGGTACCAGTCTGTGATGATCCAGCTTACTCTTTTGATTTCTCCGTATTCCTTGCTGTCCACAATTTCCTTGACCTTACGGTAGATGCAGTTTGTTCTCTGATTGAACATAATGGCGTAGGTTTTATCTGAATGCTCGGCTACCTCAATAAGCTCTCTGACCTGCTTGGTGTATACGCCGGCGGGCTTTTCGCTCATAACGTGGATTCCGGCATTAAGAGCTTCGATTGCAATGGGGGGATGATCATAGTGAGGTGTGGCGATAATTATAGCTTCGCACAAGCCTGAGTTGATAAGCTCAGTTGCAGTGTCAAAGCAAACGACGTCGGGCAACTTTTCTTTAGCGTTTGCAAATCTTGCGGGATCAATATCTGCAACACATGTGATTTCGCATTCGGGCATTCTTCCCGATGCATAGTTGTTAATATGGCTCAGGCCCATATTACCGACACCGATTATTCCGAGTTTTACTTTTGAGGGCATTGGAAACATCTCCTTATTAAATAATTATTTTTAAGTATATCATAATTTAATTATTAAAATCAATAACTTTTTAAAAAAAGAAACCCTTTTGGGGACACCAAAAGGGTTTCTTTTTATTGTTATGCCATAAGCTGTCTGATGACTGCTTC
>JAZOOE010000102.1:0-12897 GCA_045654865.1 Acutalibacteraceae bacterium | reverse complement strand
CGCTTTGACGGCTATTGGAAGGACGTCGGAACCATCGACAGCCTCTGGGAGGCAAATCTTGATCTTCTTAATCCCAAGGTCAATATAGATCTCAGTGATACCTCATGGCCCATTTATTGCAAGAATTCTGCTCTTGCACCTCATTTTGCATCAGGTGAATCCGAGATTCAGAATTCTCTTGTTTCAGGCGGCTGTATCATTGACGGTAAGGTTGACTATTCGGTGCTCTTCTCCAACGTTACCGTTGAAAAGGGTGCAGAGGTTGAATATTCAATAGTTATGCCCGGCGCAACAATTAAGTCCGGTGCTAAGGTAAAATATGCAATGATTGCGGAAAATGCCGTGATTGAGTCAGGTGCGGTTGTAGGCGAAAATCCCGAGGAATGCAAGGATCTTGAAAAATGGGGCGTAGCCGTTATAGGCGCAGACGTTGTGATCGGCGCCGACGCTAAGATCTCCGCAAATCTTATGATTGATGAAAACGTTAAGGAGGGCGAAGTAAAATGAACGGAAAAGATGTACTCGGTCTGATATTTGCAAATACAGATGATGACGTAATAAGCGAGATCACGGGCGTTCGTTCAATGGCGTCTGTTCCTTTCGGCGGTGCATACCGTCTTGTGGATTTCGTTCTTTCAAATATGGTGAACTCCGGAATCGGAAAGGTCGGCATTGTTACAAATAATAACTATCAGTCTCTTATGGATCATATAGGCTCGGGCAAGCCCTGGGATCTTGCAAGAAAAAGCGAGGGAATATATTTTCTGCCTCCCTTTAATGCTGAGGCTATTGAAAATTACAATGCATCAAGAATCGGTGCAATCAAAAACATTCTTCACTTCCTTGAGAAATCCCACGAGGAATACGTTTTTATGACAGACTGCATCTACGTTGCAAATCTTGATCTTCAGGAGCTTTATGAGCATCACGAAAAAAGCGGCAGTGACATAACTCTTCTTTATATGCACGGAAAAACTCCCGAAATCAAGGATATTCCCGTGCTTGAAAAAATAGAAGACGGCAGAGTTACAAAAATGTCTCTGGGTGCATCCGATAAGAAGAATACGGATTTTGCCCTCAAGGCTGTTTTTATCAAGAAATCTCTTCTTGAAAGCCTTGTAAGCGTATCTTATGCCAAGGGACTTGTGTCCTTTGAAAAGGATATTATCCTCAAAAATATCAAGAAGCTCAATATCGGTGCATTTGAGGTAAAGGGCTTCTGCAAGGTTATTGATTCTGTTTCTTCATATTTTGATGCAAACTTCTCGCTGCTTGACAGTAAGAATTACAGAGAGCTTTTCTCTCGTGAAAGACCTGTTTATACAAAGGTATACGACGATATGCCCGCAGTTTACGGACTCGGAAGCGACGTTGAGAATTCTCTTGTTGCCGACGGCTGTATAATTGAGGGTGAGGTTGAAAATTGTATACTTTTCAGAGATTGCCGTATTGAAAAGGACGCGGTTGTCAAGAATTCAATTCTTATGCCCCATTGCTTCGTTGCTCAGAATGCATCCGTAAATTATTGTATTGCGGATAAGGCTGTTACCGTCAGAAGCGGCAAGCATCTCTCAGGTGCGGATTCATATCCCGTTTATATCGGCAAGAATATACACATTTGACGAAAGGGAAGGAAAGATATGAAAGTTTTATATGCTGTAAGCGAAGCTAAGCCCTTTATTGCATCAGGCGGTCTCGGTGACGTTGCCGGAAGTCTTCCCACGGCTTTGAGAAAAAGACTTATCGGTTGCAGAGTCGTTATGCCCTTGTACGAGGGAATTCCCGAAAAGTATAAGGCAGATATGAAGTTTATTACACATATTACGGTTCCCGTTGCCTGGAGAAGACAATACTGCGGTATCTTTGAGGCAAAGTATAACGGCGTTATCTATTATTTCCTTGATAATCAGTATTACTTCAAGCGTCAGGGCATTTACGGCCATTATGATGATGCGGAGAGATTTGCATTCTTCTCACGAGCCGTGCTTGAAATGATCCCCTATATCGATTTCAAGCCCGATGTTATCAACTGTAACGACTGGCAGACTGCACTCGTTCCCGTGTACTATTCCCTTTATTACGGTAAGCGCGAGGAATTTAAAAATATCAAGACCGCATTTACTATCCATAATATTCAGTATCAGGGTAAATTCGGCGAGGAGATACTTGAGGACGTGCTCGGTATTCCATCCGAATATGCGTCCCTGCTTCACAATGATGATTGCATAAATCTTATGAAGGGTGCCATTGAGTGCGCAAATGCCGTTACAACGGTCAGCCCCTCTTATGCAAAGGAAATTCTTGACCCCTACTACTCACACGGACTGGATAACATTCTTCGTATGAGAAGCTGGAAGATACACGGAATCTTAAACGGTATCGATACGGTTTCCAATGATCCTGCGGGAGACAAGAATCTTATCAAGGCATTCTCCGCGGAGGATGTTTCGGGTAAGGCGGAATGTAAGGCAGATCTTCAGAAGACCATGGGCCTTCCCGTAAAGCCCGATACTCCCGTTATCGGTATGGTGACAAGACTTGTTTCTCACAAGGGACTTGATCTTGTTCAGTGTGTCCTTGAGGAGCTGCTTTGCACAAGTGACGTTCAGGTTGTGGTGCTGGGCTCAGGTGATTGGCAGTATGAGACCTTCTTTAATGAGCTTGCTGCCAGATATCCCGAAAAGCTTGCCTGTGAAATCGCATTCAAGCCCTCTCTTGCAAGTAAAATCTACGGCGGAAGTGACATATTCCTTATGCCCTCACAAAGCGAGCCCTGCGGACTTTCACAGATGTTTGCTCTCAGATACGGCTCAATTCCCGTAGTCCGTGCAACAGGCGGACTTCGTGACTCTGTTACTGATTCGGGTGATAACGAGGGCAACGGCTTCGTATTTGAGGACTATAATGCTCACGCTATGCTTCACACCATAAGAAGAGCTCTTGAGGGCTATGCCGATAAGGCAGGCTGGGCAATACTCAGAAAGAGAGCTATGGAATGTGATTACAGCTGGGGACGCTCGGCAAACGAATATATCAAGCTTTACAAAGCACTTATCAAAGGAGAATAAATAAATGGCAGAATTCATTTTTTCCGCTTTTGCCGATGAGGCAGGCGGAGGCTTACTTCATCAGATAGAGGCCCTCAAGGCTAACGGTATCACTCATATAGAGCCCCGAGGTCTTGACGAGGGTAATATATCCACGTTTTCTGCCGCACAGGCAAGAGAAGTAAAGAAGGTTCTTGACGAGCACGGAATAGGTGTTTCCTCCGTGGGCTCACACTTCGGTAAGATAAACATTAAGGATGCTTTCGATGAGCATTTTGATTCCTTTAAGCAGTGTGTTGAAAATGCCGCAATTCTCGGCACCGAAAACATAAGAATGTTCAGCTTCTATATTGATGAAAATGAGGATTACGATTCCTATCGCGACGAGGTTTTCGAGCGCCTTGAGAAGATGGCGGATTACGCAAGAAGCGGAAATATCTGGTGTTGTCACGAAAACGAAAAGGGTATTTTCGGAGATAACGACGTCAGATGTCTTGATATTCTTTCCACCTTCAAGGGAAAAATAAAGGGTATTTTCGATCCCGCAAACTTCATTCAGTGTAAGGTTGAGATTCTTCCCGCATTCGAAAAGCTTAAGGATTACATTGAATATATGCACGTCAAGGATTGCAGAATGTCCGACGGCTTTGTTGTGCCCTGCGGTAAGGGTGACGGCAATATCGAAGAGCTTATCAGACGCTTCAGCAAGATGGACGGCAAGCACTTCCTTACGCTTGAACCCCATCTTAAGGTGTTTGACGGACTTAAGGATCTTGAGCTTACAGGCGGTGCCGAATCCGTCAAGGAGGAGTTTGAGTATCCTACCAACCGTGATGCATTTGATGCCGCATGCAAGGCATTCCACGAGGTTTATGCAAAAGCAATGAAATAAATTTCAGAGGATTCAAGAAAGCCCGGCTTTTCTTGAATCCTGCTTTTTATGCTTGTGAGTTTGGTTTTTTTACTTGATTTTGTCGGGCGCGGATAGTATAATAATCAAAAAAAATACGAAGAGAGAAGTAGAATTATGATATTTTTATCAGCTATCGTTGTCGGCTTGGTAATTGCAGCTGCCGATATCTTTTTAACGGCAAAAAAGCCTTCTGTCAAATCGGTTATCTTTACTGCCGTGAGAGACGTTGCTCTCGTTGACGTTGCGGGCTTTGCTATTGCAAAATACGTGCTCGGCAGAGAGGATATTTTCAATATTTTAGGAAATCATCACGCCTCATATCCTTTTAAGCTTGCGGCTCTTTTTCTTGCCGTGGGAATTGTGTATCTTGCGCTTATAAGCTTTCTTAACAGAAGCCTTTATTTTGAAAAGGCTGAGATAAAAAGAAGAAAGACAGCTCTTGCCGTCAGTATAATAAGCACCGTATTTTTTGCGCTCGGCTGTGCGTTTTACTTCGGCTCCGTCTGGGCTGTTGGGTTTTTCGGTGAGATCAACGCCGATCAGATGCTCATAACGCTTAATTCTCCTACAGAGGGTACTGATCCCGGCGTATATGTGGCGGGCTTTGAAGGTCCCGTTCTGACAACGGCAATTCTCACTGCCTTGTTTTCTGTTTTTGCATTTCTTATATACGCGCTTCGTTTTTCAAGGAAGGAACGAATCATCACTCTGCTTCCTGTTGTTGCATCAAGAATAATAAGTCTGGTGCTTTCAGTGGCTGTATTTATAGGCGGTCTCATTTATTGTGTTGATACCTTTCAGCTTGTTCAGCTTTATCACGGATATATTACGGCATCTACCTTTATTGAGGATAATTATGCCGATCCCGAGACTATAAATATGGAATTTCCCGAGAACAAGAGAAATCTTATACATATTTACCTTGAGAGCGTGGAAAATACATACTTTTCCAAGGAGCTCGGCGGTGCCATGGAGGTAAATCTTATGCCTCATCTGTATGAGCTTACGCTTGAGGGCTACAGCTTTTCGCACAGAGAAGAGGGAATAGGCGGGCCCCATTGGTCTACGGGTTCCGGCTGGTCAGTTGCAGGCTTTGTCAATATGGAAACGGGACTTCCCATGAAGGTGCCCGTTGACGGAAATTCGTATGGTTCTCCCGGTAACTTTATGCCCGGTGCCACCGCTCTCGGCGATATTCTGGGGGCTCAGGGCTATGAGCAGAGCTTTCTTCTTGGCTCTGACGCAGATTTTGGCGGTCTGACCTACTATTTCCAATCCCACGGTGATTTTACCATTATTGACTATAAGGAAGCTAAAGCAAGAGGATATATTCCCGAGGATTACAGTGTGTTCTGGGGCTTTGAGGATGATAAGCTCTATGAATATGCAAAGGAAGAAATAACAAGACTTTATGAGACCGGAAAGCCCTTCCATCTTGTAATGGAAACTGCAGATACTCACACTCCCGGTTATCTGAGTGAATTCGCTCCCACTCCCTATGGTGATTTATATTCCAATGCTATAAGCTATTCTCAGGAGGAGACGGTGAAATTTGTCCGCTGGATACAAGAGCAGCCCTTCTATGAGAACACGACGATCGTGATTACCGGTGATCATACTAGTATGGCAGGATTTTTCTTTGAAAATCTCGATATACCCAACGGCAGAACCTGCTTCAATCTTATTCTTAATCCTGCTCCCGAGCTCGGCGAGGTATCTCAGGACAGATTACAGGGAAGAATTTGGGCAATGTTTGATATGTTCCCCACGATCCTTGCAAGCCTCGGTGTTAAAATTGAGGGAGAAAAACTCGGTATCGGCACTAACTTATTCTCTCAGACAGATACAATATTTGAGCAATACGGTGTTGATTTTGTGAATGATGAGCTGACCAAACGAAGCAATTTCTACAATTTCAATATTCTGATAAATAACGAATGATAAAAATTAACGGGCTCAGACAGGATGCATTCCTGTCTGAGTCCATTGTTCTGCATTGTCAGTATGCTTTCGGTAAGGTATTGCGGCTTTTGCTTGATTTTGCACGAAATCTGTACTATAATAAGTTTTACTTAGTTTTATTTACGAGGAGAAAAGCTATGATATTGGGAATTTGTTTGGGAATCGCTTTTGCGGTTGGTATTGCCGACGTGTTTTTTGTGCTTAAGGACAAAAATGCAAAGGCTGTGATTCGTACACTGCTTCGTGACACGCTTCTTGTTTTTCTTTTTCATTTCGGTGTTATGAAGTACATTCTTAAAACGGAGAATATTTACCTTCCCGAGGCGGTTGATAAAACGTACTTATTCAACGTGCTTGCCGTCTGCTTCGCTGTGGCATGCATATATTTTCTTGTTAAGGCTCTTATTTCAAAATATCCCGTCGGAAGAAGCGAGGAAATAAAAAGAAAAAAGGGTAACCGTGCTCTTAAAATTATTTCCTCTGTGCTTTTCGGTACCGGTGTTGCTGCACTTACCGCTACAATATGGGGCAAGGATTTCTTCGGGGATCTTACACCCGACCAGATTCTTATAAACCTTAATTCCCCGACAGAGGGCACGGATGCCTCCGTATATATTTCGGGTGTTGAGTCCGTTGTTCTTGCCACTGCGCTTTTTGTTGCAATATTCTGCATCGTTACCTTTTCCGACAAAAGCCTTTTTATGAAAATTAAGGACAGAGCAATTAAGGTGTTTCCCCGCGTGGCTTTAAGAGGGATAAGCCTCTGCGCAGCTCTTGCAATGCTTATAGGTGGATGTGCTTACGGAATTGATCAGTTTCAGCTTGTTAATCTTTATCATTCCTATCTTACCGCTTCAACCTTTATTGAGGATAATTTTGCCGATCCCTTGACTGTGAATATGACCTTCCCCGATAAGAAGAGAAATCTTATTCACATCTATCTTGAAAGTATGGAAAATACCTTCCTTTCAAAGGAGCTTGGCGGCTTCTGTGAGGATAATCTCATTCCTCACCTTTATGAGCTTTTGAATGAGGGGATAAGCTTTTCGCATCACGAGTCACTTCCCGGCGGCTTTCAGGAGTCCACGGGCGCCGGCTGGTCTGTAGCGTCTATGGTGAATATGGGCACAGGTCTTCCTATGAAGGTGCCTGACAAGCAGAATCAGTACGGTGATAAAGAAAACTTCCTTCCCGGTGCTACGGCTATCGGTGACATCCTCAGGGAGCAGGGCTATGAGCAGACGGTAATGTTCGGTGCAAATGCCGATTTCGGCGGTCTTACGTATTATTTCCAGTCCCACGGAGATTACACCATAATTGACCACAAGGAGGTCAAGAAGAGGGGATACGTTCCCGAAAACTACAAGGTTTTTTGGGGATATGAGGATGATAAGCTTTATGAATACGCAAAGGATGAGCTTATCCGTCTTTATGAAACAGGAAAGCCCTTCCACCTTATGATGGAAACTGCGGACACTCACACCCCCGAGGGCTACTTAAGTCCCGACGCTCCCACTCCCTATGACAGCAAATATGCAAATGCAGTGCGTTATTCTCAGGAGCAAACCGTTAATTTCATCCGTTGGATTCAGCAGCAGCCCTTCTATGAGAATACCACTATAGTTATTATAGGTGACCATCTTACGATGGCGAAGAAGTTTATCGGAAGTCTTGAGGGCGTTGAGGATTATCACCGCTCCTGCTATAATCTCATTATCAATCCGGCAGGGGATCTTGGTAGTATACCTGTCGAGCGCACCTTCTCCCGTGATTGGGCGGTGTTTGATATGTTCCCCACGATTTTAGCCTCAATCGGTGTTGAAATTGAGGGTGACAGACTGGGTATCGGCACAAACCTCTTCTCAGATACCCCTACGGTATTTGAGGAATTCGGTGTTGAGTACGTAAATGATGAGCTTGTGAAGCGAAGCAATTTCTACAATTTCAATATTCTGATAAATAACGAATGATAAAAAATAATGGGCTCGGGCAGGTGGCTTTCCTGCCTGAGTCCATTGTCTTATTTCGCTGTTTTTACATTGTCGCGGCTTAAGCTCTGCTTTTTATCAGATGAAATATATGAGAGATGCAAGAAGAATTTCCGCTGCAAAGTACGTATACATATTAAAGAGCTTAAGCTTGAAGTTCTTTTTGTGGCGCTTGTCGAACATAAGGAAAGATATTGAAAAATCCGAAAGCACAAAGCAAACTGCGCCTGCAATTGCACATATCGTGCAAAGGGGAGTTATACCGTATCGTGCTGCTTCAATACCAAGCACTGAAGCCTTGCAAAGCATAGTCATAATTACGATTCCGTAAACTATAATGGGTAGCTTCATAAGCCCTTTGAGGTTCATTTTTGACTTTATCATACAGATAATGAAGAAAGCGACGAAAAGAACTACTGCGATTATTTCACCAATGCTGTAAAAGGGCTTTTCGGGGAAATAAACAGTAAGAGAATTTGTGCCGATGATATAAGCTCTTATAAAGCATATATGGGAAGTCAGGAAGCACACGAAGCCGAGAGCTGTCCATATTTTATGAAACCACATGTGAAGGAATAAGTCGCCAAGCCACGAAAAAACAAGAGCAATAATCATAGCCTTGTCAAATTCGGAAAATTCACCTGTCATTACAACGCATAATGCACCGACGGCAATATAACCCGTAGCGCCTATCATTTTGAGAAGCCATGATTTAGGGCAGGCTCCGTCCTTCTGAGCATCTACGTAAAAGTACGTAATTGCAATAACGCCCACGGCGATAAGAGCCGTAATTATTTTAAGAATCATTAGTTAAGCATCCCTTCTGCGTCTTTTATAGAAATATATCTGCACAACTATAACAACGGCAAGTGCCGCGGTGCATAAGAGAATTCTCGGAAGAGTGACCGTGGTGCCGGCGCTTCCGTCCTCAAGTGCGGAGAAGTTTTTGTTGACGTCGTTTGCCGCCTTGAACAGCATTGAATATCCGTCACAAAGCTCCTGATAAGATGAGGAGCTGTCGCTTAAAAGTTTTTGTGCATTTGCAACAGCATCGGTATAAGCCTTTTTTATATCGTTGAGCATATCGTCCTTAAAGTCGGGAAGGGTATGGTTTGTTACGAATTTATCGTAAAGAGTCTGAAGTCTGTTTCTTGCCTCTGCTGTTTTTTCTTTGTATTGTGCAAAAAGCTCCGCATGGTCGGTTATAATTACCGAATAGCCTCTGGCGATCAGATCGTTCCACCATGTTTCGCTGTCTTGTCTGTAGCCTGAAATCTCAGGTGTAGTGGTATCTGAAATAACGCGAAGATTCTTGGCATAGTTGTTTATCAATGAGGGATAGTAGTTAATGCCGTATCTGTTGCCCGTTTTGAGCTCAACGCCCTCTGCCGATATTTCCTCAAGGAAGCTTACGTAAGACATAATATTGAATATTACGTTGCCCTTTTTTGAGCCTATGAGATAAGGCTTTTCTTCACACGATGATAAAGCCTGCGAAATTTCCTTCTTTGAGCCGTCTGTCATAATGATGCACATATCGTATGCATCAAGGCGGACAAGCTCTTCTGATATCTGAGGAATAATATCAGCCTTACATCTGAGAATAAGAGGAATATCATTTTCTTTTGCACAGATGATTGCTTCCTCGAGAGAGGGAATGGAATAATTGCTTATCTTTTCGTTGCTCCCGCCGCAAGCATTTTTCAGACGATATGCGGAAAGAACAGAATACTCAGTATCTGTAACAGTGAATATGTCTTCTGAATCAAGCATTCTTTCTGTTGTGATATCGGAAAAAAGAATAAGTGTTCCGCAATTTGCACGCTGAACGTCCACAGCAACAAAATCAATGCTTGTTTTTGCGGCTTCCTCAATAGCAGGAATTGAATTTTCGGGATATTCATCCCATTCGCCCTTTGAGGAAACGCCTATTATATCTCCGGTTTCGTCAAGAAATGCAGACATTGAAGCGGCAATTCTTGATTGAGATGTGTTTTCGGCGGATGCAGAAACAAAAAACGTTGATATTAAAAGCATAAATACGGCAAAAAATGCCCCGATTCTGATCTTCATTATATTTTATCTCTTTCGTATATATATTTTTCAATATTTTACCATATAATCATAACAATATTAGCATACAAAATTTACATAAACAAGCCTATTTTTTACAAGTGTGTAAAAGGTGCGGAATTAATCATTATACTGTAATTGTGAAAAAATAAGCGATTTACAAATCGAAAGAAATATGTTATCATATTATATTAGAAATATTTTGTTGGAATGGAGAGAAGCAAATGTCCGTAAAAAAGAAGGTTGTTTTGACAGCAGCTTCCGTTGCTCTTGACGGTGTTCTGAAATATATTGACAAAAAACCTGAAGAGGGCTTTTATAATATTCTTGACTTCGCAGAGAAGCTCATCGGAAATATGTTCCCGCCCGAAAACTTCAAAAAACTCAAGGCAGGTGCAAAGGATCCCGACAATATTTATACTGCTCTCGGCAGAAGCATACTTAATGACGTTGACAGAGGTATCCTCAAGCACGTGCTTTTATCTCTCGGTGTTGAGGCAGGCTATTTCGGCACAAAGGAAGTAAGAGCAAACAGAGAGAAATATAACTGTAATATTCCCTTTCAGATACTTCTTGATCCCACAAGCGCATGTAACCTTAAATGCAAGGGCTGCTGGGCTGCAGAATACGGCCACAGACAGAACCTCAGCTTTGAGGAGATGGATTCTGTCGTAAGTCAGGCAAAGCAGCTGGGTACTCATTTTTATATGTTTACGGGCGGTGAGCCTCTCATAAGAAAGGATGATATAATCCGTCTTTGCGAAAAGCACGCCGACTGTGCGTTTATGGCATATACAAACGGAACTCTTATTGACGATAAGTTCTGTGAAGAGGTCAAGAGAGTCAGCAATCTTGCTTTTGCTTTGAGCATAGAGGGTACTGAGGAGAGCAACGATTTCCGCCGCGGCGAGGGTGCATACAAGAGAACCATGGAGGCTATGGCAACCCTTAAGAGAAATAAGTGTCTTTTCGGTATTTCGGTTTGCTATACAAGAAAGAACGTCGACTACGTTACAAGCGATGAATTTGTCGATCTTATGATCGAAAGCGGTGTCAAGTACGCATGGTATTTCAATTATATGCCCGTAGGTCACGGTGCGGATAAGGAGCTCATTCCCACTCCCGCACAGAGAAAGTATATGTATTTCTGGCTGAGAAAGATGAGAAACTCCAAGACCGGAAAGCCTATGTTCGTTATTGATTTTCAGGATGACGGTGAATACGTCGGCGGCTGTATCGCAGGCGGCAGAAACTACTTCCACGTTAATTCAGCAGGTGATATTGAGCCTTGTGTATTTATTCATTATTCAGACTCTAACATCCGTACACATACCATACTCGAGGCATTGCAGAATCCCTTGTTTATGGAATACAGAAAGGGACAGCCCTTCAATGATAATCATTTAAGACCTTGCCCGATGCTTGAAAATCCCGATAAGCTCAGAGAGATTATCAGAAAGACGGGAGCAAAGTCAACGAATCTTATTATTGAAGAGGATGTAGATACTCTTTGCTCTCGCTGTGATGAATTTGCCTATGAGTGGCAGAGCGTTGCCGATGAGCTGTGGGCAAGCACCACTCATCCCAAAACACATACACAGTATTACAGAGATAACGGTCAGGCAAAAAGACAATAAGTTTCTTATTTTTCTTGATTGTTTCAAAAAAATATGGTAAAATGATCGGGGTAAGAAATTATCCCGATTATGTTTTTAGGAGGAAAGCTAATGAAAACACTTAGAGTTTTTTCTTTGATATGTGCTTTTTGTCTGCTTGTCGCTTCACTTTGCTCCTGCGGATATGAAATAAGTATAAAGAAAAAGGGAGAAGGGGAGAATACCACCACTATTATTGTGGATTCAACCACTGCTCTTTTTACGGGTGAGGATCCCATATATGTTCCCGACGTTACTACCCAGCCTTCCGAGGAGGCTTCAACAGACGTGCTCTCTCCCGGTATTCAGGTAGATACCTCATATCGTCCTCTTGCTATGTCTGCTCAGGACGTTATAAGATTTTATAAGAGTGCCGTTGATGACGTCAAGGTAAGAGCTCCCGGATATACAAGAAGTGAATATCAGGAAATATCCGACGTTTCTGCGGGTAACGGCGACGTTCAGCTTATTAACCGTATCCTCAATCTTGTCGGCACGGAGCTTCTCAAGGATTCGGGAGACGAGGAGGCTACGATTTCCATAATGCCTCACGATGATATTGCGGTAAGAGAGACCTTCCCTCTTTACAACAAGGACACGGGCTGTGAGCTTACGGATATGTCTATTATTAAATCTGCTACCTGCTACACTGACGGTAAAAGCTACAAGATAATCATAACCTTTGACGATCAGCTTAATCCCGATAGTGAGAACAGTGCATTTTCAAAGATTATGACTCCCGTTGACCGTGATGCACTTTCAGGTCCTATTGAGGAATATCTTGTTGTGCTTGACCTTAACAGCTATAAGTTTGACATCAATTATACAAACTGTGAAATAACCTGTATTATCGATAAGCAGACAAACAGAATGACCTCTCTCAAGCATAAGATGATAATGGATATAGATATTGTAATGAATCTTGATCTGATTCTTTTCCAGACGAACAGCATCAAGGCGCAGGGCAGAATAGTAAACTTCCTTGAATATTATAATTTTGACTGGAGCTGAGCATAGACTGAGCTTTACGGGCTGTAAAAACGACGGTTTTTTACAGCTCGTTTTTTATACAAAAAAGGGGAGTGCTCGAACGAGCGCTCCCCTTTTGCTATTGCTTTTTTGTTTTCTTTTGAATATCAGAGATAAATTACAGGCTTCTGAGATACTTGATGCTCATTTCAACAGCGCTGAGTTCTGTGTTGCCCTTGTCGGAAAGCGCAATTGCTTTCTCGGACGACGGCAAGGGCGTTCAGTCAGAT
>JAZOOE010000101.1:0-14900 GCA_045654865.1 Acutalibacteraceae bacterium | reverse complement strand
AAGAAATATTGAACGTTAACGGAATTGGTGAAACAATATTCGCAAAAATCAAGGATTATATCTACGTTGAATAAAGCAGATAATCAATAAAAAGGCGACAGTAAAACTTTGTTTTTACTGTCGCTTAATGTTTAATTATTGCTTATCGGACAAATAAGAAAAAGCAGCCTGATATTGGTGATCATTCTCAAAATTCTTAAAATCAAGACTATTATCAAATGAATCTGTCGATTCAGAGATAATATCAGGCGTAATGCCGACACCATCAAAGCTGTCGCTGATATAAGGATAGACCTTAGCGACAGTAAGATAAGCCGCGCCTCCGTCAGATAATCTGAAAAGCTGTTGAAGTTTTCCGTTTCCGGCAGTAGTTTCACCTACAAGCACGGCTTTACCAAAATCAGACAAATCAACAGCAAAAAGCTCAGCCGCAGCTTCTGTATTTGAATTAACAAGAACAGCAAAGTTCGAATTGACAGATACTGAATCAGATGAATAACTACTGATTACCTCACCGTTAATGTCTTTTGCTGTATAAATAGCACCCGAGCCCTCATTGCCCACAGGAACTATCATATCAATTATCTGTGCCGCAATATCATAATTGTTACTTGAGCAATTACGAACATCGATGATAATTTCAGAAACAGAATTTACAGAATAATAATTTAAGGCCTGAACAAAGGTATCAATTGTTTTCTGAGTAAAATCCGAAATACGGATATATCCCATATCGTTGCTTTCAATGTAAAAACAACTGCTAATTTCATATCCGAGAGCAATCTCAATTACAATTGCTTGTTCATCAGAAATACCATCTTTTACATAACTCAAGCTTACCTTATCGCCATAACCACTTGAAATAAGGGAAATCAGCTTCTCGCTGTTTGCAAGATTAACCGTATTGCCGTTCACTGACACAATACTACACGTTGAATCAATACCAGCTGAAAAAGCCGGCGAATCGGGAGCCACATAGGTAACCTTCAGATAACTGCTTACATTATCATAATAAGCTGTAATTCCAGTTCCGTTTATTTTGCCGTTTATAAAATTATTGAATTCATCATATTCAGCAGAAGGAATGTAGAAGCTGTATTCATCATCAAGGCCGTCAATATATCCCTCTGCCAATTGAGCATCAATAGAATCA
Source organism: Acutalibacteraceae bacterium (assembly GCA_045654865.1). Classification (GTDB taxonomy): domain Bacteria; phylum Bacillota; class Clostridia; order Oscillospirales; family Acutalibacteraceae; genus RUG806. The sequence goes on along the minus strand of JAZOOE010000101.1, from coordinate 13,747 downwards.
ATATTAACCGTACCGTAATATTCGTTTCTCAACAGCTCGTCAATTTCTGACAATCTGTTATATTGCTCAGCTTTTTCAGGCAAATCGGCAATTAATTTATTATAATGATTGAATATTATAAATACTGTTGTCACCGAGGAAATTGCGACAGACAAAACAATCAAAATAATTACTATTCCAAAAGAAATTTTTCTTGTCATAAATGTACTCTCATAATCAAGGTAATGAAGCATAATTGGTGGGATTAACCTTTGTATTATTCACACGAACCTCAAAATGACAATGAGCACCTGTTGAATAACCGGTGGATCCCGCATAAGCAACAATATCTCCTTGCTTAACTGTCTGTCCGACATAAACATTAAGAGAACTGTTATGTGCATAAATCGTTACAATTCCGCCACCGTGGTCAATGCCTACATAATATCCGTAAGCTGAATGATAAGTAGAAATAATAACCTTACCGCCGGCAGAAGCTCTTACAGCCTTACCCATAGTTCCGCTCCAGCAACAGGTATCTGTGCCACCATGAAGTTTATAAACACCTGAAATAGGATCGTATCTGTAACCATAGGATGACGAGATGTAAACGTCATTATACTGTAAAGGCCAGATAAAGCCGTCGGGATTCTGAGTTACATTTCCGCTTCCATGAGACGCGGAATTTATTATAGCATCGATTTTATCGTCAAAGGCCTTGAGATCAGCTTCATAGCTTGCGACAAGCTTTCTGTAGGTTTCACTTTGAGCATCAAGCTCTCTGATATACGCATAAGCCTCTTCCTGAAGCTCAACAAGCTCATTCTGAGAATCCTCAAGCTTAGATCTTGCTACAATGATAGTATTCTCTTTTTCATTAAGCTTATCAACCTGTACCTGATGCTCATCTCTTTTGACTTCAATTTCCTTGATCATTGATTTATATTGCTCTGTAAGAATATCAAGCTGAGAAATCTTATCATTAAGCTCACGCACCAATTGAGCATCATTATCCGCTCTGCGGTTCAATATTTCAACAACAACGAGATACGTTGCAAAATTATTACTATTATCAAAATCAAAAAGAAGCTCAAGCTCAGAAGCAGTACCCTTTACGTAGGACTCATATAATCTGTCCTGAAGCTGAGTGTAAATATTTTCAATTTCCCTCTCAGTTGCAGCGACCTGTTCTTGATTAAGTTTTATGTCATCCTCTATCTTCATAATTTCAGCATCAAGCTCATCAATAACAGCTTGAATTGAGGCTTTTTCTGTTTCAAGCACATCAATCTGCTCATTGAGAACGTCAATTTGCTGTTGAAAATTATCAATCTGACCTGCAAGCTTGTCCGCGTATGCCTCTTTATCAGCAATATCAACCTTCAAACGGTCAATTTCTTCCTGAGCGGCGTCAATTTTTTCCTGTAATTCCTGCTGCTTTTTTTCATACTCGTCTATTTTATTCTGATCCTCTGCACTTATTGTGGCATAGATCTCAAATGGTAGCGCAAAAATGCAACAAAAACACAAAATAAAAGCAAGCAGCTTTTTGAAAATATCAGTTTTCATTCAAGACAACACTCCCCTGCTCCTTGAGATATTTTCTCATAGAAATCAAGCTTCCAATGCCACCTGTCAAAATGCTTAAAGCAACAAAACCAAGGAATAAAACAAGAGCATAGTCCCAGAAATTAACTATAGCATTTCCGAGAACACCGAAAATTATCGAGAAAGGACCGCTAAGTAAATTATACAGCAAGGCAAGCAACAAAAAAGATACTACAGACGATATCAAACCTATTGTGATACCTTCGACAAAGAACGGCCATCTGATAAACCAATTAGTTGCACCTACTGCTTTCATAATGCTGATCTCAAGCTTTCTTGAAAACATTGTAATTCTGACAGTATTTGCAATAATAAACATAGAAACAATAAGTAAAACAATAATTATACCAATGCTGATATAAGTAACTGCCATTCTGATTTCTTCAAGTTTGGAAGCAAGATCACTGTTTTCCCTTATACTGGACACATTGGGAATCTTGCTGATATTATTAACAGTTTCAGCAAATAAACTCATATCAGCAACAGTAACTTTAAAGCCAGCGGGTAAGAAATCAGAATCAAGATTTTCTAAAATTTCCGAATTAACATCAAATGAAGCGACAACCATATTGAAGGCCTCTTCCTTCGACACAAATTCGACGGAAGATATATTGTCAATCTCGGACAAATCATCCTGTATAGTATTAACAGTAAGCTCATCGGCATTTACGTCACTGAAAACCATAATAACGTTCTGAGACTCAATGTAACCGAGAAGCGAATCTACATTCAAAAACAACAAAACAGCAAAGCCCATAATTATCAGACAAGACATCAATACTGCAATTGAAGCCACCGACATAAGCCTGTTAATGCCGATATTCTTTATACCTTCCTGTGTTAAATATCGTATGTTTCTGTTTTTCATATATTAACCTTTCAATTAAGAATCGGCATTCGAATCAGAAGCGGATTCAGATTCATTTCCGTAATTATGCAAGAACGTTTCGATCTCATCATCCTCCAGCGGAGCTTCAAAATAAGCTCTGGGAGAGGTCTTTTCCTCTTCGGGAATGTCACAAGCGACAATTTCAGGATGAGCTGTATCTGAAACAACAGTGCCGTTCTTTATTGTTATAATTCTTTTATTATACTGTTTAACAAGCTCAACAGCATGCGTAACCATAATTATCGTTGTGTTTTTATTCTTATTGATGTGATTAAGCAAATCAACAATTTCACGAGACATTTCGGGATCAATATTACCTGTAGGCTCGTCAGCAACTATGATATCAGCATGATTAACCAAAGCTCTTGCAAGTGCAACTCTCTGTTGTTCACCGCCTGAAAGCTCATTGGGATAACACTTAATTTTAGCAATAAGACCGACAAGATTCAAAGCATACGTAACTCTTCTTGCAATATCCTTGTTTTTAGCGCCGATAACGTGCATTGCGAAAGCAACGTTGTCATATACAGTTCTGTTGGGAATAAGTCTGAAATCCTGAAAAACAATACCGAGCTTTCTGCGATAATAAGGAATTTTGCTTGCTTTAAGATCATTAAGAGAAATACCGTCAACGGTTATAGAACCTGTAGTGGGCACTTCTTCTCGCATAATCATTTTAAGAAACGTACTCTTACCTGCTCCCGATGCACCCACAACAAAGACAAATTCACCCTTATCTATGTGAATGTTCAGATCATTCAATGCCTTGGTCCCGTTTTTGTACGTTTTTGAAACGTTGGAAAAATCTATCATATACGTGAATCCTTTGGAATTAATACTTAATGGGTGAAGAATCGAGATACTTCTTAACCATTAATGCGACCTTGAATACAATAGCATCATCAAATTCTCTGAGATCGAGGCCTGTGAGCTTTCTGATCTTTTCAAGACGATAAACAAGAGTATTTCTGTGCACGAAGAGCTTTCTTGAGGTTTCTGAAACATTCAGATTATTTTCAAAGAACTTCTGAATAGTAAACAGAGTTTCATGATCAAGAGAATCAACAGGACCTACCTTGAAAACCTCTTTAAGGAACATTTCACAAAGAGTAGTGGGAAGCTGATAGATAAGACGTGCAATGCCGAGATTCTCACAACTGATAATAACCTTTTCAGTATCAAACACCTTACCGACCTCAAGAGCAACCTGTGCTTCTTTGAATGAGCGAGCAAGATCCTTGATGCTCTTTACGGCAGTTCCGATACCTACAACAGCCTGTCCTGCACTCTCTGAACCAAGGGAATCAATAACACTTCTTGCAAGCTTTTCAAGATCCTTGCTGTCGGTTGCAGCAGGGATATCCTTTATGATAGCCACGTCATTTTCATTGACACTGATAACAAAATCCTTATTCTTATCAGGGAAAAGAGACTGGATAGTATCAAACATTGATGATTCACAAACCTCAGTAAATCTTACAAGCAATACAACTCTGACAGAATCGTTATTAAAATGGAGCTCGCGTGCTTTAAGATAAATATCACCGGGAAGAATATTATCAAGCATAACGTTCTTAATAAAGTTTCCTCTATCATATTTCTCATCATAATACTGCTTGATGCTTGAAAGAGAAACAGCAAGTATAGATACATATTTTTCTGCAAGAGCATCGTTACCTTCAACAAAAACAGTATATTCAGGCTGCATTGATGCACCGAATGCTTTATATGTATTTCCGTTGATATTTGTTGAGGAATTAACGGAAAATACCTCAGATAAACCTATGCTGATAACGTCTCCTACTCGAGTAACTTCGCTGCAAGCAATAATTGTTCCGCTTTCATCAATAACACCAATAGTTCTGCCCACTGCATCCTTCATTTGATGCAAAACGCTCTGGAATAAACGGTTTGACATAAAATTCATCCTTTCGACACTCATAAAATCATTAATTTTGTTATCTTTTAGACAAAATCACAATATAAAACAAATTTATTATACACTCACTCACCGAATTTTGCAAGACTTTTTAGAGATTATTACAAATTTAGTTAATAATTTTATTGATTTCAGTAAGATTTGCTTATTATAACAAAAAAATATACAACAACTCTTGTGTTTTTTTGTAAAAAGAGTCATTGTATATTTTAACTAACTATTAAGATTTATTTACAATTTTTATTTTTTTGGCTTCTTCATCACTAAGGTAACGTGCCTGACCGGCTTCAAGTGTATCATCAATATACACGTCTCCGATTGCAATTCTTCTGAGTTCTATCACTTTATTACCAACAGCGGCAAACATTCTTTTTATCTGATGATACTTCCCTTCTGAAATTTTAATTTCATATTCGTGGTTCAACGAAGTTTCATTTTTGCCGAGATATCTCAGTTGTGCAGGCTTGAACGTATCCTTCGCCGTTTTCATACCTTCAAGAAAACGATCAATATCATCATCACTTAAAGCTTCAGGTACTTCAACAATATACGTTTTCATTACATGATGAGAGGGAGATAAAATGTCATGGGCAAATTCTCCATCATCAGTAATAAGTACAAAGCCTGTCGTATTCTTATCAAGGCGGCCGGCCGGAAACAAACCGCTACGCTTCATATCATCAGGGAGAATGTCAATTACAGTAATATCACGATTATCATCAGTAGATGAAACAACGCCTTTGGGTTTATTGAGCATTATATAAACATGTTCAGAGAAACTAATTCTCCGCCCCGAGCAGCATACAATATCCGATTCCGTTTCAATCTGATAATCAGCTTTGAGAATAACTGCGCCATTAACCTTAACACAATGACTTCTAAGCATTTTTTTCGCATCATTACGCGAAATATTCAATTGCGATGAAAGAAATTTATCTAACCTTATTTTCATTAACAACTGCACCCCGAATAAAACCGTCAATCCTTACCGAGCAAATATCTGCGGCGATAATTTTTTGTTCACACAAAAAAACATTAATATAAATACCGTCTTCATTAAGATAACCGGGGTAATTTATCAACTTATATGAAAATTTAACTACCCTTTTATCTAAATAATCATTAACGTAAAACCCCTGAGATTTCTGCAACAGGACGTATTCAGCTTCGATTACATCAGATTCAAATGAAAAATCAATCTCAGAAATAATTAAAGACGATTCGTCAACCAACCAACCATTCTCGGCAATAAATCCGTAAACAATGTCATCATATTCAGCATTTGACAATAAAATTGATTTATCTGCCTGCAATATAAGAATTATTACAAAAATGCACAACAAACAAATCAGAATATCAGTTACTTTGTTTCTCGGATATCTAACACAAACAAATTTCAAAATAAACACCTCGCACATAAATATGCGAGGGTTATTTAAATAATTACTATTACTGACCGGATTTCTTAACGGTAACAGATTTAAGATGCTGAGAAGCCAACCTTACCTTATTTAGGCTCTTTGTAAAGTCGTCAATACTTTCAGAAAGAATTGTATCACTTTCAGCCATTATGGTATCTACAAAGCTACTTGCTGAGCTTCTGAGATCACTTGCCCATTTCTGAGCATTGTCGACAATCTCACTGGAATTTGCTTTTGCCTTTTCAATGATCTCCGCTGCCTGCTTCTTTGCATCAGCGATAATTTCAGCAGCATTAAGCTGGGCACCCTTGGTAATTTCATGCTCTTCAATAAGCTTTCTTGCCTGAGCCTCTGCCTGCTTAATCTTCACGTCAGCAGCATCGTTTGCCTGAGATAAAATAGCTTTTCTCTCAGAAGCGATCTGACGAGCCTTGATAACCTCATCAGGCAAAGCAACTCTGAGATCATTAATAATAGATCTGAGAGCATCTGCATCAATCTTAACCTTATTACCGCTGAAGGGATATTTACCTTCTTCAATCATATCCTCAAGCTGATCAAATAAATTATCAATAGTCATCATTTTATTTTTCACCTTTCCTTATTCTGTCAATTATATCTTGTTTTATTTCAGACGGTACAAAATCACTTATATCTCCGCCGAAACTGCATACCTCTTTAACGACACTTGAACTCAAGAACATATATTTAGTGTCAGTTACCATAAAAATAGTTTCAACGTTCTTTGCTAATTTTTTATTTGTCAATGCCTGCTTAAACTCATCCTCATAATCAGAAAGAACTCTGAGTCCTTTTACGATGGCCACAGCGCCTTTTTGTACGGCGTAATCAGCCAACAAACCATCATAAAAATCAACCTCAACGTTTTCTATATCTGATGTACATCTGCGGATAAGCTCGACTCTTTCTTCGGGAGTAAAAAGACCGGAGGGCTTATTTCTGTTCATCATCACAACAACAATTACTTTGCTGAACATTTTGGCGGCTCTTGAAATAATATTTATGTGACCGATGGTTATAGGATCAAAGCTTCCGGGACATATTGCAATGGAATTCATAAACCAACAACACCTTACTGAATTACTTTACGAAACACTGAAAGCTTGATAGATGAATAATCATACGTCTTTACAAGTCTTAAATCACCTATCGTCTCAGGTAAAACCTCATTGATCTGAGTTTCACAAATAATTGTTGTATTATCAGATACCTTATCAGCCAATATAGCAAGCGCTTTGTCACAAAGCTGTTTATTATAGGGAGGATCCATGAAAATGAAATCATAATCCTCTTTCATTGAATTAAGATAAACAAAAACATCCGAAAATACAGTTGTGCAATAATCTGAAAATCGACAAAGCTCTATATTTGTTTTAATAACCTCTAATGACTTCTTTGATGCTTCAACGAATACGGCTCTTGAAGCACCTCTGCTGACAGCCTCAAGTCCAATCTGTCCCGAACCTGCAAACAAATCACAAAATACCGCACTGTCAAGGTCAAACTGGATAATATTAAACAATGATTCCTTAACCTTATCAGTGGTAGGACGGACATCATATCCCTCAGGAGAAACAAGACGTCTGCCTCGGGCTGAACCGGTAATAATACGCATAAACTCACCTATATTTATATTTATTATATTATCACATTATTAATTACATTTTGTCAACTGTTATTTACAAAATTATTTCAAAATTTATAAGTTATCTGAAATAATTGTAAATTAACAAAGCAACCGATTCGCTGACTCCATCGACCTTCATAAGACTATCAATATCAGCTTCTTTAATTTTAGCAATTGAACCAAATTCCGATAGAAGCTTTTTTGCTCTTTTTTCACCTATACCGGGAATGGCCGTAAGAGTGGAGATCAACGTATTTTTCTGCTTCAAAGTCCTGTGATAAGTTATCGCAAAGCGATGTACCTCCTCCTGAATATCCGAAACAAAAGTAAACAGGCTTCTGTTATCGTTTATAGTTAACTCCTTGCCCGATGAAGCTATTGCTCTGGTTCTGTGCTTATTATCCTTTACCATACCGAATAACGGCACGTCAAATTCTTTTTCTTCAAATACCTTTTTTACGGCATTTACCTGACCGATTCCGCCGTCAAGTAAAATCAGATCAGGCTTGACTCCGAAGGATTTGTCAGAATTCACATTCATATAATACTCATCAATTCGTCTGCTGAGCACCTCAGCAAGAGATCTGTAGTCATCTTGTCCTTCAAACGATTTGATTCCGAATCTGCGGTAGGCTTTTTTATAAGGTCTACCGTTTTTGAATACCACCATTCCGCATACGTTTTCATTACCGTTTGTATTAGAAATATCATATGACTCAATATATTCGGGAATTTTGTCAAGCCCCAGCAATTCCTTAAGATCGTGGAGAACAGCTTTTTTCTTATCGTTTGAAGACAGTACTCTCGTAAGCTTTTCTATAGCATTCTTCTTAGCCATATTGACAAGAATCTGTCCCTCTCCGGATTTGGGATGATAGATCACAACCTTTTTATTTCCTACCTCAGAAAGAAAACCCATTATAATTTCAGAATCATCAAACATATACTCAATACAAACTCTGTCGGGAATATCTGTTCTGATAGAATAATAATTAGTTATTATCTGAATATAATCTTCATCAGATTCATCAATTCGATCTAATATAAAGTTATCCGTATTTACTATTGTGCCGTTTCTGACTGAAATAACGTTAACACAGGTTTTATTATCAATGCTGACAACTCCGAATATATCTTGGTTCTTATACTTCATATCAACAACGTGCTGTTTTTGAGACACCTTCTCTATAGCCTTGATCTTATCTCTGTATTTAGCGGCTTTTTCAAATTCAAGATTCTCAGAGGCTTCCTCCATAATTTTCCTGAATTCTTTAATTATCTCATTTTTCTCCCCGAGAACAAACCTTAGCGCATCCTCAACGTTTCTATTGTTCTCTTTTTCACTTATAAGACCGGCACAAGCTCCCGAGCAAAGCTTAAGATGATAATTAAGACAAGTACGGCCTCGTTTTTTTATATCCTGAGGAAAAGACTTTGAGCAATGAGGAAGCATAAATATGTCAGCAGCCTGCTTAACGGCAGAGTTAACATAATCAGATGACATAAACGGACCATAATAAACACAGTCGTCATCATCCTTCTGCAATACAGCTGAAATGCTTTTCCAACCCTTATTACACACCTTCAGATAAGAATATCCTTTATCATCCTTAAGCAAAATATTATACTTAGGCTTATATTGTTTAATCAGACTACATTCAAGAACAAGAGCCTCAAATTCGGTAGCAACTATCAAATAATCAAATGAAGCAACATTTTCAACCATTTTGCGAACTTTTTCAGTATGCTTATTTTGCGGATTAAAATTTTGACTTACACGGTTCTTTAATTTTTTTGCTTTTCCGATATAAATAACCGACCCGCTTGAGTTCTTCATTATATATACGCCGGGCAGGTCAGGCAAAGCATTTGCTTTTTTTCGCAATTCCTCAATATGAAGATTCAAATCTTTTCACCTCAAAAAAACAGGTGTATCGCGAATAAACCGGATACACCATTTTTGAAATCATTATTCAACAAATCCCGATAAAACGAGTTTTTCAAGAGCTTCAACAGCAGCATTCTCATCATTGCCGTCAGCAATAATCTTAATTGCAGTTCCGCCGGTAATACCGAGAGAGAGAACACCGAGAAGACTCTTAGCATTAGCTCTACGCTCTTCTTTCTCCACCCAAATTGATGATTTGAATTCATTTGCCTTCTGAATAAAAAATGTAGCGGGTCTGGCATGGAGTCCGACCTGATTCTGAACAGTTATATCTTTTGTGATCATTACTAATCTCCTCTCGGATATCTATTTATTTTTTATTATATCACAAACTTGATATCAGTCAATCAAAAACATCAAACAAAAAGACAATTCGTTTGATGAACTAAATCGAGACAAATTAGATTATTCGTATTTGTGCAATATTACTATTGGAACTGTTGTAAATACAGCAAATACCCTAAATTCATTACTCGATATTTTGCTTGTCAGACAAAATTTTGTTAACTTTTGTCAAATCTGCATCACTGAGCAAATCAGGTCTTTTCTGATATGTTCGTATCAGCGACTGTTCCTCTTTCCATTTTTCAATATTTGCATGATGTCCGGAAATCAAAACTTCAGGCACAGCTCTGCCGTTCCATTCAAAAGGCTTTGTATACTGAGGATGCTCAAGATATCCGTTATAATGGCTTTCACCCGAATAAGCTTCTTCATTGGGCAAAACTCCGTTTATCATCCTGCCGACAACGTCAATCAGAACAAGAGCCGGCAATTCGCCGCCCGTCAGAACGTAGTCGCCGATAGATATTTCCTCGTCAACAATTTCCTCTAAAACACGTTCATCTACACCCTCATAATGTCCGCATAAAATAACAACATTAGATAGCGATGCAATTTCTTTGGCTTTTTGCTGTGTAAGAACTGCTCCTTGGGGGGACATATAAATTACGTGAGGCTTGGTGTTGGTTGCATTACAGATCTCAGAATAACAATCGTAAATAGGCTGAGCCTGCATAAGCATACCCATACCGCCGCCGTACGGTGTATCATCAACACGACGATGCTTGTCCTTTGAAAAATCTCTTATATTATGAGAATATATTTCAAATATTCCCTTATTAAGTGCACGGCCTATAATACTTTCCGAATAAACTCCTCTGCACATATCGGGAAACAATGTCATTATATCAATCCGCATCATCAAAAATACCTTTCAATGGTCTGATTTTTATAATATTGCTTAAAACATCGACGTCGATTACAACGTCTTTTATAGCAGGGATAAGATATTCGGCCTCCGTGTCATCGGTGATATGCCATACGTCGTTAGCTCCGGTTTGCGAAACATCAGTAATTTTCCCATAGTACTTTAAGGTATCCGCATCACAAACATTACATCCGATAAGCTCCTCTATAAACCAGGTTGTTTTAGATAATTTTGCATCATCTCTCTTAATATAGAGCATCTGATTTCTGTATTGCTGTGCATCCTCTATTGAGTCAATCCCCTCAAGCTTCATAAGAATAACGTTACCATGGGCTCTGCAACTGACAACCTTGACTTCTTTATGTCCCAGAGCATCAAAATAAACTCTTTTGAACTTCTTAGCAAAATCAGGGGAATCGCACCAAGGATTGATGCGAAGCTCCCCTTTTACACCGTGAGTAGAAACTATCTGCCCCAACTCAAGATATTCTTTTTTCATATATTATATCTCAGGAATTTCAATCGTAACTTCTCTGCCGCACTTAGCTGAACGTGAAATACCGTCAATAATAGCCTGATTATAAATAATCTGACTTGAAGGAACGGGTGCGCAGCCGTCTTCCTTTACAGCGTCAATAAACAGACGGATCTTGCTATAGAAGTTATCCTGATGATTATCTCTTTCGGGAACAACAGTTTCAACATCGCTACCGGCAATAGTTCTGTAAATCTTAAGAGGTCCGCCGATACTTCCGTTCCAGCATTCAGTTGAAGGAATACGAAGACCTGCTTTTGTTCCGAGAATTATCGTATCGCCGGGAGTATCCATATTCATTGCCCATGAAATACGGAAATCGAGAATAATACCGCCCTCAAGACGAACGAATGCAGCAGCAAAGTCATCAACACCGAAAAGATCTGCATATTCAGGATGTCCGGGAAATGTAACAGGATCCTTTCCAAAGAATGCAGAGGTATAACCTGAAACAGTAAGGGGCTTGGGATAGCCGACAGCATTAAGAACCATATCAAGAGAATAGCATCCGATATCAGCAAGAGCACCAATACCAGCTGTTTTATCCTCTATAAAGCTTGTTCCGTAAGGTGTGGGAATGCCTCTTCTGCGTCCGCCGCCTGTCTGAATATAATAAACATCACCAAGCTCACCAGACTCAACAATCTTTTTAACCATTTTCATATTTTCGTCAAAACGGGGCTGGAATCCGATGGAAAGTATCTTTCCGCTCTTCTTCTCAGCACGGCAAATTTCAACAGCTTCTTCAAGTGTTACGCACATAGGCTTTTCAAGAAGAACGTTAACTCCGTGCTCAAGAGCATAAATAGTACACTCTGCGTGTGTTCTGTTATAAGTACAAACACTGACAGCATCAAGCTCTTCAGCATCAATCATTGATTTGTGATCGGGATAAAGACGAATACCGTCGATGCCGTTATCCTTACAGAATTTCTCAGCCTTGCCGGGTACAAGATCAGCAGCTGCTACGATCTCAACATCAGGACATTTAAGATAATTTGCAACATGAGCCTCTGCAATCCAACCGGTACCGATGATACCCACCTTTACTTTTTTTGTAGTATCAACTGCCTTTTCAGTTGATTCTGCTTCTTTAAAACGATCAAGAATATTGTCTGCCATAATTTGACCTCCAAAATTAATTATTAATAATAGCAAGGATTTCATCCTTAACTAAATTATTCGAGCAAAAAAGTGAACACGGAGCACTGAAAGAAACGTCAGTACCGCTGAAATCAGTAACCGCTCCGCCTGCCTCCCTAACGATAACCGAGCCTGCCGCAAAATCCCAAGGAGAAAGAATACACTCAAAGAAAGCATCAAGCTTGCCGCAAGCGACATTCGCCATATCAATAGCCGCACTTCCGCTTCGGCGGATATCCGCACAATTGACAAATAATCTCTTGGCAATATCAAAGCCCATATCAGAGTATTCCTTTTTTTTGTAGGGTGTTGTACCAAATGAAATAACCGAATCAGCTAACGAGCGGGTTGAAACATTAATTCTCTTTCCGTTGCAATATGCACCGTTGCCCTTGCAAGCAGTAAACAGTTCCTCCCGATACGGATCATAAATAAGACCGAACACGGGAATACCGTCTTCAAGCAGTCCAATGGAAATCGCCGATGCATTTAGATTATGAATAAAATTAGTTGTTCCGTCAATAGGATCGATCACAAAGCAAAGTCCGCAGCGGGTATCTTCCTCAAAATTCTGTTTTTCCTCTGCAAAGAAATGAGCTTCAGGGAAAATTTCAAGAATACCCTCAATAAGCCTTTTCTGCACGCCTTCATCGTAAACTGTAACAAAATCGGCATCACCGCTTTTTGCCTTAACACAATTGTTATCGTCTTCTCTCAGCGTCGCAGATTTCATATATTCGCCGCATTCTCTTACAAGCTTTTCAAGAATGCTGAGCTTTTCGTTATCAAATATCATAATCAGTCCTCAAAATCAAGAGACATTGCGTGCCCCATTTTAGTTGTAAGCAGATCCTTAAAACCATTTTTACGGTAAAAGCTCTTTGCGTTTTCGTTATCTTCACCGCATACCATCATCATACCGTTGATGTTCTTTTTTCTCAAATGAGCCTTCAAAGCACTGATAAGCAAGGAACCGAGTCCCTGGCGCTGATAGTCATTATCGATATCAATATGAAAATGTGTAGGATAATCCTTTTTAAACATAGAGTGAGACAACAAGTCAAGCTTAGCCTCAACGTATCTTTGCGGACTGATAGCAGCACATTGATTCAGATAATTTTCCTTAAAATTCTTTTCATAAGCATCATAATCCTCACTGCAGATTATATATCCGACAGCTTCATCAGCCTCATTGACAGCAACAAAGCAATTAGAGGGCTCCTGTTCAATATAATAGTTGCAGTACATAATCAGAATATATTTCTGCGTATCCTCGGGAGAATCAAGGCACTCTGCATTGGCAAGACAAATCTTTTGCACCTTCTCCTTATCGGATTCCCTGTAAGGTCTTACAGTAACCATAAATATCACCTCTCATTTTTACTAATTATATAATTATTTTTTTTAAAAGTAAATAAAAATATATA
>JAZOOE010000100.1:0-2778 GCA_045654865.1 Acutalibacteraceae bacterium | reverse complement strand
AGAAAAAGCTGGGCGTATTTTTTGTTTAACTTCAATTTTTTATTGATTAATATAAGAATAAAGTTTATTATAAAAGCAAATACACAAGAAACGCGGGGAGAAAAATATGCTTCGTAACGTATATTCGGATTTTGAAGAATTCATAAAACAGAACAAAGAGCTTGATACAGAGCTTCCGTTTTCGGAAAACACGGCAATTCTCGCAAAGCCGCTTACAATAAACGACAAGACAATAAAAAACCGGCTTGCCTGTCAAGCAATGGAGGGCTGTGACGGCAACCCCGACGGTACTCCCGGTGAGCTGACACTCAGAAGATACGACCGTTTTTCAAAGGGCGGAGCAGGACTTATCTGGTATGAGGCAACGGCAGTTATGCCCGAGGGCAAGGCAAACCCGAGACAGCTTCATATAAACACAAATAATCTTGATGCCTTTGCGCGTCAGGTTGATCTGATAAAAGAAACCGCAATAAGGGAAAACGGCTTCGAACCCGTTGTTATTATGCAGGCTACTCATTCGGGAAGATACTCAAAGCCCGAGGGCAAGCCCGCTCCTCTCATAGCATACAATAATCCGATCTTTGAAAAGGATAACCCCATAGCATCAGACAGAATAGTTACCGATTCTTATATAGATTCCGTAAAAGAGGCTCTTATATGCGCATCCGTCCTTGCCGAAAAGGCAGGCTTCGACGGAGTGGACATAAAGGCCTGTCACAGATATCTTAACTGCGAGCTTCTTTCCGCATACGAAAGAGAGGGAAAATACGGCGGCTCCTTTGAAAACAGAACCCGTCTTCTCAGAGAAAGCATACAGGGTGCAATTGAGTCTACAGGCAGAGATTTTATCGTTTCATCAAGAATGAACGTATATGACGGCTTTCCTTATCCCTACGGCTTCGGAGTAAGAGAAGGGGCAGATATTGATTTTGACGTCAGTGAGCCCGCGCGGCTTATCAAAGAGCTTTATTCCTGCGGTGTACGGATTCTCAATATCACAATGGGTAATCCCTACTTCAATCCTCACGTAAACCGTCCCTTTGCAAAGGGCGGATATGAGCATCCCGAGCATCCCCTTGAAGGTGTTGCAAGAATGCTCAAGGGAATTGCAGATATAAAAAGAGAGGTTCCCGATATGGCACTTATTGCCTCTGCATTTTCCTATCTCGGCGTTGCCGCTCCATACGTTGCGGCAGGCTTTATTGAAGCAGGGCTTTTTGATATTGCAGGCTTCGGCAGAACAATCTTTGCATATCCCGATTTCGCAAGAGATATTATCACAACGGGCAGAATGGATAAAAGCAAAATATGCTTATGCTGCAGTAAATGCACGGAAATTATGAGAACACCCGGCGGCACCCCCGGTTGTGTCATAAGAGACCGTGAGGTTTACGCCCCCATATACAAAGCACAGTGCGGAGGAAGCAATAATGGATAAAATTGCAATTATTTCGGGAGTTTCTGCGGGCATCGGTCTTGCCACAGCAAGGCTTCTTACCGAAAACGGCATTACGGTTATCGGAATGGGCACAAGAGAAAGAATCGAAAATGCCCCTGAGAAAAATTTTTACTACGTACGGGGAGACGTTTCAAATAAAACCGACAGAGAAAGACTCATCAGCACGGCAAAGGAAAAATTCGGCAAAATAAATTACCTCATTAACGTTGCGGGAGTTGCACCGAAGGTCAGGGCAGATATTCTCGATATGACCGAGGATAGCTACGACAGAGTTATGGATATAAACACAAAGGCTCTGCTTTTTCTGACTCAGGCGGCCGCAAAAGAAATCATTGCAAATACGGATGAGGACAAGGGAGCAATTGTCAACATCTCCTCCCTTTCCGCTTATACAAGCTCAGTCTCCCGAGGAGAATACTGCATTTCAAAAGCAGGCGTATCAATGATAACGAAGCTTTTTGCAGACAGACTCGCAGAGTATTCGATCCCCGTAAATGAAGTGCGTCCGGGAATTATAGCTACGGATATGACAAGCAAGGTAAAGGAAAAATATGATGCTCTCATAGCAGACGGACTTTTACCTCTGAAAAGATGGGGCACTCCCGAGGACGTTGCAAAGGCAGTATTTGCCCTTATTAACGGCTCACTTCCCTACGTCACGGGACAATCCGTTGACGTGGACGGCGGATTTCATATAAGAAGGCTTTGATATGGAATATACACATTTCGATACTATAGTTATAGGCTCAGGTGCGGCAGGCTATAATGCCGCAGGTGAAATAAAAAAGCTCTGCGAAAAATCGGTATGTATTATCACGGAGGGCAAAAACACGGGTACATCAAGAAACACGGGCAGCGACAAGCAGACCTATTACAAGCTGACGCTCAGCGGAGGCTTTTCCGATTCCGTCAGAAAAATGGCTGAGGATCTTTATTCGGGCGGAGCAGTGGACGGTGACAATGCTCTTTGCGAAGCGGCTCTTTCAGGCAGATGCTTTTATAATCTTTGCTCTCTCGGTGTTCCCTTTCCTCATAACCGATACGGAGAATATATCGGCTATAAGACCGATCACGATCCCTTTATGAGGGCAACGTCAGCCGGGCCTCTTACATCAAAATTTATGACCGAGGCTCTTGAAAGGCAGGCTCAGAAGCTGGGCGTTCCCGTTTTTGACAAGCTTCTTGCGGTTGAAATAATAACGGAGAACAATAAGATCAGAGGACTTGTGTGCCTTGACAAGAGTTCGGGAGAATTCAAAGCCTTCAGCTGTAATAATATTATCCTTGCAACGGGCGGTCCTGCGGGAATATATAAAAAT
>JAZOOE010000099.1:0-13328 GCA_045654865.1 Acutalibacteraceae bacterium | reverse complement strand
CCGCATCCCACGAATCCGCAAAAGAGTCAAAGAATGCTGTAATCTCTCTTTTATTCATAACAACCTCTTGAAAACGGGATTTTTATTATTTACAATTCTTATCAAACGAGGGGTTACATTGATAAAAGTTTTTATTGTCGAGACGGTCGGTCGCAAGGCGAAGCCCCTCACCGAAGCGCTGATAATGAACGATCTCTCTTTCTCTGAGGAATTTTATAGGATCAGCAACATCGGGATCATCAACAAATCTAAGTATATTATCATAGGTAGTTCTTGCTTTCTGCTCAGCGGCAAGATTTTCGTGAAGATCAGTTATAACGTCACCCTTGGACTGAATATAGGTTGCGGTAAAGGGCGCACCTGATGCCGCAACGGGATAAATACCTGTTGTGTGATCAACAAAATATTTATCGAATCCCGATGCCTCAATTTCTTGTCTCGATAGATTACGCGTAAGCTGATAAACTATGGCACCGATCATTTCAAGGTGAGCAAGCTCCTCAGTACCTACGTCCGTCAGAAGTCCTTTCAGCTCGGCATAGGGCATTGAATAGCGTTGAGATAAATATCTCAGCGATGCACCCAATTCGCCGTCAGGGCCGCCGTACTGAGAAATTATTATCTGTGCAAGCTTGGGGTTGCATTTTGTTATTTTTACGGGATATTGAAGCTTCTTTTCATAGATCCACATCAGCAATCAACACCTCCCGCATCCCACGGCCAAGGATTTTTTAGCCATTCGATTCCCTCTGCTCTTCCGGAAGTCAGAGGACCGTAATTTTCCTCATATTCATCTTTAAGCTTTCTGCATTTGACTTCATATTTTTCATACATTGCAAGTGCGCTTAAATCGCCCGGATGCGTATTCAGATAAAGATGCAGTTCCCATAAAGCAAACTGTGCGGATGAAAGCGATCTTAAAAGCTTTTCTCTGTTACTCATTTAAGAGCACCTCTGCAGAAGGGCTTATAAAGATCAGTAAAGAGAGTTCCTTTGCTTAATGCAATTTCCGTATCAAACATAGTCTTATCCGTCTGAAAGGGCACGTAAGCCATTGTTGTAACCATATCATCAGGCACAGCGGATAAGGGAGCAAAGGTATCAAATTCTGTACTGTGTTCGTTTTTCATTTTATCGCTCCTTACTTGTTATTAAGGGATATGTCCCTCACTTCATACTATTCAATCGGACAAATAGCGTGAAAAATTTTTAATAGCAAATCACATTCAAAAATGATATAATAATAAAAGCGTAATTCCTAAAATTTATTTAACAAACAGAGGTTAATATGAAATTCCGAAAAAAAGGCTTATTGATATTTGTGAGTATAATTGTATTTTTACTCAGCTTCACTCCCCTTTCACGTGCTTATATTCTCGGCGATATAGATGAAAACTCAATTGTAGATTCAACGGACGCAAGAACCGCACTCAGAGCATCGGTAAATCTCGATAATCTTGACGCAAGACAACGTTTAATCGCAGATATTGATAAGGACGGCATCGTTACATCCTCGGACGCCCGAATAATTCTCAGAACGTCGGTAGGACTTGAGAAAAAAATAATTGAAGACGAGACAGCATACGAAATAGACTATGAAGTACATTTTATAGACGTAGGACAAGCCGATTGCTCACTTATAATAAGCGGTGAGGACAGTATGCTCATTGACGGCGGCAATACGTCAGACAGTGAGCTTATTATAGAGTACCTTATTTTCGAGGGAATTGAAGAGCTTGATTATATTATCTGCTCTCACGCCCATGAGGATCACGTCGGAGGACTTGGTGACATCATAGATACGTTTACTGTTACAAAGGCCGTATTTGCCCCGCAAACCGGCTCATCAACCAAATGCTACGGACGTTTTATTGAGGCGGTTGAAAATCAGAGTCTGACGATTACGACACCCGAGGTCGGCTATTGCTTTGAATTCGGAGACGGCGCTGTCCTGTTTGCAGGCCCCGTCACAGAGGATTATTCAGATCTTAACAATACCTCACTCGTCACAAAAATCACATTCGGGGAAACATCATTTTTATTCACGGGAGATGCCGAGCGTGAATCAGAAGCAGATATTATCAACTCCGGCATATCACTTGATGCAACCGTTCTTAAGGTGGGACATCACGGAAGCGAAAATTCAACCACATATCCGTTCCTCAGAGAAATAATGCCCGAAGTTGCTGTTATCAGCGTGGGAGAGGATAATGATTACGGACACCCTACTGATGCGGCACTTTCAAGATTACGAGATGCAGGGGTTAAGGTATACCGTACCGATATACAAGGCCACGTTATAATCTCGGGAGACGGAAAAAATTATACGGTAACGACCGAGAAAAATTCTGATGCTCAGACAAATCCTACAATACCGCCATCTTCAAGCGCTGTTTACATCGGAAACAGAAATTCACGAATACTGCATACCGAGACCTGCTCTTCTTTACCCAAGGAAGAAAACAGAGTTTATTTTAACAGCAGAGACACGGCTGTTCAGCAAGGCTACACCCCTTGCTCAAAATGCACACCGTAACAGAACCAAATTAAATAACACCGACAAAAAGGAGCTTCGACGGTTATATACCGCCTCGGCTCCTTTTATGTTATTATATGTTTTTTTTCGGCATAAAGAACGAAACCGTCTGAGCAAGCCTTACAGCTGCATTCGGATTCCATTCGCACGAAGCTGCAATAGAAAAGCCCTTTTCGCGATAAAGCTGTGAAAGCCTTTCGCAGGTATCAAGAAATTCCTTATAGCTTTTATTTTCCTTTTGTGTCCATCCCGTTTCGGCAACTGCAAACCAACGGGGAAAGCACATATATTCAAGACGCGCATTGTTATTGATATGCTCTGTCCATATAGGAGATTCAACACCCAGAATATTGCGCTTACCGTTCTCTTTAAGCCCTGCAAAATCTTCGGGCTCAAAGCAATACGTTGATTTTACGGGATTCATACCGTAGGGATAATCAACGTAATAGCCTCTGAAGGGAGACATAATAACCTTATGACCGGAGTTAACCGCAGCCGCTGTTTTTGCACGGTTACCGTTCCAGAACTGAACGGTCAAGGAAGGTGACAAGCCCTTGCCTTTCAGACAATCATTCCAGACAATACATTTCTTGCCTTTATTTTTAAGATAATTCTCAATCTTATTTGTAT
Source organism: Acutalibacteraceae bacterium (assembly GCA_045654865.1). Taxonomy (GTDB): domain Bacteria; phylum Bacillota; class Clostridia; order Oscillospirales; family Acutalibacteraceae; genus RUG806. Next base: position 10,162 of record JAZOOE010000099.1, on the reverse strand, counting down.
ACAGACATTGGAGATCATTTTCATTATCAATGCCGTTTTCGCGCATTACACTCTGACATTTTTCACAGCTCTTCCAATTGATCTTCGGAACCTCGTCTCCGCCGATATGAATCGTATCAAAGGGGAAGAGCTCACAAAGCTCATCCAGAATATTCTCTATACATCTGAGCGCATCATCATTTCCCGCACAGATAATATCCTTGAATATTCCCTGACTTGTTTTAACCTCAACAGGCTCCCCCTTGCAGGTAAACTGAGGAAACACGTGCAAAAGCGCGCTCTGATGCCCCGGCATATCAAGCTCGGGAATTACGTCGATAAAGCGCTCCTTGCAAAATTCAATAATTTCTCTTATCTCCTGCTTTGTGTAATATCCCGAATATTCACTATCGCTTTTGCAATTAATAAAGTTATCGCATTTGCGCACACTTCCCTTTTGCGTAAGCTCGGGATACCCTGACAGCTGAATTCTGAAGCCCTGATCATCGGAAAGATGCCAATGAAACTTATTTAGTTTGAATGAGGCCGCAGTATCTATCATTTTTTTAAGCTGATCAAGGCTGAACATATGCCTTGCACAGTCGATCATAAATCCGCGGTATGCATATCTCGGCTTGTCTCTTATAACAAGACACGGCACTCTTGTGTAAAGCTCAATTATCTGCTTAAGAGTTTGCTCCGCATAAAAGAAGCCCTTATCACAGGATGCCTTTACGATTATGCTCTCCGGGGTGACTATCAGCTCGTATTCTTCATCCGAAAAGCCGCTTACCCTTTCAAAGCAATCAATGCAATTCCTTTGCGATACCGCACTGAAGACCTCAATTTTTTCAGGCTGAGGAATAAGTCTCATATAATACCTCTCAAATCACCATTTCGTATTCGCCGAGATTGCCGTTTTCAAAATATCTTTTAAGATCATAGGGTGCATATATTCCGGTATCAGTAACGACACCGCTTACCAGGGCGGGAGGTGTTACATCAAAAGCGGGATAATATCCCTTTACACCGTCAGCCGCCGTTCTGACACCCATAGCCTGCAAGGTAAAGTCAGGATCTCTCATTTCGATCTTTACTGTATCAATAGTGGGATGCACGTGATCGGGAGCCCCTGTGACAAAATAAGGAATACCGTTATATTTAGCGGCAATTGCAATCTGAAACGTTCCGACTTTATTTACCACATAGCCGTCCATACATATTGCATCTGCGGCAGAGGTAAACACGTCAATACCCTCATTTTTCATTACAAAGGCAGGCATATTATCAGTAATCACGGTTACGTCCATTCCCATATCGTTGCATACGGATGCCGTAAGCCTTGCCCCTTGAAAATAAGGTCTTGTTTCGGGGCAAAAGATTCGGACACTCTCCTTACCCTGCTCCTTTAATACCCTGCACATCTGACCGACAATAGTTTCACCGAAGCACTGAGTCATAACAGCACCGTGAGCAGGAATCATATCGACAAGATACTGTGCCATTTTATATACCTTATTATATCTCATATTGTTTACGTTTACGGTATATTCCATAATAGCATCGGATACGTTTGCCCCCTCCTTTAATGCCTTATCGGCAGCCGCAAGGCAACCGCTTGTGATAAGTCCCATTCTGTTGGCAGTTGTGGGACGGGCGTGGGCAATTGTGTATGCCGCCTTTTCAAGATAGGCTCTCTGCTCCGCCTCCTTCATATCGCGGCATTCGTAAGCGGCAAGAGCCATACCGGCAGCAGCAGCCGTATAGGGGCCCGCACTCTGGGTTACCATATCCTTAAGTGCCTGAACCACCTCAAGATGATTATGACAGGTAACGAACTCTATTTTTCGGGGATATATACGGCGGTCAAGAATTCTCACCGCACCGTTTTCGTACCAAGCAATATTTTCATACTGAAGCATAAAAGCAAGTGATTTATCTGCTCTTTCCATATCTCTCACCTCAATAAAGCCTTTCTACGGCTTTTCTTACGTCAAAATAAACCTTTTCCTTATCTATCGTCTTATATTCACCGTTTTCATAGAGAATCCTGCCGTCGCAGACGGTCATATAAACGTCACCTCTGCCCGCAGAATATACTACGAGAGCAACGGGATCAAGACAAGGAAGCATATTGGGCTTATCTGTATCAAAGACAACGAAATCCGCCTTACAGCCGGGCTTAAGATTTCCACAACCCTCTCTGCCCTGCAAGAGTGCACCGTTTATGGTTGCCATTCTGATGACGGATGATGCACCCATAATTGTTGCGTTACGGGCATAGCCGTTATGAATAACAGAGGCAAGGTGCATTTCCTCAATCATATCAAGATTATTGTTGCTTGCCGCACCGTCCGTACCGAGAGTCACGTTGATGCCCTTGGAGATTAATTTCTCAACATCGGCAAACCCGCTTCCGAGCTTCATATTGCTTGTGGGATTGTGCACAACGCTTACTCCCTTTTCGGCAAGCAGCTCCATATCACATTCAGATAAGGCTACACAATGGGCGGCAAAAGCTCTTGAATCAAAGGCGCCCAGTGAAGAAAACCATTGAGACGGTGTCTTTTTGTATTTTGCAATACACTCATTGTGCTCCTTGAGAGTTTCGGAAAGATGAATATGCATATTTCCCTTTCTCTCATTACAAAGTGCGCTGTAATAACGCGTCGTTTTTTCATCGCAGGTGTATTCGGCGTGAATACAAAAATCAATAAGAATCCTGCCGTCAAAGCTTTTGTTGTAATTATCAAACAAGTCAAGAGATTGTTTTATTCTATATGAATCCTGAGGAAGCTCAGCAGGATCAAAGCACTGAACGGGACGGGAAATATTTGCCTTAAGTCCTGCCTTTCCCACTGCCTCGCAGGTTCTTTCGGGCTCAAAATACATATCAGAAAAGCTGATTGTACCTGAGGACACCATTTCCATCAATGCAAGGCAGGTTCCCGCTTCTATATCATCAGCCGTAAGCTTGTCCTCAATGGGAAATACCTTTTCAAACAGCCACTTATCCAAAGGGAGATCACTTCCCACACCGCGCAGTAATGTCATAGGAGAATGGGTATGGCAATTATATATTCCGGGCATAATTATTTTTCCGGACATATCCTTTTCATAATCAAATTCTCCCTCGGGACGAACGTCTCCTGCATAGGTTATATATTCTCCGTCTGTTGCAAGAAAACCGTCTTTTATAACGTTTAATTCATCAGCATCAAAATTGAGTATTGTTGCATTTTTATAAAGACTTTTCATAATCAAAACCTGCTTATCACTTTTTCTACGTAGTTACAAAAATCCTCGCCGATTCTTGCCGCTGTTTCTCCGACCTCCTCGTCGGTAAGCTTTCTGTCAAGAACACCCGCCGCCATATTCGTCATAACGGATAATCCGAGAAGCGGCATTGAACAATGCGCCGCCGTCAAAGCCTCCGTAACGGTAGACATTCCCACTGCATCCGCACCGAGAATTCTTGCCGCACGTATCTCTGCGGGAGTTTCAAACTGAGGTCCCGTAAAATACATATAAACGCCTTCTCGGAACGTAAGGGGGCTGTCCTTTGCGCATTCAAAGGCAATGTGTCTCAAAGAGGCAGTATACATATCCGTTGTATCAAAAAAGCGGGGACCGAATTCATCTATATTATCCCCTTGCAGAGGACTTGCTCCCGTAAGCTTCAGATGATCCTTTATTATCATAATATCGCCCACGTTATATTCCGTATTCACGGCTCCCGCGGCATTTGTGACGATCGTTTTCTTTACCCCCAAAAGCTTAAAAAGCCTTATGGGCAGAGTAAGCATTTCAAATGGATAGCCCTCATAATGATGAAATCTTCCCGACATACATATTACTTTTTTACCTTGAATCTCACCAAAAACAAGTCTGCCCTCATGGGATTCAACTGTTGAAACGAGAAAATTGGGGATATCCTTATAAGGAATTGATATGGGATTTTTTATTCTACCTGAAAATTTTTTAAGTCCCGAGCCGAGGATAATTCCCACCTCAGGCTCTTCCTTAATAATATTTTTAACGTAATCCGCACTTACCTTGAAATAGTTAAAATCTGCTTTTTGCATATAAAACACCACCTTTTATTATTTTATCATATCATCATTATTTTGGCAACTAAAAAAGATGCCGGCTGATTCCGACATCTTTTTTTCTTATTTTACACTGAAAAGAATTTCGCCGTATGAGGGATAGGGCCAATATGAGGATTCTGTCTTTGTTTCTGCTTCATCCACAAGAATTCTCAGCTCTGTCATACAGGAAAGAAGCTTATCCTTGCTGAATACGGCAAGCTGTGTATTGTCCGCACATTCAATTGCCTCTATCATATAGCCCTCAAGCTCCTTTTTCTTTGCAAAAATAGCCGAAATAAGAGCCGAAAGATCCTTAACAAGCTCACTCTCATAATCACAGGCAATATCGCCGCAAAGTGCCTTTTTGGCAAGAGCAGTATCTGCAAGCTCATGAGTATATCTGCTTATAGCAGGAAGAATATCCTTGTTTACCATATCAAGCATTGTAAGTGCTTCAATATTGATAACCTTACAATAATTTTCGGAGCGTATCTCATAGCGTGCCTTGAGCTCTTCGACAGAATAAACCTTATGAGCAGTAAACAGATCAATATTCTTCCGGGCAAGAAGACTCGGAAGAGCATCGGGAGTTGTCTTCATATTAAGAAGACCTCTCTTCTCTGCCTCGTAGATCCAGGCATCGTCATAGCCGTTTCCGTTAAAGATGATTCTCTTATGCTCTGAAACAGTTTTTCTAATCAGATTATGAAGAGCACTCTCGAAGTCATCAGCATTTTCAAGCACGTCGGCAAACTGTTTTAATACCTCTGCTACTGCAGTGTTGAGAACAACATTTGAGCCTGAAACCGTATTTGATGAACCGAGCATTCTGAACTCGAACTTATTACCTGTAAATGCAAAGGGAGACGTTCTGTTCCTGTCTGTTGTATCCTTTGGGAATTTGGGCAACGTGTGAACACCGATTCTGAGAAGCTCCTTTTCCTTTGTTCCGCAGGGCTTGTCCGCCTCAATGGACTCAAGAATTTCAGTAAGCTCCGCACCGAGGAACATAGAGACAACGGCGGGAGGGGCTTCGTTTGCACCGAGTCGATGATCATTACCCGCAGCCGCAACACAAACTCTGAGAAGATCCTGATAATCGTCAACAGCCTTGATAACGGCACAAAGGAACAACAAAAACTGAGCATTCTCAGCGGGGGTATCACCGGGGTTGAGAAGATTTATTCCCGTATCTGTAGAAATAGACCAATTATTGTGCTTACCGCTTCCGTTTACGCCTGCAAAGGGCTTTTCGTGAAGAAGACATACCATATTATGACGGCGTGCGATCTTCTGCATAAGCTCCATTGTCAGCTGATTATGGTCGGCGGCTATATTTGTCGTCGTAAATACGGGAGCCAATTCGTGCTGTGCGGGAGCGGCTTCATTATGCTCTGTTTTTGCAAGAATTCCCAGCTTCCAGAGCTCCTCGTCAAGCTCAGTCATAAAAGCCTTGATACGAGGCTTTATGGCACCGAAATAATGATCGTCAAGCTCCTGTCCCTTGGGAGGCTTTGCACCGAAAAGTGTTCTGCCTGTAAATACGAGATCCTTTCTTTTTTCGAAAATATCCTTATCAACAAGGAAGTATTCCTGCTCGGCTCCGACTGTAGTGTTTATTCTTGTCACGTCCTCGTGACCGAAAAGCTTAATTACACGCATAGCCTGTCTGTTTATTGCTTCCATAGAACGAAGCAAAGGTGTTTTGGCATCAAGAGCGTGTCCGCCGTATGAGCAGAATGCAGTGGGAATACAAAGAACTCCGTCCTTTATAAATGCATAAGAGGTTGCATCCCATGCGGTATATCCTCGTGCTTCAAACGTAGCGCGAAGACCGCCTGAGGGGAAGGAGGAAGCATCGGGCTCACCCTGAATAAGCTCCTTGCCGGAGAATTCCATGATAACCTTATTTCCGTCAACGGGAGATATAAAGCTGTCGTGCTTTTCTGCTGTAATTCCCGTCATAGGCTGGAACCAATGAGTATAATGAGTTGCACCTTTTTCTATAGCCCAATCCTTCATAGCATTGGCAACAACGTTTGCCAAGCCTAATTCAAGATGCTTTCCGAGCTTTATTGTGCGCTGAAGAAGCTTATACGTTTCGTGAGGAAGCTTTTCCTTCATTACGCTATCATTAAAAACGTTAGATCCGAAATATTCACTAACCTTTGCCATTGACTTTTACCTTCCTTCAAAAAAAACAAATGGGGCTACAGAAAAACTGCAGCCCCATTGCTGTTGTGGGTATTTTATCTCAATACAGTCGTTTTGTCAAGTGTTTAGAGGAATTTTTTTAACAACCGTATAAATATTATTCATTAATCTCAGGCTCAATAAGCCCGTAGCCTCCGTCTTCTCTTTTATAAACCACAGCAACCGAATCATTTGCGGCATTTCTGAACATATAAAACTGATGTCCGAGCAGATTCATCTGCAATATTGCCTCGTCAACAGACTGCGGCTTAATTGGAATTGTTTTGGTTCGGATAAGCTCAAATTCTGCCTCTTCCTCGACCTCAAGGCCGGAATAATCATCAAAAGCACCTGCCCGAAGGCGTTTTTCAAGCTTTGTCTTGTTTTTGCGGATCTGACGAACAAGAAGATCTACACAATCATCAAGAGCCTCATTCATATTTTCAGCTTTTGCCTGAGCTCTGTAAATCATTCCCTCGTTCATAACCGTAATTTCAACTGTCTGAGACGATTTCTCCACGGTTGCAGTTACTTTTGCGCTGGCTGAATCTCCGAAGAAGCGATCAATTTTACTGAGTTTTTTCTCAGCGTGTTCCTTGAAGGAATCTCTTGGAGTACATTTTCTGCCGATAACTGTAATTTTCATAACTACATCCCCTTTTGGATTTATGATAACAAAAAAACGGACGGATACCGAAGAAATATTCTGCTTTCTTCAACACCGCCCTTCCTTTTGTTTCAACTATATTATAGCATTATCAGCATCGTTTGTAAAGATTTTTTTATACATATTAAACATTTTTTTTAATTTATACAAAAGAAAACTATAAACTTTGTCGACACATCTGAAAAAATCAAAGAATTATCTCACAATGCCTCGTTACGTGACAGCCGATATTTACCGCCACGGGGAGTCCTGCAATATGAGTGGGATATACCTCTATGTTGCACGCAAGTGCCGTGCAGTCCCCTGAAAAGCCCTGAGGACCGATTCCCGTTCCGTTAATCCTTTCCAGGATTTCTTTTTCCATATCACGATAAAAATCATCGGGATTTGCAATATCCACGTCTCTGCAAAGCGCTTTTTTTGCGAGATACGCACAATATTCAAAATCTCCTCCGATGCCTACTCCGACAACCACGGGAGGACACGGCTTTGCATCAGCCTCGTTTACAACGGATACAACAAAATCTATAATATCTTCCCTTGATGCAGTGGGGACAAGCATCTTCAGCTGACTCATATTTTCACTGCCGAAGCCCTTGGGTGCTACCACCAATCTGATACTGTCGCCGGGCACTATACGAGTATGAATAACTGCGGGAGTGTTGTCGGACGTATTTACCCGCTTCAGAGGATCAGCAACAATAGATTTTCTGAGAAAGCCTTTAGCATATCCGTCTGCCACACCGCGGTTGATTGCAGCTTCAAAATCACCGTCGGTTATAACTACGCTCTGTCCGATTTCGGCAAAAACAATCACCATACCGCAATCCTGACAAACAGGTATACCTCTGTCGCGGGCGATAACAAGATTTTCCTTCATATCGGCAAATACACTCTTTGCCGTTTCGTTGGTTTCCTTTTGGGAAAATTCCTCAATTTTTCTGCAAAGGCTGTCAGGCAAAACAATATTTGCGGAGATTACAGCTTCACTGATTTTTTTAGTTATTTCCTCTGCGCTGATCTTTCTCATAATTCCTCTTTCTCTTATCAACGAAATATCAATCGTCAACAGTTAACTTATTAAGAAAAAATAAAGCCGCTGCTGTTTTGGGCTGACAAAACATCACAGCGGTAATTTCATTTATTTGTTGTTACCGTAGCCACGGCGCGTTCCGGTCTTAAAATCTCCGCTACGTTTGAGAACGGACATCTTTTCATCACTTTCCTGCTTAAACTTTGCCATCATATCCTCAAAAGACATTGCGGCTGATGACTGCTGTGTAGTAGTCTTTGTCGGTGACTGAGAATAACTCTTACCGGAGTTTTTCTGGTTATAAGACGATTGCTGGTTTCTCTTGTTATGAGAATCGTTTGTTTTGGGCGTCTGAGGCAATGCCTGCTTGATGGACAAGCTGATCTTGTTCTTTTCGTTAATTGCAAGAACTTTAACCTTAACGTCCTGACCTTCGGTAAGAAACTCCGAAATTTCCTTGACATAGGTTGCGGCTACCTCCGAAATATGTACCATACCGCTTTCTCCGTTGGACATTTTTACAAATGCGCCGAATGCGGTAAGGCCGGTAACCTTTCCTTCATAAATTTCACCAACCAGTGACTGCATAAATTGATAGGTCCTCCTGAAAATTAGAGATTTATTTTATCGCGACCTGCGCCGATAATTACGTTATTTGCCGGGAGTTACGTCATAGTATACTTTTTCATCGGGATAAGCATATCCTCTTTCGCGGGCAAGATGCTCATAAAGCTCAGCTTCATCTGCGTTATTTATAAGATAATCAAGCTCTTCATTCGTCTGCAGATAAGAATTAAGCTGATCAACGAGAGAGTCATACTGAATCTTCTTTTTATTTGTATCTATAGAGGTGTTTGCGTACATTATAACAGAAACAAAAAACGTAATAGCCATCAGGAACGTCAGGATAATACTATTCTTTCTTTTACTTTTTTCCATATCTGCACCAACCTTAATTACACTCACAAACTAATAAAACAATTATATACCACTATATAATCGATATCAAGTATTTTTGTAATTTTTTTTGGCTTTTTTTCTCAATTTTTTTATGTATACGGGCTTAACAGCACCAATGTCCGTTTTATTTTCACGCTGAACCGTTTTTTTCCTTTCTTTAAGCTCTGACTCCTTATTTTTCAACAGATTAAAACACCCCTTGACTATATCCGCAAGTCTCTTTTTCAGCTTGTCGGTTTTCTGTGAAAGGCGTCTCATCAGTTTATCTGCTGCCCCTCTGAAGCGACCTTCTATCAACGCTCCGGGGAACATATAAAACAGCAAAAATCCCATTGCTTCACCTGCCAGAATATAGAATCTCACAACGCCTGAATTATACTTCAACAAAAACAAAAAAGAAACACCTGCATTCAGTATAAAAAATAAGACATCTCTGACAAAAACTGCGACAGCTCCTTTACTCAAAGCATTACAGAATGAAAAAAAGCAAAACAGCAGTCCGATAAGATACCCCAATCCGACGGCTTTCACAAAAACGGATATCTGCACTGCGTGCTCATAGCCCACAATCATTTCAGAATCCTCGACCAGAAGCTTGTATGCTTGGATACCTTATCGGAGTATTGAACAGCAATTATTCTTCCCTGAACGCTTACCTCACCCGTTTCGGTATTTAATAATTCAACCTGCAGATTTTCTCCCTTGATGCTGATTTCACCGCAGGCGGCATATAAAACAATATTCTCCTCATCGAAGTTTCCTGCCTCTGTCACCCCCGATACACTCAGACGGCTTCGGTCATTAATAAGCAGAGTATGCGGTTTTGCCTTTGTATTTTCTGTCATAAAGATTACCCCTTATAATATTTTCTGTAAATTATATGGGTTCATCAGCTTAATTATTTCACCAAAAGAAAAAAAGTTATATCACAATATTGAAATTAAATGCAAATGTATGATATAATTTTTTGAAAATAATTCAGGAGGATTAATTATGATCAGAATTGAAATGGACAACGGCGCTATAATTGATATAGAGCTTTATCCCGAAAAGGCACCCAAAACTGTAGCAAACTTTGAAAAGCTTGTTTCCCAAGGCTTTTATGACGGTCTCACCTTTCACAGAATCATAAAGGGCTTTATGATTCAGGGCGGCGATCCCAATGGTACGGGTATGGGCGGCGCACCCGACAAGATATACGGTGAATTTGCCGCAAACGGCTTCCCTCAGAATGATCTC
>JAZOOE010000098.1:0-3444 GCA_045654865.1 Acutalibacteraceae bacterium | reverse complement strand
CTATTAACCGATATTATGTGTTGCAGAAAAATTCAAAATATTTTTCTTGCAGCCTTCAAATTCGAGGACAATAATTTCATTAATGCCTTTCATAAGAAATGACTTGGGCAAGTACAAAGTCTGCTGAGGGCCTTTTTCCCAATATCTTCCGAGAACCTTGCCGTTAACTATGACTATACCCTTTTTGAAACCTTTCATATCAACAAAGGTATCAGCAGGTTCATTATCAATCGTCAGATGGCCTTTCATAAACACAGGTCTCTTTTTGAATCTGAATTTGTCCCTTTTAAAGTTTAATAGGGAAAGGTCACTCAGATCAACGCAATATGTTTTCCAATGATAAAAATGCTGCTGACCTAATGTAACAGGAGCTGTTAAGCCCTTTGGATCCTTAAGATGGTATCCATAATTGATTCTTCCCATATTCTCAACAATAATCGTCAGAATTACGCCCTCCGCAGGTATGGACAATCTGATCTTATTTCGCTTATCATTTCTGTACTGAATACCTTTAAATTCACCGTTAACAAATACATACGCTCTGTCAGAAGCAGCAATATGCAGTTCATCACCGTCTCTCGGTCCTCTCACGAAGGTTTCATAAACTATATAGCCGTAGCCTTGACCGAGCTTTTCCATCGTTACGGGAACAACAGTCGAATGGATCTCGGAGATTTCAGAAATATTATCAAGGAAATCAGCTTGCTCGCTTAACTTGACAGAATCATACTTTATTATAACAGGCTCACTGACTTCTACGTCATTGACGTAACCATACTTAGCCAAGGTATTCTTAAACAAATAATATTTTTCTGTCAATCCGCCATACTCGTTTATAGGTGCATCGTCGTCATAGCTCGTCACCGTCGGCTGAAAAACACCATTCTGATAATTTGCTCCATTCATAAATCCGAAATTAGTTCCACCGTGCATCATATAAACAGATACACTGCCGTCGCATTTCAATATTTCATCAAAACATTTATCAGCATCGGCGGCATCGCGCTTATGGTGCTTTTCCTCCCAATGATCAAACCAACCGTTCCAATATTCAGCACACATCAAGGGGCCCTCCGGCTGATGCTTTCGTAAGTTTTCAAATGCTTTTTCGGCTCTCGATCCAAAATTACATGTTTTATGAATCTCGGGAATAGTTCCGCCCGTAAGCATCATATCGCAATCACCGTCAGAGGTAAACAATTCACAGGTAATACCTCTGCTTCTGAGTCCTGCGGCAACATATCTCATATATTCAAGATCATCGCCATAGCTTCCGTATTCATTTTCAACCTGTACCATTATAACTGATCCGCCTTTTTCAAGCTGACAGTCAGCAATTATCGGAATAACCTTATCAAAATATGTATCAACCTTCTGAAGATATAAGTCATTCATGCAGCGAAGCTCTATATTATCATATTTAAGAAGCCACCACGGAAGGCCTCCAAAATCCCATTCAGAGCAAATATAAGGTCCCGGCCTGACAATTGCAAACATTCCCAGTTCGTTGATAAGATCAAGATAAGCGCGTAAATCAAGGTTATCAGAAAAATCAAACTTCCCTTCCTCAATTTCATGAAGATTCCAAGCAACATATGTCTCTACTGTATTAAAGCCGCAAGCTTTGATTTTAAGTAATCTGTCTCTCCAATAGCAACGAGGAACACGGAAATAGTGCATAGCACCTGCCAAGACTCGAAATTCCTCACCATTTAACAAAAAGTTTTTTTTACCAATTAAAAATTCATTCATTTTTATTTTTCCTTTCTATAACTGAAATAGCAATCGCCTTATTTTTATCTATAAAAGAATTAAGAACGTCAAATACAGACTCTGAGCAGAGAATTTTATCTTCTGTAACAGTAAAATCAACTTTGTTTTTAATTGTTCTGATTCCCCTGCCCGAGGCATTGAAATATGCTTCTTTTAAAGATGACAATAAAGCAAATCTCTCACAGCTTGACTTTTCTTCAATCAACGGCAGGTTTATTATCTGATTGAAAGAGTAAGATGAATCCGAGAACACCCATCGTATCTCTGTATCATTTAATATTTCCTGAGCTTCCTTAAAAGTGAATGATTTGATTGGTGAAATGCCTATGCCTATGTAATTATAAGAAGCGGCACAAGCGATATATTCGCCAAAAGAAACGACAGATAACTGTGCTGTATAATTTCCGACTGCACTTCTTGAGTTAGGATTGCATAGAATATCAAAGCTGAATTCCGGCGCATCGCAAAGCTCAGACAAGCACTTGCGGGAAATTATTTCAGCGCAAAACAGAACACTTCTCTCCTTTCTGTTTTCCATAGACAGCAACTTATTTTGTTTAGCAGGAGTCAGCATACTGAAATATTTAATAGACATCTCTTGTGTCAAATCATTAATACTCATTATTTTATAAACCAAAAGCTCACCTCTGATCGTATAATGCTAAAATTTTACGGGATTTGTCAGTAATCATATTTTTTAGTTCAACAGGATATATTACCTTAATTTTATCACCGAATTGCATAATCCATGATGCGAGCCCATCGTTAATAAAAAGCTCATCATGCAATATAAACCAGCCATCCTCGGCCCTTCTGATGGTAATCTTATCTCCGAATCTGTCAAGGATCTCTTCTATGATCTCAACTCTGCACTTGAGTTCAGCTACAGCCGGGGTTCCGCTGAACATATTAAAGGCTTTTGACACATAATCAGCAACGTCAAATCTGACCTTATATGCACTGCACTCCGAAAAATGTCGTCTGTAGGTATCAAGCACTTGAACATTTTTGATTCTGTCAATTCTGAGATTCATAATATTATCATATTTTTCATTATTTGCAACTAGATAATAATGATCATTTGCCCAAACAAGAGCATAAGGGCTTAGAATAAACTCTCGTTCTTCCTTTGAAGCTGTAAATTTATCATCCAGTCTGCGCCTGAAATATTTTAGCAGCACCCTTTTTTCATTTTTGATAGCATAATCAAGAGCATCAATATTATAAAAGATCTCTTCATTTCTGCATTTGTTTCTATTATCAATAAACACCTGATCCTTAAGTCTCAGAGCCTGACTTTCACTAACAAGATTGTCAGTCTTTTTCAGAAGATTGGCAGTTTTCTTTTTACTTATAAAATTAGCAGCCTGAATGGCATCATTGATCATTCTTAGCTCAGCGACTTCAAATTCTCTTGAAGCCAAAAAATATCCGCTCTTTGGTCTGCTGGTTTTTATAATATCAAGACCGTAATCAATCAATATTTCAATATCCTTATAAATGGATTTTCTTTCGCATTCAATACCGTATTTATTCAATAGATAAACTATGTCATTCGAATTAAGAATATTGTCCTCATCTGAGTATTTTTCAAAGATTTCTTTTAAATATAAGAGCTTGATTTTAGAATTCTGCTTTCCCGGCATAAGCTACCCTCCCATATCAACTTAT
>JAZOOE010000097.1:0-16026 GCA_045654865.1 Acutalibacteraceae bacterium | reverse complement strand
CTTCGACCTGAAATCAAAGATTTTTCAGATGATTTTTGGTTGTTGAGGGTGCCGAAAGGCTGACGCCTTTCAAAGCCGAAACGCCGAAAAGCGCTGAAAGGGCTTGATTTCAGGCATGGTTCGGATTACTACCGTCACCCTTACGTCGAAGCGTGTTTTTTTTTGGATTGAATAGGTGGCAAATATATAAAAAAATATTTTTACTGCAATATTGTGGCTTTTTATTTTTATAAGTGCTACAATTAGGCAAATTCAAAAAAATAGTTGAAAGGTGATAACAATGATTACTGCGTTACCAAAAAGAAAAATGTACCGTTATTGTCTTGCCGACATTGCAAAGGGCTTGTTTAACGGTATGATCGGCAATTATCTTCTTTATTTCTTTCAGCCTACCGTGAAAAGCGGCTTGCCCGTGCTCCTTCCCGATAATAAGCTGCTGGGCTTTATAACCGTTATGGCTCTTATCACTGCAATCGGTAAGATTGTTGATGCGGTTACCGATCCTGTTGTTGCATCTTTGTCGGATAAATGTACGCATAAGGCAGGCAGAAGAATGCCCTTCCTCAGATATGCCGCAATTCCTTATGCGCTTTCCGTTTTGATGATATTCTTTGCTCCCTTTAAGGAGGGCTCTGCCGCCAATGCCGTATGGGTAGGATTTTTCCTTATCAGCTACTATACGTCATACACGTTTTATTTTATTCCGAGAAACGCACTTGTTCCCGAAATTATCCCGGATGCTAAGGTAAGAGTCGGATATTACGGAATCAGCACCGTATTCTTTATGGGCTCAAGCTCCTTTATGTATGCTGCAACATTGTTTGTTGATATGCTGAAAAATGCAGGCTTATCATCTCTTTGGGCATGGCGTGCCGTATTTGCGGTATTCGCGCTGATTGGTGTTGTTTGCCTTTTGCTCAGTGCTTATGCATTCAATGAAAAGGATTACGTGCATGAAAATACAAAGCCCAAAGAATCAATGCTCAAGTCGTTTTCTCTTGTTTTCAGAAATAAAAACTTTGTAATTTTCAGTCTCGGTGATTTGTTCAGCGGTGTTTCAATGGCATTTTTTCAGACGGCTATGCTTTACTATATTACGATGCTGTTGAACGTTCCCGAATCACAGTCCTTCCTTGTAATGCTTGCCGCAATTGCCGTTGCTATCTGCTTATTCCCTCTGATCATAAAGATAAGCAGAAAATATAACAAAAAGCTGCCGTTGATTATCGCAAGCGTTATCTTTACCTTGGTTTTCGGATTGATTTATTTCGGTGATAAAATAGCCGCATTGGCACCGGGAAACGAGCTTTTTATCGGACTTGGTATGGGTGTTATCGTATCTTTCCCCTTTGCAGCTATTAATATTCTTCCTCAGTCCGTAATTTCCGATATTATTCAGTGCGACTGTCTTGTAAACGGCGTAAACCGTGAGGGTATTTTTTCGGCAGTAAAAACCTTTATTGAAAAGATCGCATCAGCCATTGCTATGATGGGTGTTTCAAGTATACTTGCAGTAGGTGCTCTTGCAGGAGAAACGGTAGGGCTTCAGGGTGTTAAGCTTACAGGTGTATTTGCGGGCATTTTCAGTCTGTTATCACTTATAATCTTCATTTTCTATAATGATAAAAAGGTTACCTCAACAATTGAACAATACAGAGGCGGTAGTGAAAAATGAAAAAAAGAGTATTAAGCGGCGAGGAAATGAGAAAAAACGTTTCTGCCGAAAGGAATGCCGAATATGCACAGACTCTGAAAAAAATGGTTGATTGCAAGACCGTTTTTACAAGAAACGCGGAAAATAAGAATGAATATGCTCGTTTTTACGATGTTATCGAAAACAGCTTTCCGTTGATTTCAGAACACGCCCGTAAGCTTGTTTTCGGAAGCGGTTGCTTTGTGTACGTCATAGAGGGCAAAAATGCCGCGAAGAATATAATGCTGATGTCTCATCATGACGTAGTTGAAGGTGACGACAGCTGGACAACGGATCCCTTTAATGCAGTTGTAAAGGACGGCGCTTTATGGGGCAGAGGAACGATTGATACAAAAACTCCTTTATTTGCCCAGCTTCAGGCTTGTGAGGAATTGCTTTCCGAGGGCTTTGATTTTGAAGGGATGAACGTTTATATCGGTTCATCGGATAATGAGGAGGTTTGCGGAGAGGGAATGGTGCTTGCAACCGAATATTTCAAAGAGAACGGTATTAAGTTTGATGTTGTTCTTGACGAGGGCGGCGCTATAACAGAGGGGATGATCCCCGGAGTTAAAAATAAGAGTGCTATGGTAGCTGTACACGAAAAAAGCCGTCATTTATATATTTGCAGAGCGCAGGGGCTTGCAAAGGGACACGGTGGCCTCAATCCCTCCGATGACAGCACTGTTCTCAGACTTGCACGATTTATTGACGAGGTCAGCAAGGCAAAGATTTACAAGGGGGCTTTTCATCCCGAGGTCAGGGCAACCTTTGAATATCATGCACCTTATATGTCATTTCCGATGAATATTCTGTTCGGAAACCTTAGCTTGTTTTCTCCTATTATCAAAAAAATTATGCTTGGAATCCCTCAGACAAAGGCAATGCTTTCAACGAGCATTTCCTTTACTACGCTTTTTGCCGGTTCAAAGGAGGATCCTCAGATAAAGGCAAAGCAAGCCGAAGCCACGATGTTTCTGAGGTGCATCCGTGAGGATGATCTTCTCATGGGACTGGAAAAAATAAAGGCAATAGCAGAAAAGTACGGCGTTATCGTTGAAGAGACGGAAAGAGATTATTGTAAGCCCTCATCATTTGAGTCCGAGGCATATAAGCTTTTGGAGAAAATTATGAATGAAAATTTCCCCGACGTTATTGTTGCTCCCTATCTTCTTACCGCAGGTACGGATGCCAGACGCTTTACTGATGTTGCAGACAGTATTCTGCGTTTTGCTCCGATTGATCTTGATAAAAAGCAGTTTGCATCAATTCATAGTGCCGATGAGCATATCAAGATAAAAAATATCGGTGAATGTGTCTGCTTCTACAAGGATTTTGTAAAAAGGTATAACAGTATTTTATAACCGTTAACTGCGCTCCGATATTTCGGGGCGCTTTTGCCGTATTTTTTTCTATTCAACCGAGCGTAGGTTGTTATTGTTGGTTGTCAGTGTTAAAATATAGCAGAAATGAGCGACGTATATGGATAATTATGTGACAGGAGCAGTAATAAAACGTTTAAGAGAGAAAAAAGGCCTTACGCAATTACAGCTTGCTCAGGCGGTAGGTGTCAGCAGTAAGGCTGTGTCAAAATGGGAAACGGCAAAGGGGCTTCCCGATATTACGTTGATCGAGCCTCTTGCAGGAACACTCGGGGTATCAGTAATGGAGCTGATGTCCGGTGATACGGTTATCAATAAAAATATTTCTTCAAACCTGCTGAGAATGAAATTTTATGCTTGTCCGATATGTGGAAACATAATAAGAACTACAGGTGAGGCGGTTATCAGCTGCTGCGGAATATCCTTACCTGCAATGGAGGCAGAGGAGCTTGATGACGAGCATAAAATATGCATTGATAGGGTAGAGGATGAATATTTTATTTCCGTTAACCATTCAATGACAAAGGAGCATTTTATATCATTCATCGCTCACGTTACAACTGATCGAATTCAGTTTCAGAAATTTTATCCGAGGGAAATGCGGAAACAAGAATGGAGCTTCGGGGCAGAGGATATATCTATATTTATTGCAACAAGCACGGACTTATGAAAAAGAAGCTGTAAAGTTGAACTTTAAATTCCGATTTATATGTGTTATACTGTTTTTACCTAACTTTAAGGAGGAGTAATTATGGGTAAATACGATATAGCCGCTTTTATATGGCCGTCTTATACGGGGGATGAGCCACGCACAAGAATCTTCTGGCCGGAGGGATACGGAGAGTGGCAGACGGTTAAGGCGATGACAAATAAGGGATATGAGGGATGCAGATGGCCGAGAATACCTACGTGGGGTTACGTCAATGAGGCAGACAGCCGCGTTATGGAAATGCAGATAGATTGTGCTGTTTCCTATGGTGTAAACGTTTTTATCTACGATTGGTATTGGTATGATAACCGTCCTTTTCTTGAAAATTGTCTTAATGACGGCTTCTTAAAGGCTCGCAATAATAAGGAAATGAAATTCTATCTGATGTGGGCAAATCATAATGCAAATCATTTATGGGATAAAAGAAACTCTGACAGAGATCTTTCAACTGTTATATGGAACGGAGCGGTCACACCGGAAATATTTTCAGATATATGTGACAGAACAATTGAAAAATATTTCAAAAAGGATAACTATTATCAGATAGACGGCTGTCCCGTATATATGATTTTTGACCTTGATAATTTTGTCCGTTCCTTCAACAATACTCAGGAATGTAAAAAAGGTCTGGATTTATTCAGACAAAAGACGGTGGACGCAGGCTTCAAAGGACTTCACTTTCAGGTCGTCCATTGGAGCAACCGTACCTATGGCTGGCTTAACGACGGGGACGTAAATAAGGGTGTGGATTGCTTCGAGCTTTACAGATACCTTGGTGTTGATTCCTTGACAAGCTATAACTGGGGCTGTAGCGCAAATCTTGACGGTGACTATACCGAGCTTACGGACAGCTATATTAAGAATATAACGGCAGATACCGAAAAGGCAGCTATTGAATTTTATCCGAATATTTCAGTTGGCTGGGATAATAACGTTAGATTTTATGATTTTGTTCCCGGAGTGGTTGTAAATAATACTCCCGAAAATTTCAAAGCTGCTTGCGAAAAAATCAAAAAGCTTACTGACGGTGCTGTGGAAAATAATGCATTGAGAGCTCCTCTGATTACCGTAAACAGCTGGAATGAGTGGACGGAAACCAGCTATCTTCAGCCTGATGATCTTTACGGATACGGTTACCTTGAAGCTGTTAAAGACGTATTTTTGAAATAATGTTATTGCAACAGGCATAAAAGTATGATAATATATGCTTAATGTCAGGAAAGAGAGGATATTTTATGAGCAAAACATTAAAAAAATTAATTGCCATTGTACTTTGCTTTGCTTGTTTTTCTTCAAGCTTTGCACTTTGTGCATCAGCTGAGGTAAAAACGGATTGTCAAGGTCATTGTGAGCATTCCCCCGTAATTGTTCTTCCCGGTATCAATCATTCTCCTACAAATCTTTATGACGAGAATGATAATCCCGTTATGAACGGAGACAGCCAGATCGGCGGCACGCTTCTTATTCTTAACGAGGCAGCGCTTTCCGGTGATGTAATTGCAAAAGCAATTCTCAGAGTTCTTCTGACAATTGTGATCCAGCAGAACATTAAGATCGACGAGCTTGCTTACGAGCTTGTCTGTGACCTTTTTAAGTATCAGAGATGTGATGAAAACGGAGATCACGTTGAGAACCTTAAAACTCAGAGATGGAACTATTCTCTCGAGTATATGACAGAGGATGAGCTTGACTGGACTTACAGAATGGTTCCTATGAAGCCTCTTGTTGACGAGATCGGTGAGGATCACGTTTATTTCTTTACCTTCAATCTTGTCGGCGATCCGATGGATTCGGCTGATGATCTCAAGGAATACATTGAAATGGTAAAGGAGCAGACAGGTCACGATAAGGTTTCGCTTCTTCCGGTAAGCCTTGGCGGTACTATTCTTACTGCATATCTTGATAAATACGGTCATGAGGATCTTGATCAGATAGTAAATGCGGTTGCTTGTCTTGACGGTACCGACATCATTGCTGATTTTTATGCAAGAGAGTGGCGTCTTGAGGACGAATACCTTTATCACGAGTTTATTGCTCAGATCTTTGTTGAATCAGAGGGCAGCGCAACACTCGGTTATCTTATCAATACCTTGCTTCATATACTTCCGAGAGCGGGTATTAATGCATTGCTGACGGGAGCTATGAGTGGTATTCTTGATACACTGATGCTCAATTGTCCTCAGTTCTGGGCGATGTTGCCATCATACAGATATGAGGAGCTTGCTGACAGATATCTTTCTGATAAGCCCGTTCTCAGAGAAAGAACGGATCGTTTCCAGCAGGCAAGACTTAACCTTAATCAGAACATTCTTGATGCTGTTGCTGACGGTGTCAGAGTAAATTCAATTTCAGGCGCAAATCTTGATTTCGGTGAGCAGATGTATACGTATTTCAATATTGTTGCTTCTGCTGAAAAGGTAAATTCTGACGGTATTATCAATCTTTCATCAACAACACTCGGCGCAACAGGTGCTCCCGGTGAATATACTCTGGATGATATTGAATATGAGAAGAATACCTACTGCTCAAATCCCGAGCATAATCATATTTCTCCTGATAATATGGTTGATGTATCTACCGCAATTCTTCCTGAAAACACATGGATATTCCTTGATCAGCATCACGAGGTGGGATACAATGACGTTGTTCTTAATCTTGCTAAGGCTATTATTCTCGGTGAGGTCAGCAACGTAAATGACGATCCCGTTAATTATCCTCAGTTTAACGGTGCATGCTATACACAGAGTATGCGCCGCTGGAAGCTTCCCGATGCAAAAAAGGTAGATCAGACCAATCTCAGCGAGGAGGATAAGACAGAGCTTAATGCTGCAATTGCAGAGGCTGAGGCTGTTCTTAAAATGACAGTAGCCGATCAGGAGAGAGTAGAGAAGGCTGCAAACAGACTTGACGCTATTCTTCACAAGGTTGGTGCAGAAGGATATGAAAATATTGAAACAGAAGAGGAATCTGCACTTGATCCCATTCTTGAGAGTTTTACTTGTGCATTAAGCAAGGCTTCTCTGTTCCTTTTTGGCGGCGGAAGTCCTGTTGACCGTGTTCTTTCTCCTATAAGAGGACTGAAAGGATTATTGACCGGAGATTCTCTTGGTTGATAAATAATAAAATGAACCGCGGGTTCCCTGCAGATACAGGGAGTCCGCGGATATTGTATTACGTAAAAAAAGTTACTGTAAAAAACTTTCGTTTTTTACAGTAACTTTTAATATCAGTTTTATATCAAGCTAAGATAAAGGGCGGGATGAAAGAAATTATAATATCTTTCCATCAGCTCGTACAAATATACAGCAATCGGATTGATAGCATCCCATATAGGCTCATCGTAAAGAGTGATCCACGTATATATTCTTCTGGTGAGATGTCTTAAATCGTTATGTGAAATTTCATGACCTTGTCTTTCTCCGAGTCTTGTAACACCCATAGCAACTAAGTCATTATAAAGATCCTTGTTCGCTTTCATCCAGAGGTAAGGATGCTGTAATCTTGAAAATTCAGAACGCATAGTAGAGCATTTCCAATATCTCCAGCTTAATTCCGAACGGAGTATTCTGTTTAACTGCTCTTCGTTCAGTGCTTCTGCCTTTGCTTGTTCCCACAGCTCATTACAGTGCTCAACCTCACAAGGAGTCATTCCCGGAAGTGAAAAACGGGAATCCTGCTCAAGATATAAATGTGTTATATCGGTTACCGCGTGTTCTGTGATAATGTTGATGAACTCATAAAGATATTTTCCTCCGGGACCGTAAACTGCTTGTAAATACCCCATTTTTTCGCTTTCATAATCAAGGTAAGGATCCATCATAAGCCGGGACAGGAGATATGTTTTCATTTCAAAAAACTCAGTATCACAGTTTTCATAGTAGAAGATGCCTTGTTGATAAATTCCCTTGACGTTGTGCTCATAAAAAATCTGAGTGTTTCTTTGAAGAACTCCGAAGTTTGCATAGATGTTTACGCTTTCGTCGCAGTTAAGATTGTAGTTCCAGATATATAATCTGTCGCAAATTTTGCTCCAATCGGAAAGGTCCGACATGAATTCCGCATTGTTGTCGCAATCGGGATCGTCAAGGGTATGACCGAAGCAACATTCTATTGAGCACAGTCTGATAATTACGTCGTCTCGGGGGATTACCTGAGAGGGAGTATTTCTTGTATATTGATAAGCAAATGTGTCAATTGCAAGATTTTCGTATTGGCCGCCTGCTTTTATTCTTGAAGCGATCTCATTGACGAATGTCAGCATTGTTCCTGCATGAGAGCCGTTTGCGTTATCTATAGCTCGGCAATTACTGCATTGACAATATTCTTCGTTATCGTTTTGGGTGATTGAAAGGATCTGTAAGGATGCTGTGGGATCGTATTGTTTCTCGAGCAATGCGAGTGCTTCCGCGGTTACTATGTTCTTCACGTCCTCGTTTGTAAGGCAAAGCTGTGATGAAACACGCTTGCCGTTATGAAGTGCATAATATTCGGGATGCTGATCGAAATAGACTTCGGGCTTGCAGAATAAATTAATAAGGGTGTGACTTGACGAGCCGATGTACTCAACAGCACCGCCCTGTTCGGGAGTAAGATTTTTGTAAATTCCTCCCGTAAGTCCGTTGGCAATTGAGAATTCAGGATCACTTGAGCTTCTTGTATCTGTTTCAGAATACTCAAAATAAGGTGTGTATTCAATGCAGATATCATCGGGAACGGTAAGTGAATTGTTTTTTGGGATAACAATAACATCCTTTTCATACCAATGACATCCGCAAAGCTTTTCGAGGAAAGCATACACTCCGTTGATTGCGCCCTTATTGCCTGCGCCGTTGATTATAATCTTTTTGTCATCTGATGTTATTTTATAGCTACCGTCAGCGGCATCTGAGGGGAAAGGATCGCTTCTGTCGGTGTTGCCGATGCAAATCTCAAGCTTGAAGCTTTCAGTATCGGTTTTTATTTCAATTTTAACACCGGTAATTTCCTGAAGATAATATTGAAGTCTCTCGGCTGCGTAATTTTCTGTTATTGTTGCATTTTTCGAAATGACGATGACCGATTGAGTAACGTTAAATGAATGGTAATCCGCAGAAGCCGTGAAACAGAAGGATGAAATTAGAATACAAAATACCAGGGAATAGCTTAAAAATCTCTTTATTGCTTTCATAATATTTTCTCCGATATGATATTTTTTTGTACTGTTTGACCTTTAGTCGGACCAGATGCTGTCTGAAAATCTTGTAATCCGATGGGGGAATGCTCTGAAAAAGTCATCGGTGTTTTTGTTAAGCGTAACGCCGTTGATGAATGGGGCAGAGTATCTGTTGTGACCTTCACCTGCAAGCAGTAGTCTTGCTGCGGCAGAGGGAGTCAGTGATATGTCGAAATCTCCTCCGCTTTTTCTTGTTATTATTGCCTTACCGTGCTGATATTCGACCTCAAATATACCGTTGTTCTGACTTAACTCATCCTGACATAAAAGTCTGAAACTGCCGTATTCTTCGGGATATGAGTTGTTTTCGAGTATTTTTTCCATGTTATAAATTCTTGCGGCTATTCCGCCGTCATTAGTATAGATAACGTCAGGTATTCTGTCGGCAAGCAGAGAAGCGGGGGAGCCGGGATATTGCTTGCGGATGTTTATGTGCTTTACGATACAATCATAGTTTCTTAAAAATCCGAGAATTCCGTAAAGCGCCTCAGGGGTAAGCACGAAAAGATCTTCGACAGTAAGGACGTCAGGTCTTTTAACCGTGAATCTTACGTAACCGTCCGCCTTACCTTTGGAGTTGCGGCGGAAATAGGTATACTCGGTATTTTCAAGAGGCTTATCACAGAAATGCTTTTTATCGTCTCGCAGGGTGGTTAAATTTTCGTTTAATGCACATTCAGCGTGGAGCGCCTGTAGTTCATCAAACTGCTCGCCGTCGTAAAGAACAACGTCCGTATTGCGGGGAATAAAGCTGAGATTGTCAAAGGGGATTTTAATTCCGAATACTCTGTTAAGATTTGCATAGCCGAATTTTTCATAATATGCAATTGAAAACGGATGAAGAAAGCCAATATTCCAATCGTTTTCTGCTGCCATGGAGCCGATCTTGTTGAATATTTCACGGATTCCGCCCATACGACGGCATTCCGGCTTACTGCATACTCCGCTTATTATAAGCGAATTAAGAAAATTTCCGCAGAAATTGCTTTTATAATCATACAGCTCAACACCTGCAATCAATTTTCCGTCATTAAAAGCTCCAAGCACGGGGAAATCAACGCCGGTATCCTCTTTTTCGTTGAATTTCCATATAAATGATGCTGACGAAATCTTGAGAAAGTCTACGCCCTCATCCTTGGTTATATGCCGTATTTCCATTGTTTCTCTTCCTTTACTGTTTTATAAGAGCAGAAAAATGCCGATACTTATTTCTGATTTGAGTTGATCTGTATTTTCGCGGCAGCTTCAACCGTATCCACGTCAGCATTTTCGACAATTTCCGTCATAAGTCTTCTGCGGGCAAGCAGCTCTGCGTACATTTTTTCTTTCTTGTCATTGTTAAGATCATAAAACAGCATCGGAATAATACCGAGAGATCCGGTTACAGCAGGAATGATGGTGAACATAGCAAATATGTAGAACTTAACTCTGTCGGTCTGTTCCTTACCTGTTCTGAACGCATTTGCCTCATAGCCGATTATTTTCTTGATTGCAGTTGTAACGACTGTGCTTGTATTAGATGAGATTTTAGCTGCAATTCCCTTCGTGACCGAAGCCATTGCCTCAGTTCTGTAGCCGTTTTTCCATTCACAGTAGTCCATAGCTTCGTTATACATTTCTGTACCGATAACGGATTTGAGACCAAAGAACAGAGTCCAGATGATCTCCCATAATGCCATTGCTATACCCATAGGCACTATTTTCTGATACATACCGCCCGAAAAATCCTTTTTCATTCCGAGACAGCCGAAGAAGAAAACGGGAATATAAAGAATGTTACCGATTTCCTTTGCGAGAATATAAAGAAGACGGCTTGAAAAATGTCTTCTCATCCAAGGAACCCATGCATAGCTTGCCGGACTTATGGGAGCGGCGGGGATTCCTGCTACAAGTGTCATAGAGGAGAAATGAAGTACGTCCGTGTAATAGTCATCCTGACTTCCTTTTATGGCAAAGCCGCTCAAAAAGTCAGATAATGTGATAAGCAGAAGAGGCTTGTTGTTTATTACCGATTTTACCGACATCCAGACGCTTGGGGATTTAATGGACTGCATAACTCTTTCCTTGGAAAGTCGGAAGAACCAGAATGAAGCCGCACTTGATGCAAAGGTGGTAAATACACCCATACCTGAAAACAACATTGTGTAGGCGCTTGAAAGCTTCTTTTCATTGTCAAGAAACATACCTCTTAAAACGTCTATGAGAATGGTAACAGCTTGCTCGGGAAGCTTTTCTCCGAAGAAGCCCGAAGCAAAGTTTGCCATGGTGATTAGTCTTGTTCTGTCATTCGGGTGGGGTGTTATTGTTGACATAAGGCCTGTTCTTGAGATAGTCTGAAATGTGGTAATGCCCTCTCGTGCTATTGTGAGCAGAAGATAGAAAGCAAATTTGATCAGATTGCCTTGTGAAGTACCCGCGAAAAGATAAGGCATAAGCCAGTAAAGCGAAGTGAGAATGCAGCCCGGGACAGCAAGGAATAACAGATAAGGTCTGAATTTACCCCAACGTGTTCTTGTTTTGTCAACGATTGCACCGAAAAAGATGTCATTAACAATATCCCAGATGCTGTTGATTGAGTTGGCGATTGTCTGAAGTCCGAGATCGACCTCAACGATGCTCGTAACAAAACGAGTAGAGAAAATATTGATATTGAAGCTCTGAGCCGCGTCCCAGATAACAAATCCGAGGGTTTCCTTTGAGCCGACGTATCTTCTGTCTTGAGTCTGACCGATGAAATTCTGTTCAAGGTTCAATTTATCAAGTTGTTTCAATTCCTCAAATGCCTTTGCATTTGAAGAGCTGTTGTCTGTAGCCATATAAATAACCTCCTTGGTTTACGATTATGGGGAATTTAAGCCTATTTCAGAGCTTTGCGACTGCTTAACAGTTTTTCTGTAAGCTTTTTATAATGCAGCTTTGTGTTGAGGCTTCTCAGAATGTAATAAAGCTCATTGAATGCATATTTGTTGTAAAAATCGTCGATCTTGAAATTTATTCCGAATTTGCGATCAATGAATTTGTCGAGTATTTTTTCGAGTCGATTAGGCTCCATCTGTTTAACTGCATAATCAGAAAATGTGTAATCAAAGTCGCGCTTTTCCAATGAATCAAAGTGCTCCGAAGCCTTATACAGGGAAGAGGAATTGTTTGATGCGCTTGCCGCAAACACTACAATGTCCTTGTCTGTCGGCAGTGTAAGCTCTGAACAGCCTCCGACAGCGAGCTCAACGTCAAAAAGATAAAACTGCTTTGCAGTAACATTTCCGTCGCGGCAGTGCTGATGAGAGAAGGTGACGGCCTGTGGGATTTTCTTAATGTAGCCGGTCTTTTTCTGCTGCATCATATCCCAATAACCCAATTCCTCTGAACAATCGGGAATAAGACGAAGGAACTCATTTTCTCCCGCTTTGAAACTGACGAGCTTATCTCCTCCGAGCGATGTGCACAGCAAGTGGATTGTGTCATAGCCTGCGGGAATACTGATTTTGCTTCCGTCGCAGACAAGACAATTCAATTTGTCTTGGGAGAATTCAAATGAAGTTCCGGAAAAAATTAAATTATCGGGTATCAGCTCAGACGGAACGGATATTGAATTTTTTAGGGTGGATGTACAGGTGTTGCTATCATTTGTGATTCCCGTGGAATTAAAGCTGAGTGAAATTTTTTCTGATGAAGAACGGTCAACGGCTTCTTGTGCAAATTCAATTGCAAAGCTGCGGATTGAATTGTGACCTATGGAGAATTGAAGTTTACCGTCATTCAACGGATATTCGTTGATAACCGTTTCATCGCCGTTTATTTCAAATATCCTTCGTACGGGTAAAGAAAATTCAGCAGATACGTCATTCTGATCGAATCCGGAGCATTCTGTTACACGGAATACGATCATATCGGAGTTCTGTGCTTTTTTTATGGCACTGATTCTTGCACTGTCGCAGTTAAGTTTTACAAAGGAAAAGTCTTTATCTGCTTTTCCCGAATGCTTGTCACAGATAAATGTATGCATAGGTTGGTTGAAGCAGTCAGCCTCGGCTGTTACATCTCTGCAATCTCCGCTGTGTCCCATTATGCCGAAGGAGTATCTGTTAAGTCCCATATCCATAATGTGCTGAGAGCATTCCCAACGATAATTTATCATAGGTGTGTGCATCAGAGTCAGTCTCAGGGTTGATTCATCGGGCTTATCCCAACCGACTCTTGAATCACTGAAAACGGTAATTCCGAATTCACCGTTTTCATCGGTAATATCTGCCCATTTCTGAGCAGGTACCTCATAAAGCTTCTCTGTATTCGTCGATCTTACGGTTGCACCGCATCCGATATCGTAGCTTGCGTTTTTGTTTTTTGCGTTAAGAGTGAATGCGGCTTTAAGTAAGGATGCTTCCTCACGCCAATCGGTTTCGTTGTATATTTTTACCGTTTGACTGACACAATCAAGGGAAATTATCTGGCGGAATGTGGATTTTCCTGCTTTGCGGGTGATTTCCAATGAGGCGGAAACAGGACCGTTATCCTTGATGCAGATATGCGGAGTTTCAAGGCTCATATAAGGCGTACCGCAACAATCCTCATATTTTATTTCCCAAGCGGGCCAGTCGA
Organism: Acutalibacteraceae bacterium; assembly: GCA_045654865.1. Classification (GTDB taxonomy): domain Bacteria; phylum Bacillota; class Clostridia; order Oscillospirales; family Acutalibacteraceae; genus RUG806. Next base: position 2,431 of record JAZOOE010000097.1, on the reverse strand, counting down.
AGCTGTGTACGTTGTTAAGTATCTGAAGCTTAACGGGAGCAGACAGCAATTCCTTTTGCAGAGCTTTGTCATAAATACTGCAAATGTCACCATTTGAATCAATCGTGACCTTAACGTAGTTGTTTTCCAACGTATTTTCGCTGATGCTGAGACCTGTTTCGAAAATGTCGGTATCTTCTTCGCGTAAATCATAAACCGAAAGCCCGTTTGATAATCCTTCTGCTAAGAAGGATATTTTAACGGAGCTGTCGGATAGCGCTTTTAACTGACAAGGAATTTTGTTTCCGGTCTTATCGTAAACGGCAATAACTGAAGCAGGCTTGTCAAGTCTGACTGTAACAGCCTCCCTGCGCACGGAAACAGTCTGAACTGGATTTGCAACAATAACGGGAATTCCTTTGCAGAATGAGGTGTCAAGCTGCGCAGCAATTGCCTTTACGGCAGCCGTATATTCTGCTGAAAACGTGTTCATTGCCTGAATGTAATCATTATGGGATCTTATGTAGCATTCCTCAAAGGATGTTCCTGTAATATCATCGTGGAAATGATGTGCTATAACCTTTTTCCATGCAGTATCCAAGCCATACTGAGGATAAGGTGCTAAGCCGGATGCGAAAGCCGCAGAAGCGAACCTTTCCGCTGCATCCGCAAGAAGTTCACAGCGTCTGTTCCATCGCTTTGTAACCGTTCGTGAGGTATAGCTGCCCGCACCGTGAGCGGTAAGCAGAAATTCACCGTTATATTCGGGCAAGCGGCTTGATATTTCGTTGTCAAGTCCGTCAAGCATATCAAAAAATTCCTTAGAGGTTGAAGAATAAACGAGAGTATTGCTTGATGTGTTTGATCTTTGAGCATTGATTACGTCTTTAACGGAAGATTTGTGAGGGGAGCCGCCTCTGTCACCGCATCCGTGGTAAACAAAAGTAAAGTCAGGACGCCCTTTCTTACGGCTGTTTTCAAGCTTTTCATTGATTCGTTTGTTGTTTCTGATGTTTTTGAATGCCGTTGTATATGCAAAGGGCATAATGGCAGCCCACATACCCTTGCCGTCAATGCCGTTCCATCTTCCTATATCAAATGGAATTTCAACTGAGCTGCCCCACATCAGCTTGCCCGTTGAAAAACCCTTTACTCGTGAATGAGCCGCAACTGTGGGAAGTGCCTTTCCGAAGCCGAAGCAGTCGGGAAGAAAAATATCTTCGGATTCAATGCCAAACTCTTTTCTGAAGAAATCTTTTCCGTAAAGTATATTTCTTGTCAGAGCCTCGGGAGACGGAATGTTGACGTCACCGTTTTCATAGCATGCACCGCAGGGGTTCCATTTTCCTTTTGCTATATATTCCTTGATTTTTTCAAATTTGTCGGGATAATATTCTTTAATAAACTCGTATCTGATGCTGCCCTCGAAATTGAATCTGTATTCGGGATATTTTTCAAAGAACTCGAAATTTCTTCTTAACGTATCGGGGATATATTCTTCAATTGACTGCTCAAGCTTCCACAGCCAGGACGTGTCAAGATGAGCCGTCGCGATGGTGTAGATAGTTTGTTTATTGCCCATTTTCGTATTTTCTCCTTGCCCAAATTTTTATAAAATAATCCATTCTCTATATTACTACATTTATTATATATATGCAATTATCAATAATGTATATAATAACGGACTTGTTTTGTATGTTTTGAAATAAATCAGACGATTTTTCAATAAATGAGGGTAAATTCAATTAATTATGCCTTTTGAAATATATTTGTGCTTGTTGAATATCGGCAGATGTGATAAACTTTAATAAGAATCAGTTTTATGAACTGAAAACAAGGGGAATGGTGTATGATTGAAGAAAGATCGCAGTTTCTGTTGGGTATAGACGGAGGCGGCACAAAAACGGAGTTCTTGTTGACAGATATAAATAAAAATGAAATCAGCAGAGTAATTCTCGATTCTTCAAATCCTGTAAATGCAGGCACGGAAAATTGCAAAAGTGTTCTCAGAGACGGAATTAAGACGGTCTGTAAGGGTATTCCCTTTAATCAGATCTTTGCCTTTGCGGGTATAGCAGGAGGAGGCTCTGACGACATAAAAACGGAGCTGAGTTCCTTCCTGGGAGAGTTTGGCTTTGCAAAATGTGCTAACGGCAGTGATACGGAGCTTGCTTTGCAGATGGCATTAAACGGTGAAGACGGAATGATTGTGATTATCGGTACGGGAATTGTTGCTTATGCAAGAAACAAGAACACCCTAAGACGAATAGGCGGATGGGGATATATGATAGATAAGGGTGGAAGCGGATTCCACTTCGGTTCGGACGTGCTGGCATCGGCTTATGAGTTTTTAGACGGCAGATGCGGAAGTCCGTTGATTGCTCAGCTGGTATGTCAAAAGCTCGGAAAGCGCCCTGAGGAGGCGGTCTCCGAGATATATTCAAAAGGGCCG